>NZ_CP072377.1:1551782-1862139 GCF_018128225.1 Leptotrichia sp. oral taxon 218 | reverse complement strand
AATAAATTACAAATCTTTTGGAAGTGACATTATTTTAAATGGATATTCAGGTAACAATTGGTATGTGACTGAAGATGCAAAAGCTTACTTTTATGCGCAAAAACCAGAGAGAAAACTATATCCAGAACAAATTTCTTTTGAAGATTTTAGCAAAAAAAATTTTTCAAAAATGTTTTTTTTAGGAGACCATGAAAAATTACTGGAATTGGAAAAAGAAGTTAAACGAGTTACAAATGATGAAACAAATATCGTTTTTGTAAATGAAAGAAGTTTAGAAATTTTTTCAAAAACTTGTGATAAAGCTGTTGCGGCTAATTTTTTATTACGAAAAGATGGGCTAACATTGAAAGATGCGGTGTCTTTTGGAGATGGAGTCAATGATTACGATTTAATCACGCAGACAGGGCTTGGATTTGCGATGGAAAATTCCATTTACAGATTGCTTGAAAAACTTTCTGATACAGAGATTATTGAAAGTAATAAGAGTGATGGAATGGCTAAAAAAGTTCGAGAAATATTTAATTTGTAAATTATTTTTAAAAAAGTTGTAAAAAATTATAAAAAGTTACAAAAAGTTGCAAAAAAATATAAAAAATTATTTTGAAAGGAAATTGTTATGAAAAAATTAGCGTTGGTTGTCGACGACACACCTTACATAAGAGAAGATATAAGAGATATATTAGAAGAAATGGGATATGAAGTTTATGAAGCAAATGATGGACTGGAAGCGTTGAAAATGTATAAAAAGGTAAAACCGCAAGTTGTAACAATGGATATAAATATGCCAAATATGCACGGTCTTGCAGCTACAAAAGAAATTTCAAATTATGACAAAGATGCAAAAATAATGATTTGCAGCACAATGGTAATGTTTCCAAATTATCAAAAAATGGGAATTGAAGCTGGAGCTAAGTCATTTTTATCAAAACCGTTTACTGACGAAGAGTTTGTGGAAGCATTTTCGAAATTATTTTTATAAAATTTAGATCAACTAAAAAATAAATAACTAAAATGAAAGGATTAAAAAAATGTATAAAGCAGTTATTAGCGATTTGGATGGAACATTAATTGCCAAAGGACATTATATCTCGCCTGTTACCATTGATACGATAAAAAAAATAATGGCAAAAGGTATTAAATTTTATATTGCTTCTGGAAGAAGTTATGAGCAAATTGGTTATGTGACTGAACAGCTTGACATAAAAATTCCTGTGATTGCTGCAAATGGTGCAAGAATTTTTGATGGAGATGGGAAGTTGATTTATGAAAGAGGATTAAATAAAGAAGACTCTGATGCAATACTTGATTTAGATTATAAAAATATTGCAAAAAAATCTCATCTTAATATTTTTTCTGGGAATGAATGGATTATAACAAAAGGGACAGCGCAAGATGTTTTTGACAGAATAACTAATCAGGTAAAAGTTAATTTTAGGGAAGTTCCAGAAACAGAATTAAAAAATTTGGATATTTTAAAAATTTTTTATATCGGTGACCACGAAGAGCTTTTAAAATTGGAAAAGGAAATTTTGAAGGTGACTAAAGGTGTAAATGTGATTTTTGTTACAGACCAATGTATGGAAATTATGTCAAAAGGAGCTAATAAAGGACTTGCAGCGAAATTTTTGCTGGAAAAGGAAAATGTAAAATTGGAAGAAGCTATAGCTTTTGGCGATGGAGAAAATGACTTTGAGCTGCTTACGATGGTTGGAAAAGGTTACGCTATGGGAAATGCCATTGATAGACTGAAAAATTTATTGCCAAGTGATTTTGAATATGTAGGAAAAAATATGGAAGATGGTGAAGCGCTAAAATTGCAGGAATTGTTTTTAAAATAATTTTTTTATTTATTTTTTCTGAGGAGAAATAATTTTTGATTTCTCCTTGCAAGTTACTTATTAAAGAAATAAAAATTTGAGAATTTTTTAGGTTAGCAGTTGACAATTAATTATATTTTTGATAGAATGAACAAGTAAAAAATAAAAAAATGTAGGATAGTAGGTATAATTTGCACTTTTTGCAAATTTTGGAAGTGAAAATGAAAATTATAAAATGTAGTTATTGGTAGGAAAATATGCGTTTTTGCATAATTTAGTAGTATTGAATTTAATAAATTTTTTTTAAATTAGTGATTTGTAAATTTTAGTTTATAAATTAAATATTTTTTAGTAATAAAAATTCTGTCAATGAGTTTCTTTTTATAAATTTATTTTATTGAATTTTGATATATAAAATGTAAGTGCGATTTTCAACTCTCCTATTATAGAGAGTTTTTTTATTACAAAATAAAAAAATTAAAACAAAAAATAAATGGAGGAAAAGTAATGATTATAAAAGTAGATGAAAATATTTCACAGGAAAATATGGAAAAATTGTTGAAAAGAGTGGAAGAGCTTAATTTACAGCCACATTTGTCTTATGGAAGTGAATATACAATAATTGGATTAGTTGGAGATACAAGTGTTATAGATGTGAACAGAGTTTTGGCAATTGAAGGAGTGCTTGATGTGCAAAGAGTGCAAGAACCGTACAAAAGAGCGAGCAGAAAATTTCATCCAGAAGATACGGTTGTAAAAGTGGGAGATGTAGAAATTGGTGGAAATAATCTTGTGATGATGGCAGGACCTTGTTCGGTTGAAAATGAAGAGCAAATTATGACAGCGGCAAGAATAGTGAAAAAATATGGAGCAACAATGTTAAGGGGTGGAGTAGTAAAACCAAGAACATCGCCATATGCGTTCCAAGGTCTAGGAATGGAAGGAATTGAATTGATGAAAAAGGCAAAAGAGGAAACAGGACTTCCAATAATATGTGAAGTGATGTCGATTTCACAATTGCATGAATTTGGTCCACACGTTGATATGATTCAGCTTGGAGCAAGAAATATGCAGAACTTTGATTTATTAAAGGAAGTTGGGAAAACAAATATTCCAGTACTTTTGAAAAGAGGTCTAAGTGCGACAATAGAAGAATGGCTTATGTCGGCTGAATATATTTTGGCAGGAGGAAATGAAAATGTGGTTCTTTGTGAAAGAGGAATAAGAACTTATGAAACCGCTTATAGAAATGTGCTTGACTTAAATGCAGTTCCAATGATAAAAAAATTGACACATTTACCAATAATAGTTGATTCAGCTCACTCTACAGGAAAATATTGGATGGTAGAACCACTTGGAATGGCAGGAGTGGCAGCAGGAGCAGATGGACTTATGGTAGAAGTTCATCCAGAACCAGATAAAGCATTGTCAGATGGACCACAATCGTTGAAAGAAGATGTATTTAAACATTTGATGGAAAATGTGGAAAAAATTGCAAATGTATTGGGGAAAAGTTTTAAAGCGAAATAATTTTTTGAAAAATAGATTTTGTTTTTAAAATTTTGAAATATTTGAAATTATAAAAAAGATGTTAGCAATGACATTACCAAAAGTTAGAAAATTTTATAAAATATGACATAAATAATATAATAAATACAATACAGTTTAATTCAATATAATAATAGAAAATAAAATAAGATAAAATAAAAAAATAAAAATAAAATAAGAGAAAGGAAAATAAAGTTATGATTATAAAAGTAGATGGGAAAATTGATAAAAGCGTATTAGAAAGATTGATAAAAAGATTGGAAGAAGAAAATAATGTTAAAGTGAAGCCAATTATTGGGGCAGAATATTCAATTTTAGGGTTAGTTGGAGATATTAGCTCTATTGATATTAAGCATATTCAATCTTTAGAATATGTAATTGATGTTCAAAGGGTTCAAGAGCCGTACAAGAGAGCAAGTAGAAAATTTCATCCAGAAGATACAATTGTAAAAGTTGGAGATGTAGAAATTGGAGGAAATAATCTTGTGATGATGGCAGGACCTTGTTCGGTTGAAAATGAAGAACAAATTATGACAGCGGCAAGAATAGTGAAAAAATATGGAGCAACAATGTTGAGAGGTGGAGTAGTAAAACCTAGAACATCGCCATATGCGTTCCAAGGACTAGGAATGGAAGGAATTGAATTGATGAAAAAGGCAAAAGAAGAAACAGGACTTCCAATAATCTGTGAAGTAATGTCGATTGCACAATTGCATGAATTCGGTCCACATGTTGATATGATTCAGCTTGGAGCAAGAAATATGCAAAACTTTGATTTATTGAAAGCAGTTGGAAAAACAAATATTCCAGTACTTTTAAAAAGAGGACTTAGTGCGACAATAGAAGAATGGCTAATGTCAGCTGAATATATTTTGGCAGGAGGAAATGAAAATGTAGTTCTTTGTGAAAGAGGGATAAGAACTTATGAAACAGCTTATAGAAATGTGCTTGACTTAAATGCAGTTCCGATGATAAAAAAATTGACACATTTACCAATAATAGTTGATTCAGCTCACTCTACAGGAAAATACTGGATGGTAGAACCACTTGGAATGGCAGGAGTGGCAGCAGGAGCAGATGGACTTATGGTAGAAGTTCATCCAGAACCAGATAAAGCGTTGTCAGATGGACCACAATCGTTGAAAGAAGATGTATTTAAACATTTGATGGAAAATGTGGAAAAAATTGCAAATGTGTTGGGGAAAAGTTTTAAATCAAAATAATTATTTAGCTGAAGTGGTATAGCTGTTGTAATTTAAGAGTAAATTGTGAAATGAGATAAGATTATGATGAAAAATAATTTGAAAAAAATAGAAGATTTGACAGTAACGATTGTTGGGCTTGGAGTGATTGGAGCTGCTTTTGCACAGAGTTTTAGGGAGATTGGTATTAAGACGATTTATGGAATTGATATTGATGAGGAAACTTTGAAAAAGGCAGAGGAGAAAAATATGATAAATAAAGGGTTTCTTGAAACTAAGGACCCTTTGGAAAAATCAGATTTTGTTGTAATTACTCTTTATCCTAACTTGATGAAATCGTTTTTTGTGAATAATATTGATAATTTTAAGGAAAATGCCATAATTACTGATGTTGTGGGTATTAAGGAGAAAATTATTGGAGATATTGATCCGATTATTGAGGAAAGTAATAAAAAGAATGGGAAAAATATTGACTTTATTTTTGGACATCCGATGGCAGGGCGTGAAAAAAGAGGAATTGATTTTGCGGATAATCGTGTTTTTCAAAATGCAAATTATATAATTATTAAGGATGAAAAAAATAAAAAGGAAAATTTGGAATTACTTTCGGAAATTGTAAGATTGATGGGATTCAAGAAGGTTAGTTTTCTTACGGCACAGGAACATGATGAGATTATTGCGTTTACGAGTCAGCTTACTCATGCGATTGCGGTTTCACTTGTGAATAGTGATAGTGAGAAGTATGATACAAATCGTTTTATTGGAGATTCTTATCGAGATTTGACGAGAATTGCAAAAATAAATGAAGATTTGTGGGCAGAGCTGTTTATGGGGAACAAAAAAAATCTTTTGAAAATGATACAGCAGTTTGAAAAAGAACTGGATGTAATTAAAGATGCCTTGAATAATAATGATTTGGGGACATTAAAAGAGAAATTTATAATTTCTACGAAACGTAGGGAGAAAATAGATTAAGAGAAATTAACTTGGGAGGAATGAAATGGAAAATAATTCTGAAAAGAAAAAGTATTTGAAAACACTAGTTGGAGATAATATTTATTTTTCACCAATTTCTCTTGATGATATTGAAAAGTATACTGAGATGGTTAATGATATAAAAGTTTCAGTTGGTTTAGGCTCTGTTTCTTATACAAATATTACAGATTTTGAAAGTGAAAAGGAATTTTTAACTTTAATAAAAAAAGAAAAAATGTTTGCTGTTAGACTACTTGAAAACGATGAACTTTTGGGAAATATTGGATTTAATTCATTAGATATGGTAAATAGAAACGGTGCATTGGGAGTTCTAATAGGAAATACTAAACATCAGCGAAAAGGTTATGGAACAGAAGCTCTGAAATTAATACTTGATTATGGTTTCTCATTTTTAAATTTGAGAAATATATCGCTAAAAGTATTCGAATATAATGAACCAGCCTATAATATGTATAAAAAAATTGGCTTTAAGGAAGTAGGACGGTTACGGAAAGCGGTTGAAATTATGGGAAAAACTTATGATATTATTATAATGGATATGTTAAAAGAAGAGTTTCAGTCGGTTTATATAAAAAGAGAACTTGAAAAAAGATATAACTTGAAATAAAAAATTATATAGTAAAATCATTTTAAATTGTTGGATTTAGTGGTTTTGCTATATTTTAACAAAAGATAGCAAGAAGTCTCCGGCTTCTACAAGTGGGAGATGAATTGCTTTTTTTTTTGTAAAAAAAATTGAAAAAAGGATACATCCATGATAAAATTTTTGTATAAAATATTGAAGAGAAATCATTAATGATAAAATTTCTAAAGAAATAATATTCAAAGTCAAAAGGAGGTGTAATTTTATGAAATATAATTTAGCATTCAAATATAGAATTTATCCAAATAAAGATCAAGAATTGTTGATAGACAAGACTTTTGGATGTGTTCGTTTTGTTTACAATACGATTTTGTACACTGCTAATAAAATTTATGAAGAAACTGGAAAAAATAAAATAATTACACCTGCCAGTTTGAAAAGTGAAAACCAATTTTTGAAAGAAGTAGACAGCCTGGCACTTTCAAATGCTCAATTGAATGTAAAACGATCGTTTACGAATTTCTTTCAAAAGAGAGCGAAATTTCCAAGGTTCAAATCTAAAAAGAATAATGTTAAAAGTTATACAACAAATTGTGTGAATAATTCAATACGAATTGAAGAAAATAAATATTTGGTTTTGCCAAAATTGAAAAAAGTTAAATTAAAATATCATAGAGAAATAACAAAAGATTACAAGATAAAGTCAGTAACATTGACAAATAGTAATGGAAATTACTATGTTTCTGTTTTGACGGAATTTGAAAAAGAAATTCAAAAAATACCAAGTAATGATAAAGTGATTGGACTTGATTTTTCAATGTCTGAATTATTTGTCAGCTCTGAAAACCAAAGGGCTGATTATCCAAGATATTTTAGGATGTTGGAGAAAAAATTGAAGAAATTACAGAAATCATTATCAAGAAAAGTAAAGTTTTCTAAAAATTGGTATAAACAAAAAGCAAAAATATCAAAATTACATGAATATATTAAAAATTGTCGAAGAGATTTTTTGCATAAATTATCAAAAAAATTGTCCAAAGAACATAATGCTGTGATTGTCGAGGATTTGAATATGAAAGGGATGAGCCAGGCATTAAATTTTGGGAAAAGTGTAGGAGATAATGGATGGGGAATGTTTTTGAGGATGCTTGAGTATAAGTTGATGTTTTTAGGGAAACAATTTTTGAAGATAGATAAGTGGTTTCCGTCGTCGAAAACTTGTAGTAAATGCGGAAATATTAAAGAGGAACTGAAATTATCAGAAAGAAGCTATAAATGTGAGTGTTGCGGAATTGAGATTGATAGAGATTACAATGCGGCACTTAATATAAGAGATGTTGGAAAAGAAATGTTGAAATATTAGGAAATAAAAAAACAGGGCAGGGACTGTCCGAAGAGCTTGGTAAATATATTTGGCTAGCAAAAGCAGATACTTCCCAAGAAGCTCCCGCTTCTAAAAGCGGGAGTAGTTCACTATACAATTGTTTTTAGGAAAATAATATTGATTTGAAATGTAAATTTAGTATTAAATGAAAAATTATGATTAAAAGGATGGATAAATTATGGAAAAATTACATGTTGGATTGGGAAAAAATTCTTATGATATTATGATTGGGGAAAATTTTTTTGAGGAATTTCCAAAATATATTGGAGAAGTTTATACTGGGAAAAAATTGTTTGTAATTACAGACTCGAATGTTCATGAGATTTATGAAGAAAAGTATAAAGAAATGTTTAAAGGATTTAATTATAGTATATTTGTGCTACAAGCTGGAGAAAAACATAAGCATATTGGGATAATGCCTTCGATTTATTCGGCTATGGTGAATGAAGGGCTTACGAGAAAGGATATGGTTGTTGCATTTGGTGGCGGAGTTGTTGGAGATATTGCTGGATTTGCAGCGGCTAGTTATATGCGTGGGATTGGGTTTATTCAAATTCCTACAACAATAGTTTCGCAAGTTGACAGCAGTGTTGGAGGAAAAGTTGGAGTTGATTTGCCTGAGGGGAAAAATCTTGTTGGGGCATTTCATCAGCCAAAACTTGTTTTAATTGATAATTATTTTTTAAATACATTAACTGATAGATATTTTTACGATGGATTTGGGGAAATTGTGAAATATGGATGTATTTATGATAAGAATTTTTTTGATAGACTTGTGGAAATTGTGGAAAAAGTTGGGGTTTCGCAAGATGATGAAAATTATATACAAAAATTGCGTGAACATTTGATGAAGTATGTGAATGAGCTTGTTTATCGTTCTTGTGAGATAAAGAAGGAAGTTGTGGAAAAAGATGAGAAGGAAAGCAACTTGAGAATGATATTGAATTTTGGGCATACGATTGGTCATGCGATTGAGCAGTTTACAAATTATGAAAAATATTCGCACGGAGAGGCGATTTCTGCTGGGATGGTGGATATTACGAAAATTGGAGAGAAAAAAGGATTTACTAAAGAAGGGGAAGCTGTGAAGATTGCGAAATTGCTTAAAGCATTGAATTTGCCAACTGAAATTGAGTATCCAAAAGATGAGATTGCTAAGATTATGAAAAGGGATAAGAAAAGTACGAATGACGGGATTAATTTTGTAATTTTGAAGGAAATTGGGGAAGTTGAGATTATGAAGATTGGGGCGGAAGAGATTTTTGAGTAAGCATTTGCAAGTGTGGAAATAGAAATGTGTGATTATATTGGAAAATTGAAAAGGTTAGGCGGTGTCTGATAAAGTTATTAAAATCTTGAATTGGAAAAGAATAAAATGGAGGAATAAGATGGATAATAAAATTATTAAAGATGAAATTTTTGGAGAAATAAAAAATTTTGAAACTGAAGTTGAGTGGCTTGGGAGAAAAATAAGTGTGAGTTTTGATGGTGGAATTGGGCATAATTGGAGTGAAGAGAAAAAAGTAGAAGAAGTTAAAGGAGCAATTGAACAATTTAAAATTATGTATCTTAATCAAAAAGAATGGGATGAGAGAATAAGGGATAGAATTGTGGAAGATTTGCGTTGGTTAGCAGAAGATTGGTTTTCTTCAGTAGATGAGGAAGATGTGGATGAAATGATAGAAATACTTGAAAAAAATTCAAATTCTAAATTTACGGAAAAAGAAAAGGAAGAGTTAAAAGAACAAAAAGTTTCAAAAGAAGTTTTTAAAAATGGGATTTATCTTGAAGGGTTGCATATAACTTCTGATGGAGATTTTACGGTGTACTATTATGATGATGAAGTATTTTTTGCAGGGCATGGGATTGAATTAATGGGGAATATTAACGGGGAATTTAGAGGTGAAGCGGATATTGTAGGATAAATTTTTAGTTTTGAGTGTTGAAAGAGAATTTTGATAAGGATAAGATTTTGAATAAAGGTTTTGGTTTAAAGGGTTTCTTTTAGACTTAAAATGAAGAGGAAAAAAACAATGTAAAAGGAGAAAAATTTATGAAAATAAAAATAAAACCAAGTACATTAAATGGAAAAATAGAAATACCACCGTCAAAAAGTTATTCGCATAGAGCGGTGATTGCAGCGGCATTAGCCGAAAGTGAGAAGAAGTCGATGATTGATAATTTAAAGTTTTCTGTGGATATTACTACAACAACGGATATTATGGAAAATTGGGGAGCGAAAATTAAAAGATTTGAAAGTGCTCTTGAGATTGTTGGGAATGATGGGAAAGTTGTTCCGAAGGATAAGTATGTGCAATGTAATGAGTCGGGGTCTACGATTAGATTTTTGATTCCTGTTGGGATTACGAGCGAGAATGAATTGATTTTTGATGGGAAAGGGAAATTGGTGGATAGACCGCTGGATTCGTATTATAAAATTTTTGAGGAGCAAGGGTTGAAGTATGAGACGACTGTTGGGAAATTGCCACTTACAGTTAATGGAAAATTGAAGGCTGGGAATTATGAGATTGACGGAAATATTAGTTCGCAGTTTATTACTGGGCTTTTGTATGCTTTGCCACTTCTTGATGGGGATTCTAAGCTGATTATTAATAAAAATTTGGAGTCGAAGGGGTACATTGATTTGACGCTGGAAATTTTGCAGTTAGCTGGGATTGAGATAAAAAATAATGATTATAAATCGTTTGAGATAAAAGGTAATCAGAGTTATAAGCCTTTTGATTATACTGTTGAAGGTGATTATTCGCAAGTGGCATTTTGGATTGTCGCGGGGATAATTTCGGCGAATCGTGATAATGAAGTGAAATGTTTGCATGTGAATAAAAATTCGTTGCAAGGAGATAGGGAAATTATTGAGATTGTTACTAGAATGGGTGCAAATCTTGAGATTTTTGATGATTATGTGATTGTGAAGCCATCTAAAACAAAAGGAACTGTGATTGATATTTCTCAATGTCCTGATATTGCACCGATTTTGACTGTGCTTGCTGCATTGAGTGAAGGGGAGACTCGGATTATTAATGGAGAAAGACTTAGAATTAAGGAGTCAGATAGAATTACTTCAATAAAAACTGAGCTTAATAAACTTGGTGCGAATGTGGCTGAGAAAGGGGATAGCTTGATTACTCAAGGTGTACAAGGATTTACTGGTGGAGTTACGGTGAGTGCTTGGAATGACCATAGAATTGCGATGTCTCTAGCAGTTGCGTCATCTCGATGTGAAAAAGAGATTGTTTTGGAAGAAGCTGAAAGTGTCAGAAAATCTTATCCGCATTTCTGGGATGATTTTGTAAAAATGGGTGGAGAGATTGAAGTTATTGAGAAGTAAAAAATTACAAATTAATTAAGAAAATCTTTTATTTTTTATATAAAGTTTGTTTATACAAATAATATTGAATAAATGAAAGAAAGAAGGAAGGAAAGTTTATGAAATTAGATTGTAAAAAGAAAATATATTTTGGAATGATGGCTTTATTTTTGACAGGAATGGCATTTAGTACAGTTTCTTTTGCAAAAACTGTGAATAAAAGTAAAATTATAAAATCGGTTTCGGCTGATAATGCGATTGTTGATGTCAAATCTTATGGTTTTGTTGATTTAGAAGGTGCTAAAACTTCGGCAATTATTGTTGAGTATAATCAGAATATTAAAGCTGATTCTGTAAATAAAAATGATTATGAAATTACAGATTATGCGATTTACAGCGAGAAAAAAGATGGTTTTGAGAAGACTGTGGAAATTGATAGGGATAATACAAAAGGGAATGAAGGGCAAATCACAAAAGTTTATGTTAACGATAAGCCAGAAATTTCTAAAAATGGTGGTACTAAAGAAGGAAAATATGTAATTATTGAAGTGAATACAGATTATATGCTTACTGGACAAAATTTATCCTATACAAGTACAATGATGGCTGGTGTGAAACAAATTGGAGAAGTTGTTGGTAAGAATGGAAAAATTGCTGCTGGAACGAGGGAAATTTCAAATTATACTTTGGAAGATAAAACGCAAACTAGACCAACAGGTGAAACAGTTAAGCAAACTGTTATTAAAGCAGATAAAAATAAAATTATTTTGCCAGAGTTTGACAAAAATAGTGGATGGAAAATAAATTATATTGGAAATGGAGGATTTAAAGCAACTAAGGCATATAGTGAATATACTGGAAAATATGAGGATTTTGAAATGCCTTATGCAATTTATGTTCCAAATAAAGAAGTTTTAGAAAAAAATAAAGGAAATATCTCGGTTGTACTTCATATGGAACACGCAGGGGCAAATGACATTGATCCAATGGCTTCGCTTACTTCTACAAAAGCAGCTGCAAAAATGGCGAGTAAAGAACTTCAAGAGAAAAATCCAGCAATAATCATTGTTCCACAAGTTGAAGAAAGTCGTCGTTCTACAAATGATGTTGTTTCTTCAAGTGAAGCAAATACAGCAATTTGGGAACTTCTGGATTCTGTTTTGAAGGAATATAAAGGATATATTAATGAAAGCCGTATTTATGGAACTGGTCAATCTATGGGAGGAATGCTTCTTTTAGATATGGCAGCACAAAGAGATAATTTTTTTGCAGGAGTAGCAATTTTAGGATCTCAATGGTCTAATAATTATAATAAAGATTTTCAAAATAATGGTGCAGCAGCTCGTTCGCCACAAAATGATCTGATTAGTTTTAATGGATTTGGACTTGATAAAAAGAATTATCAGAATTGGTATTATATGATTTCTGATGATAATATATTGGTTCATACGGCTGCAGATGATTTGATGGCAACAAGTTTGTGGAAAACAATTCAGGAATATTTTAAGGCTACAGGAGTTGAAATTTCACACAACGAATGGGATCCTTATCTTTCTGTTGAAGAGCAAAATAAAATTGATAAAAAAATGACAACTCATGATAATACAAAACCAGGTACAGGAATAAACTGGGGAGAATTTAGTAGAGGTTCTCATATGTCGACTTGGAAATATGGATATCAAATAGATTATCCATTTGAATGGTTATTTGAACAAAGACGTGAAACTGCTCAAGCTCGTGGAAAAGTGGAACAACTAAAAAATAAATGGATTGGTCGTGATAAAAATGGAAATATTAAAAAGGGTTCAGGAACTGCTGGATTGAACACGGCTCAATATACACCTAATGGAAAAAATGATACCTATATAGAAGATTGGAAACCTTATGTTATTGTAAGTAAATTGATAAGTGATATTCCAAATGCAGAAAAAATAGTATTGAATAATAGAACTGGTGAAAAATACACGAAAAAATCATATTTAGAAATGGTTCATAAATTGTATAATTTACTTTCAAAAGAGGACAAAAAGAAAGTTACAAATTATGATGAATTGGTAAAAGCAGAAAAATAGAATTTTAAATTTAAAAAAGAGAAGGAGCTAGAAAATGGGAGCAAATTTTGGAAAAAATTATAGAATTTCATTGTTTGGAGAATCGCATGGAACGGCATTGGGAGTGAATATTGACGGAGTTCCAGCGGGAACTGAACTAGATTTAGAATTTATCTCGCAGGAAATGAAAAGAAGAGCACCTGGAAGATCAAAATTGACAACGCCTAGAGTGGAAAAAGATGAATTTGAGATTTTGAGTGGATTTTTTGATGGAAGAACGACTGGAACGCCACTTGCGATGATTGTTAGAAATAGGGATCAGAGATCAAAGGATTATAGTGAACTTAGAAGAAAACCAAGACCAGGACATGCTGATTGGAGTGGATTTAATCGATATGATGGGTTTAATGATATTCGTGGAAGTGGGCATTTTTCAGGGAGAATAACGACTTCGATTGTATTTGCTGGTGCGATTGCGAAACAGATTTTGAAAAGTCAAGGAATTTTGATTGGAGCTCATATAAAATCACTTTATGATATTGAAGAAAGAGATTTTGTGGAAAGTGATATTACTCAAGAGAATATTGATAAATTACATGGAATGATTTTGCCGACTTTGGAAGATGGAATAGCTCAAAAGATGGAAAATGCGATAATGAAAGCTAGAGAAGAAGAAAATTCTTTGGGTGGAATTGTGGAAGTGATGATTACAGGGGTGAAACCTGGGATTGGAGATCCGTTTTTTGAATCGATTGAGAGTGAAATTTCAAGAATGATTTTTTCTGTTCCAGCTGTGAAAGGTATTGAATTTGGAGCAGGATTTGGAATTGCTAAGATGACTGGATATGAAGCGAATGACGAGATGTATTTTGATGAAAATGGAAATATAAAATCGTATACGAATAATAATGGAGGAATTGTTGGAGGAATTTCGACTGGGATGCCGATTAGCTTTAAAGTTGCGATAAAACCAACGCCTTCGATTTCAAAGGCACAAAAAACAGTGAATTTAGAAACAAAAAAATCAGATATTTTGGAAGTGAAAGGTCGACATGATCCAGTGATTGTGCCAAGAGCAATTGTTGTATTGGAATGTGCGACTGCGATTGTGATTTTGGATAGATTTTTGGAAGCTAAGAAATATAGATTGTAAAATTAAGAATAGTTTAATTAAAGTTGTAGATTATAGTGGGAGTTTTTGACTCCTATTTTTTTAAAAATATAAAAAAAAGAAAATAAGGAGAATAAAATTATGAAAAAAAATTTAAGTGTAGTTATTTTATTTGCTGCTCTAATTACTGGCATACTTGGAAATGGTGCGCCAAAAAATAAAAGAAAAATAAATGTTAAAAGAGTTGAAATTAGAGAGGAAAATGAAAAAATTATGAATTTAAAAAATTATAACGGAATAAAAAAAATCAGTATTTTTGTAAAAGGTTTTGAGAGTGGGCCTACTGTGAGTAAAATTATTATGAAAATGGATGATTATCGAATTACAGGGCTTGATAAAAATGACTGGAAAGTTAAGACGAATGGAGTTGAGAGAAAGGTAACTAATGTGTATGTTTCGGATAATAAAGGAGAAAAAGCCTTTGATACTGGGATTGTTACGCTTGAATTGGAAAATGTATTTAATCAGAAAACTTTGAAATATGAAGGTTCTCCATTTTCTTATAACATGAAGAAATTTTTTAATGAATGGGCGAAAGAATATGTTGTAGAAATTGATGGAAAAGTTACTGTTGATGGGAAAGATTATTCAGTTAATAAAAAGGAGGATGTAATTAATAATCGAGTTTCGACTGATACGGAATTGTTCACTTATAGAAATTCTTTTAGTGGAAATTACAAAAATCCGATTACGAAAAAAGTGGAAAATTTGAAATTGGAAATGGCGGCTTATGAGCCAGAAATTTTGAAAAAAGGAGATAAAAAACCATTAATTATTTGGCTTCATGGACAAGGTGAAGGTGGAACAGATCCTGATATTGATATTTTGGGTACAGAAACTTCGGCACTTGCGAAAGAAGAAATTCAAAAATATTTTACTACGAAAGGAACTGATACAAAAGGAGCTTTTGTATTGGCTGTTCAATCGCCTACTTATTGGATGGACGAAGGTGACGGGACAAATGGTAACGGAAGTGGAGTTTCACGATATACGCAAATTTTAATGGATACAATTAAAGAATATGTGAAACATAATCCATCTGTTGATACAGAAAGAATTTATCTTGCTGGAGATTCAAATGGTGGATATATGACAGTAAACATGATAATCACTTATCCAGACTATTTTGCAGCAGCTGTACCAATTTGTGAGGCATATGCTTACCATGAGTATGCTAGAAATGCAGACGGAACTTACAAAGCAAAAGATATTGAAGTTTCTGCAGGTGGAGAAAATAGTGCAGCTTCAAAATTTGAGGAAACTAAAAAATTATGGGTAACAAAAGAAAAAATTCAAAAAATGAAAAAAACACCAGTTTGGTTTATTGCAGCGGCAGATGATGGAATTGTTACACCGCAGAAATTCTCGCTTCCAACATATAGAGATTTATTGAAGGCTGGAGCTGACAATGCTTGGTACTCATATTATGAAAATGTGATTGGAACAGATGAACCCAATTCTAGATTTCCAGGACATTTTTCATGGATATATTTTTTGAATAATCAAGTAGAAGGTGTACAAAATCGAGATAAAATAAGAAATTCTAAAGATGAGACAACTTTTGGGTTTGAACCGAGTAATGTTGGGAAAGGTGGAAGTGAAAAGGCTAAGTTGAAAGGGAAAACATTTGAAAATGTGTTTGAGTGGATGAATTTTCAGAAGAAAAGCAAAATAAAAATAGATAAAAATTTTTAGTGACTTTTTTAGATTTATATTATTATTAATTATGCCAGAAGACTCGCAACTTTAATTGTGAGATGAATGGCATATTTTTTGTTAAAAAAAATAATTAAAGAATATATATATATTGTAAAATATGTTATTTTAGAAAAATAATTTAGTATATCATTTTTACTATGTTTTTTATATATTTTTTATTGCGTTTGATTGTGAAATACACTTATTTTATAAAAAAATAAAAATTTAAAAAAAAGTGTTGACAACAAATAAAATATATGATATAATAATTGAGTAGTTAAGGATTTTGAAAAAAATCAAAATTGGATTATGCCTTGGTGGCGAAATCGGTAGACGCACAGGACTTAAAATCCTGTGGAATATTATTCCGTGCCGGTTCAAGTCCGGCCCGAGGCACCACAATCATATTTATGCGGGAGTAGCTCAGTTGGTAGAGCGTCAGCCTTCCAAGCTGAATGTCGCGAGTTCGACCCTCGTCTCCCGCTCCAAAATATGAGCCATTAGCTCAGTCGGTAGAGCACTTGACTTTTAATCAAGGTGTCACTGGTTCGATCCCAGTATGGCTCACCATTTTTACCATATGTGCCTGTAGCTCAGTTGGATAGAGCAACGGCCTTCTAAGCCGTGGGCCAGGAGTTCGAATCTCTTCAGGCACGCCATATGGATCCATAGCTCAGCTGGTTAGAGCACTCGGCTCATAACCGAGCGGTCGCTGGTTCAAGTCCAGCTGGATCCACCATTTAAATTTTATGCGGCCTTCGTCTAGTGGTTAGGACTCCAGGTTTTCATCCTGGCAACAGGGGTTCGACTCCCCTAGGCCGTACCATTTTTTTTAAAAACCATATTAATTGTGGTATTTTTTTGAAGTAATTACGATATAAATTTTTAAGTTGTGGGTGGATGTCCGAACGGCTAAGGGACCGGTCTTGAAAACCGGCGAAATCGCAAGATGTCTGGGTTCGAATCCCAGTTCACCCGCCATATGCCCAGATAGCTCAGTCGGTAGAGCAAGGGACTGAAAATCCCTGTGTCCGTGGTTCGATTCCGCGTCTGGGCACCATTAAATTCACTAACTTATATTTAAAGTATGATGTTTTAAAAAGACATCTTTTTTTTTATTTGTTGAAAAAAAAAGGGAAATACGATATAATAAAAAAGGGTTAAAAAATTGAGGGGATTGTAATGGAAGAAATTTTAAAAAAAGATGAAGAAAAAGAAAAAGGACATCGTAAGCGGTTGAGAGAAAAATTTTTGACTGTTGGAACTAAAGGGCTTCAGGATTATGAAATTTTGGAATTGCTCTTGACTTATACAATTGTGCGAAAAAATTGCAGGGGGATTGCTAAAGAATTGCTTTTGAAATATGGAGATTTGTATTCTATTTTGAAGCAATCTAGTGAAGAATTGCAAAAAAATAAAAATATGACGGAAAGAGCTGTTGTTTTTTTGAAATTGATATTTGAAGTAATTGAAAATGGATTGTATAAAAAAATTTATAACAAAAGAATTGAAATATCCAGTAATATTAAATTATTAAACTATTTGAGTTGTTCTCTTTTGAAACGAGATATTGAAGTTTTTAAAGTTTTGTTTTTAAACAGTCAAAATGAATTGTTGAAAGAAGAAGAGTTATTTTTTGGGACTTTGGATAGAAGTACAGTTTATATTAGGGAATTAATAAAAAAGATATTGAATTATAATGCTAAGTCAATAATTATTGTGCATAACCATCCATCTGGATCGTTAAAGCCATCAGATTCAGATATTTTTTTGACAAGAAAGATAAAAGAACTTTTTGACAAGATAGAAATACAGCTTTTGGATCATTTGATAATTAGTGAGCGGGGATATTTCAGTTTTTTAGAAGGTGGAATATTGTGAAAATAATAAATATAAAATTTAGGAAAACTAAAAAAGTTTATCCGTTTATAATTAATGAAGTGGAAAATTATAAAAAGGGAGATTATGTCTTGGTTGATACCATTCGTGGAGAGCAGATTGGGATTGTTTTGGACGCTGTGTTGAATCAGGAAAAGATTTTGGAGGAAAAAGAAGAACTAAAAATGCGTGAAGTTAAGCGAAAATTGAATGAAAGTGAAATAAATAAACTTACGGAGCTTGATAAAAAGGCAGACGAAGCTTATTTTATATGTAAAAAAATTGTAAAAAGATTTCTTCCTGAAATGAATCTTGTAATTGGCGAGTATACTTTTGATGAAAATAAGCTAATTTTTTATTTTACGGCGGAAAAAAGACTTGATTTTAGGGAATTGGTAAAAGAAGTGAACAGAACTTTTAAAAAGAGAGTGGAGTTTTATCAAATTAAAGTAAATGATGAAGGTCGTATTTTATCAGCATTTGGAAAATATGGAAGAGAGATTTATTGGTAAAATTTACTCAAATCTATTTAAAATTAAATTATTAAAAATTATATAAATTTAGAAGTTGAGTAAAATAGTCATAGTTTTTGAGTTCGATTTTAAAGCAGTTTTACTATAAAATAAAAAATTAAAAAAGATAAAAATTAGAAAATATCTAAAATTTATCTTTTTTTGTTTTTATGTTAAGAAAAAATTGTTTTTTATAAATTTAATTTTTATGTATTTTTATTTTTCATAAAAATTTTAATTATTTATTATTAATTTTCCATGTATTTTTTTATAATATTTTGTGCTTTCTTGCAAATTTCGTCATAACTGCCAGATGGTTTAAATTTTTCTAGCACCGCAACTTCAATTTTTTTCGGTCTTGGAAATTTCATATATCTTGAATATGCGTTAAATGCACCTTTTATACCTAGGCACTGAATATCTACATCCATTTCTTTAGCTATGATCGCAAATACTTTTTTAAACTCAGCAACTTTTCCATCTTTTGACCTAGCACCTTCAGGGAAAATAAGCACACTTTTACCGCTTTTTAAATGTCCAACAATTTCTTCCACACTTTTTCTTATATTTTTGTTTATATCAACTAAAATAACATTTCCGTGACTTACAAGAAGTTTCATAAATCCTTTTTTAAAATACCAGTCAATTGCTAAAAATAAAGTGTTATTTAATATTTTTCGTGGAAGCAGAGTTCCTAATACAACTGGATCAACAAAACTTTGATGGTTTGAGACAAAAATTTGAGGTTCTGCCGTAAGATTTTTTTTATTTATTTTTTTTGTCCTAAAATACAAATCAACTATTGGTTGAAGTGGTTTTAAAATTTTTGTAACCCAACGATTTTTATTGTCAACAATCGGTTTAGTTTCATCAATTATCTTTTTCCAGTCAACTTCATTATCTTCAATTTTTGTAGCTTTTTGGTTGATATATTCAGAAAGCAAAAGTAAATTAGGCATTTTAGAAAACTCATCTTCATCTAGTCTAATTCCAAAGTTACTTTCAATATATGCAAAAAATTCGACGATGTCAAGCGAATCCATTCCAATTTCAAGTTCCAGATTTTCTTGTGGCTGTGGAGCAATTCCTTTATTCTTTTTGACATATTCTTTTAAAATTCTGTAAATTTCGTTATCTGGCTCGATTACTTTTTCTTTTTTATCTGTTTCACCTTTTTCGTATAAGTCAGGCAACATAAATCTTCTTGTTTTTCCAACTCGAGTTTTTGGCAATTCATTTTCAAAAAGTTTATAATCCAGTATTTTTTCATAGTTATGAGCTTTTAAGTTGTAGTCTTCTACAATATTTTTTATGTAAGTTTTTGTGTTTGTAATATTTCTTTTTCTAAATTCCAATAAATCGGGAACAATTATTGCCGCAAGTTTATTTTTATGATTAAAAATTCCGATTTCCTTTATAAGTCCGTCACTTTTTTTTAGAACTCTATCTTCTAGGGTTTCAGGATCAATATTTTTACCATTCGATAAAACAATCATCGTATTTCGTCTTCCCCGAATTGTGACAAATCCTTCGTTGTCAATTGTCGCTAAATCCCCTGTTTTAAACCATCCATCTTCAGTAATCACTTCTTTTGTTTTTTCCGGCTTATTATAATAACCTTTCATCACAATTGGTCCTTTTACCATAAGCTCTTCATTTTCAATCTTTACTTCGACATTAAAAAGTTTTTTCCCAACAGTTCCAATTTTTCTCTCTTTTTTAGAATTTACTGCAATAACTGGCGAAGTTTCAGTAAGTCCGTAACCCTCCAGAGCATAAATTCCCAGAGTTTCGTAAAATCTTGAAATTTCAGGATCCATTTTTGCTCCACCAACGACGATAAAATCCAAATGTCCTCCAAATTTTTTGTGAACTTTTGCGAATACTTTTCGTTTTAATTTTATAGAATTTGAGTTTTTCATAATTTTGTAAATAGTTCTTGTTAAAAATTTTGCATTAATTTGCTCCATAACTCCATCATAAAATAATTTAAACACTCTTGGAACCCCAATTAGCGCTGTAACTCTATTTTTTTCAAGAGCTTCGAAAATCTCTTTACTTGCAATTTTTTCCACAAAAACGATAGAAGTCTGATATTTTAACATCAAAAGCACAGTCGCTGTAAGTGGCAAAATGTGATGAAATGGAAGTAGTGCCAAAATTTGGTCACGGTAGTCAAAAATTCCTTTTTCATAAATTCCTTCCATTTCAGAATTTAAGTTGTCAAATGAGAGCATAACTCCTTTAGGATTTCCAGTCGTTCCAGAAGTGTAGAGCATTGCAGCAGTTTCATCTCCAGTTGGATTGTTTAGCTCAAAATCTAAATTTTTTATAAAATTTAATTTTTCTTCATCAATTTTAACTTTATCAACATTAATTATTTTTATTTTATCTTTAAATTCATATTGATTAACAGCATCAATTATATTTTTTTGAGTCTCATCAGAACACAAAATAATATCAGGATTTGCGTCATTTAACACATACAAAATTTCTTGAGGGTTGCTATTCGCATCAAGTGCAATTCCTGCCGAATTTTTATCCCAAATAGCCATAAATCCGTAAATCCACTCAGGACGATTTTCCATAATTATAAGTCCAAATCTGTCTTTTTCTAAATTTACTACATATTCTGAAAAATATTTAATATTATTTATAAGCTCGGTATAATTTATATGTCTATTTTTAAAATCGACTAAAGCAAGTCTATCCGTTCTTTGTAAAAACATATATTTTCCTCCTCTTTTTAGATAAAAAAATTATATCATATTTTGAATTGTTACGCTATTTTTTTCTATATTTGTAATTTTATTGTTGCAGTAAAAATATTCAAAATAAAATAGAGCAATTTTATTTTGTAATAAAATTGCTCATTAAACTATTTATAATTCTACTGTTGTTATTTATTATTTTAATTCAGGATGTTTCTTAAAATATTCTTCTCTTACTTTTTTGTAATTAGTAGGTGGTTTTCGATTGGGGTCAGGATATTTTGCTAAATCGAGAAAACTAAACCTTCTCATATTCATAGCATCTTTTTTTGTAGATTTTGTTCTAGTTGATGTTGTATTTCTTTTTGTGTTTTTAGAACTTTTATTTGCTGAAAATGAAAATAAAGATATTACAAGTGTTAATAATAGTATAATTTTTTTCATATATTTTTCCTTCTTTCTTTTTTTATTTTTTTTTATTTTTTTATTTTTTTTGTTTATTATTTTAATTTAATAAAGTATATCCTTGTGAACTCATCGCAGCTTGAACTTCTCCAGCGTTATTATATTTTTCTGAAGAAAAAGAGTTAGATTTTATTTCTTCATAAGAAGTAATGTTGTTATTTTTATCTAAAACTATGTTCCCAATTTCAACTGGTTCAAAAGATTCAGTATTGCCAAGGAATCCAGCAAATGTGTTTTGAATGAAGTATTTAATTGATAAATTTCCATTTTCATCTTGTTTGTAATAAATTCCTGATAAATTAGGATTATCAGAAGGATTATCATCTTTTTGCAATTCAATTTTTCTCTGTGCAAGTTTTGTAATATAATTTTTCAAATCTTTTACTTGATTAGCATTTTTAGCATATTCAAGAAGTCCATTGATTTTTATTTTAAATTTACTGTTTTGAGGACGAATCTTTAATTTTTTTGCTGCATCTTTATTATAAGAAACTTCAACATCAATTGTATCTCCATTTTGTATTCCTTCAGTTTTGGAAAAATTAAATGTAATTCCTCCTTCTTTTGCAAACTCTTCCTCTTTTTTAGGTTTTTCTGTATTGCCATTTGCAGTTTCTAGCGGAAATTCAGGATTTTGATAATTTGTTATTTTCCCGCTTCCAGAAGCTCCATCGATTCTAACTGTATAATATTTATTAAAGTCAAAATTTTGCAAAAATATGAAATTTGCGCAAATATAGTATAATGCAATAATTCCAACTATAGCTATTCCAATAGCTGTATATTTTTTCTTTTTTTCAGGATCTATTGCATTTATTTTTTCAGCTCCGTTATTCCATTCTGATTTTATATCTTCAATTTCTATATTTTTTCCTCTAAAAATAACAAAATAATTAGTTATTACCGAACCTAATGAAGTTATGAAAGTCAATGCTAAAGAAAATTTTATTAAACCAAAATTTGGTGCTGAGCCTGTAGCTGCTCCAAACATACCTGATAAAGAAGTTAATGCTTTTATAAGTCCATGCACTGCATACATTTCTAAAAGTCCAAATATTATAAATCCACCAATAAAATAATAATTTAGATTTTTTAATTTTTCTATTTTATTTTCTTTTTTTGCCTTTAGATAAATCAAAACAGCAGCCACAATTACAGCAATTACTATTAAATTTAAAATCCCTTGCATTGTTTTAGCTGTTGAAAAGAAATCCATCCCTTTTCCCAGTAAATTTGCACCACTACTAAACAAATTATCTAAAGATCCTGAACTAGCTTCTGAAGCAGCTTTTTTTGCATTAAGGTATAAACTTAAACCTTTTATTCCAGTATAAAGAAGTATAACTGAAGCGGCTGCAGTCAGCCAGAATACTATTTTCAAAAAAAGTTTATTATTTTCATTATCTTTTTGTAGAATATTATCTAAGAATCCTGATTGTGAAATATTTCCAGAATTATTATTTGCATTTGAATTTTGATTATTTGTTTTATTTTCTGTATTATTATTATTATCCATTTTTCCTCCTATTTTTTACATAAACAAAATAATTTTATATTTTTTAGTATAAATCTAAAATAATTTATATAGATTATTGTTCATATTCTCTTATTATAAGAACAAATTTTTTCTCTTCTGGATTTAAAATTTCATCTGTGTTGTATCTTCCGTTATACCAACTTTTTTTAGAAAAATAATCAGCATATTCACGACTTTTTGTGAATATATATCCCTTTTTTGCAAATAGTGTATTTCTTATATATCCCAATTTTTGTTTTGAAAAAGTTTTTAGTATGTCTTTGTTGTTTTTATGCATAACCTCATCGTAAACTCTGTCCAATGTCGCCAAATCATCGTCATTTTGATTAGACTGCGCTGATGGAGTAATTGGATTAGGATTAGTTGTATTTGCTGAATTTGTTGCATTTGGAGCAGGAGCGGCAGGCTGTCCTGATTGTCCTGGAACTGGAGTTGCAGCAGCAGGAGTGGCACTTTCTCCAGTATCTGACATTATTCTTCTAAATAAAGTCATTCCATTTTCAAGTACCATATTAATTTCACTTAATTTTCTAATTCCAGACAATGTTTCGATTTTTTGTTTTTTAGAATCAAGTTTATATTGTGTTTCAGTAACTTCTCCAGTTGATTTGTCAAAGCTATAGTAAATTTTATAAATTCCGCCATTTTCTCCAATTACTCCGCTTACATATTTTTGATAATCTTCTTCTTTTACTTCCAAATCCTTCAAAGTTTTTCCATCTTTTTTAATTTCTCCATCCAAAGTTACAAAATCCATTGAATACGAGTTTTTATCATATTTTGTAGCAACTTTTACAATTTTTCGGTTATCAATAGAAGCAGGATCATCAGAATAATCTACGACAGTTGTGACATTATTTTCAGTCTGAGTAAGCTGCATAAGTTTTCCTTCCTCATAAACTTGCACTTTCTTTGTTCCAGTCAATTTATAATTTATTTCAGTTTCCCCTTGCAATTTTCCGTTGCTTACAAAGAAATATCCGCTTTTTTGTGGAAGATCAAATGTAATTTTTCCTGTAAAAATTGCTCCTTTATAATAGATAAAATCGTTGTCAACCCTAAAATCAGTTGAATTTAATGCAACCGTAGCTCCTTGTGGATTTTGCGGCTTTGTATAAGTAGCTGATTGATATCTAGTATCTTTTGCATTATTATCTTTATTTTGGTTTGAACAAGATACCATAAATGCTAAAATAAGAATTGTGATTGATAATTTTTTCATATTTAAATATTTCCTTTCTTTAGCTGTTTTTGGACTGCTCATATTTATAATTTTTGTTTGACAATCCTGAATTTTCTTTTCAAAATTCTATCAAAGTTATTTAATTTCATCAGTAAATGGCAATTTTTTATAATCTGCCGCTTCAAAACCAAAATAGTTTTTTACAGTTTTCTCAAAAAATCCAACATTTTCAAAGCCAAGGTCAGATGATTTTGAGTAACCTGTTCCACGCATTTCTACAGTATAATTTTTTTCAAAATTTAATTTTGTACCCGCATTAAAGTATGTTTTATGATTAGCTTTCAATTTTTTATTAAAAAATTTATACGGCGCTACATTATCGCTTCTTCCCCAAGTATATCCAAGAGCCACATCGTTATATTCTTTGCCGTTAATGTTACAAACTTTATAAAATCTAAAAAATTCTCCCGCTCCAGAACCGTGGTCTCCACCAATAGATGTAATTCCTGTGCAATAGCTTCCTTTTTTTGTTACGATTGTTTGTCCGAACGCAAAACTTCCTAGTAATAATCCAACTAATAATAAATTTTTCATTATTTTCACTTCCTTTTTTTTTAATTTTTATAAATTTTAATTTTCTTGTTTTGGCTTTAAAATTTTAAATTTTTTTAAATCACAATCTCCTGCTATTTTTTCAAAAAAAATTGTAGTGTTATTCTCATATATTTTAAATTCCATTATGGGATAAACATATAGATCATAATTTGTCTGATTGCTGCAAAACCAAAATGTTCCCTTTTCAGGATCGGTAAAGAATACTCCTGTTTCACCTTTTTCTGACCAGCTGAAATTATTTTCCTTTGGTATTGGCAATTTTTCCATTCTTCGTTTCAGCTCTCTTCTTATCAATGAACCTTCTAAATTAAAACCTTTAAAAATGTAAAGAATAATGGCAGACCAAATTATAAGACCAATTATTACATCACTTGTTTCTTTTTCTAAAAAAATAACAAAAAATAATGCTCTTATAACAAAAATTGCAATAAAAACATATTTTATCAGATAGCAAAGTTTTATATAATTATATTCTTTAGATTTCATATTAATCTCCTTCTTTATTAATTTTATAATATTTTTATAATTTTAAAAGTTGAAATTTTTATAAAATACACGATAATACCAAATATTTAATAAATTAAAAAAATTTTTTTATTTTTTATTGTTTTAACGAGATATTATTTCTTCAAGTAGAGCTTTATTTTTTCGAAGTATTGCTGCTGCTTTTAAATAATTAATAACTGAAAGTAATGTATAAATTGGTCCAAATAAAAGTGCTACTACTAATCTTATTAACAGTAGCTGTCCAAATCCTTCAAGAGTAATTGCCACATAAGGACTTCGTGCCCTAAATGCATAATATAATCCTATTGGAATGCTTCCAAACCACATAGCCATAAGTAATGCTCCTTCAAAACTTTTTTCAACATTCATAAAAAATACTACAGCGGCTGTAATTATACTTACAATGTATATCATTCTCATTTTTGATAAGTTTTTTTCATGATAGGCAATAAGATTACTAAAACAGTCTGGACAATATGCTTCATCTTTTCGAGTTATCGAACAATCACTACAAATTGCTTTACCACAATTTTTACATATTGCGTGAGCATCTTTATCGTGATGATAAAAACATTTCATAATATTTCCTCCTAATAATACTTATTTATTTAATATTATCATGTATTTTATAAAAAATTTCAACTTTTAATATTTTTAATTTTGAAATTTTTTAGATAAATAATATTCCAAATTGGCATCTAAATATTCTTTAGCTGCATTAATTTTCTGCATTTCAACGGTTGTATCTTTTCCTGGATTTCTATCTGGATGATATTCTTTTGCTTTTGTTCTATGTGCTTTTTTGATATTTTGAAGTGAAAGTTGTGAATTTGTCTCCAATCCAAGTATTTTTAAATTTTCTTCAAATTTTTCGATTATATCTTCTGTGGAATATTGAGCTCCATATCCTTGTTGCTTTTGCTGCTCTTGTCTTGCATGCTCATATTTTTCGTATTCTTTTTGGAACCATTCGCTGTACCAATTTTCATATTCTTGATGTATTTTTTCATCATCTTTATCTTCTTCAAAAAATTTTCCAAACATTTCTGGCAGTTTAAAACTTAATGTATCTAAAGAAAATGCAACTCCCAGCAAAATAGCTACTATAACCAAAAAATTCCAAAAGAAGCTCCAATTATGAGCAAAAAAACTTATAAGAGCTGTTATTGCAAGAGGAATCAAAAGAAGAAATCCTAGAATTCCACTAGTTACAGTTACAAAAATTAAGACTGAATTTATCGTAAACTGAATAATTCTGACTATTTGTTTATTCATATTTCCTACCTTTCTCAAAAATTATAATATTTAATATTACAGTGTAATTCTATAATTTATAAAAATAAATTTTTTCATATTTTTCTCTTCGTAATATTAAAATTTTAGACATATTTTTAATATTATACTTTATTTTTTATTGTTTTATATTATAAAAATATTATTTTTTTATATTTAATTAAAAAATTATAAAAATAAAATTTTTTTATTTTATAAATTTCAAATAAAAAATTGCTTTTTTTCCATAACTGTGGTAATCTTTTGATATGAAAAATAAATAATTTAAATAAATTAATTAACTAAACGAAAGGAAGTAAAAAGATGAACTTTAATGACTACAAATATGAACATATTGAAGTGGAAAAAATAAAAGCTGAATTTTCTGAAAATATTAAAAATTTTGAAAATTCTAAAAATGTGGAAGAACAATGTGAATATTTTGACAAAATTATAAAACTTAGAAATTATTTGGATACGATGCAGACACTTGTGTCAATTAGACATAGCATTGATACAACTGATGAATTTTACGATAAGGAAAACGAATATATGGACGAAATTAGTCCAATTTTATTTAGTTTTACAAATGATTTTTATAAAGCGCTTGTAAATTCTAAATTTAAAAAAGAGTTAACCCAAAAATACGGGAAATTTTTATTTGAAAAAGCTGAAAATACACTAAAAACATTTTCTAGCGAAGTCATCCCAGATTTTCAGGAAGAAAATAGACTTACAAGTAAATATGAAAAACTTATCGCAAGTGCAAAAATTGAGTTTGACGGAAAAGAGCTAAATTTATCACAAATGGTGCCTTACACTCAGTCAAAAGACAGAAATGTGAGAATTGAAGCGGCTAAAAAAGTTGCTAATTTTTTTTCTGAAAATAAAGAAGAATTTGACAACATTTACGACTCGCTTGTAAAAGTTAGAGATAAGATGGCAAAAAAATTGGGTTACAAAAATTATGTGGAATTTGGCTACAAAAGATTATCTCGACTTGAATATGACGCAAAAATGGTCGCTGGATATAGAAAACAAGTGTTAGAAAACATTGTGCCAATTCATACAGAACTTAGAAAAAGACAGGAAAAAAGATTGGGTGTAGAAAAATTGAGATTTTATGACGAAGCGATAAAATTTAATTCTGGAAATGCCGATCCGCATGGTTCACCTGAATGGATTTTAAATAATGGAAAAACAATGTATAAAGAATTATCTAAAGAAACTGACGAATTTTTTACATTTATGACTGAAAATAATTTACTTGACTTGCTTTCAAAAAAGGAAAGATGAGCGGTGGATACTGCACTTACATTCCAGATTACAAATCACCATTTATTTTTGCAAATTTCAATGCGACTTCGCACGATGTCGATGTTTTGACACATGAAGCTGGACACGCTTTTCAAGTTTATCAAAGTCGTGGCTATGAAGTTCCAGAATATTTGTGGCCAACTTACGAAGCTTGTGAAATTCATTCGATGAGCATGGAATTTTTGACTTGGCCGTGGATGAATTTGTTTTTTGAAGAAGATACTGAAAAATATAAGTTTAATCATTTATCAGAAGCGCTTTTGTTCATTCCATATGGAGTAACTGTGGACGAATTTCAGCACTGGGTTTACGAAAATCCAGAAGTTTCGCCGCAAGAAAGAAGAGAAAAATGGCTTGAAATTGAAAAAAAATATCTTCCAACAAGAGATTATGGTGAAATCGAAGAACTAAAAGAAGGAATTTTCTGGTTTAGACAAGGACATATTTTTTCATCCCCATTTTACTATATAGATTACACTTTAGCGCAAGTTTGCGCATTCCAGTTTTGGATTAAAGCCAATGAAAATAGAGAAAAGGCTTGGAGTGAATATTTAAATTTATGTAAATTAGGAGGAAGCAAACCGTTTTTTGAATTAATGAAGTCGGCAAATTTGAAAAATCCATTTGAAAAAGGTGTATTATCTGAAGTTGTTCCAAAGATAAAAGAATATTTAGACAGCGTTGATGATATGAAATTATAAATTATAAATAAAATATATTAAATTATAAAAAAAATATATGATTAAATAAATTTTTTTACTTGCATTTACAAATGTTTAGTGGTATACTAATTGTAGATACAAATATGAGAGAAAAAATATAATAAATTATGGAGGAAAATATATGATATACGAAAATATTATTGATTTAATTGGAAATACACCAGTTGTAAAATTAAATTTTTTAAAAGGTGACGATGTTGCTGATATTTATGTAAAATTGGAAAAATATAATATTGGGGGAAGTGTAAAAGATAGAGCGGCTCTTGGAATGATTGAAGCTGCAGAAAAATCTGGAGAATTAAAACCAGGTGGAACAATTGTAGAACCAACATCAGGAAATACAGGAATTGCATTAGCAATGATAGGAAAAGCAAAAGGATACAAAGTTATAATTATTATGCCAGATTCAATGAGTATTGAAAGAAGAAGTATTTTAGCTGCTTATGGAGCTGAATTAATTTTAACTGAAGGTGCAAAAGGAATGAAAGGTGCAATTGCAAAAGCTGAAGAACTTGCAAAAGAAAATGGATACTTCTTGCCACAACAATTTAAAAATCCTGCTAACCCTGCAAAACACTATGAAACAACAGCAAAAGAAATTTTAGATGATTTTCCTGTACTAGACGCTTATATTTCAGGAGTTGGAACAGCTGGGACTCTTGTTGGAGTTGGAAAAAGATTAAAAGAAGAAAGACCAGATACAAAAATATATGCTGTAGAACCTTCTTCATCAGCTGTATTATCAGGAGAACAACCTGGAAAACATTTGCAACAAGGACTTGGAGCTGGATTCGTTCCTGGTAACTATGACAGCAGCGTAGTTGATGAAATTGTAAAAGTAACAAATGAGGAAGCTATAGAATTTTCTACAAGAGCTGCAAAAGAAAATGGATTATTCGTTGGAATTTCTTCAGGAAGTGCAATAGCTGCAGCTTACAAAGTAGCTAAAAAATTAGGAAAAGGTAAAAAAGTACTAGCTATATTACCAGATGGCGGAGAAAAATATTTGTCAGTTGAAGCATTTAGAAACAGTTTATAATAAAAAAAGGGAGTATATTTTTGCTCCCTTAATTTACAAAATATATAAATATGAAAATAATTCAAGTATTAATAAATTATTTACTTGAAATTTTTTTATAAATTTTATTAAATTTAAGCATATGTAACAGTAAAAAAATAAAAAATAAAAAAATTAAAAAGGAGGAGTTTGCCATTTTTAAACAATTAAAAGAAGAATTTGACAATATCGCTCAAAAAGATCCAGCGGCCAGACATAAATTAGAAATTTTATTATATCCGTCGCTACATGCGGTAATAAATCACAAAATAGCGCATTTTTTTCAAAAGAAAAAACTTTTTTTCTTGGCTAGACTTTTTTCTCAAATTTCAAGATTTTTTACTGGAATAGAAATTCATCCAGGAGCAACTTTAGGAAAACGAATTTTCTTTGACCACGGAATGGGAATTGTAGTTGGAGAAACTGCTGAAATTGGCGATGATTGTGTAATTTATCACGGTGTGACTTTAGGTGGAGTGACGACCGAGAAAGGAAAAAGACATCCTACATTAAAAAATAATGTGACAGTTGGTGCGGGAGCTAAAATTTTGGGAAATATAACGGTCGGAAATAATGTAAAAATAGGTGCAAATTCCGTTGTTTTAAAAGATGTTCCCGACAATGCCGTAGCTGTTGGAATTCCCGCAAGAATTATTCAAAAAGCTGAAGAAGACTTTTTTATGTGGCATATTTAATTTGAAAAAGTAAGTTTTGAAGATGGAGAATATTGAAAGAAAGGTTCGATATTCTCTATATTTTTGAACTTTAAATCAAATAATAAAAAAATTTTTTTCAATTAAAATAAAAAAAAGTGTTGACAAAATTATTTTTTTTTGATATACTTACATAGTCGTAAAAGTTATGACTTGTTGGGCTGTCGCCAAGCGGTAAGGCACTAGACTTTGACTCTAGCATGCAATGGTTCGAATCCATTCAGCCCAGCCATTTTTAAAAATTTAAAATAGTTATTTATATAAAACTGTCTAAAAAGACAGTTTTTTTTATTTTAAATTTTATAATTTATAAAAAAAATAAAATATTGAAAAAAAATAGTAAATTTGATATAATTATTTAACAAAAAGAATAAAAATTAAAAATAGCGCCAGACCTTTTTAAAAAAGGAGACGAGGAAAAAGAGTTATCGAAAATTCGGCGGATGCTCTTTGGGTTATCACAACCTGAATAATATACAAAAGTTATAAGAAATTATAAAACAAAAATATTATAGTGATTATTCTTTTTGAATTTTATATTTGTAAAGGAGAACGCTATGTGTGGAATAGTAGGTTACATCGGTTCACAAAATGCTCAAGATTTTGTAATTGATGGATTAGAGAAATTGGAATACAGGGGATATGATTCAGCTGGAATTGCTGTAAATACTGGAAAGTCAAAATTTGACATTGTAAAAAAAGTTGGAAGATTAAAAAATTTGGAAAATGCTTTAAAAGAGAATCCTTTGAAAGGTAATATTGGAATTGGGCATACAAGATGGGCAACTCATGGAAAACCATCTGATGTAAATTCTCATCCGCATTTTAATAAAGATAAGACTTTAGTTGTAGTTCACAATGGAATTATTGAAAATTACTTGGAATTAAAAAAGATTTGATTTCAAAAGGATATGAATTTATTTCTGAAACTGATACGGAAGTTGTGGCTCATTTGCTAGATAGCCTTTATGAAGGTGATTTGCTGGAAGCCGTAAAAAAAATGTTAAAAATTATTAAAGGTGCGTATGCACTAGGAATGATGTCAATTTCAGAGCCAGATAGAATTATTGCTGCAAGAAAGGAAAGTCCATTAATTTTGGGACTTGGAAAAGGGGAAAACTTTATCGCTTCTGATATTCCAGCAATTTTAAAATATACAAGAGATATATATTTAATTGAAAATAATGAAATTGTAGAAATAAAAAAAGATTCTGTTAAAATAATGGATACTGAAGGAAATGAAGTAAAAAGAGATGTAACTCATGTTGAGTGGGATTTGGAAGCTGCTTCAAAAGGCGGTTACGAATATTTCATGGAAAAAGAAATTTATGAGCAGCCAAAAGTTTTGATGGAAACTTTGAACAGCAGAATTGATGAAAATAAAAAAATTAATTTTGAAGACGCTGGACTTACAAAAGAATATTTAGAAGGTGTAAGCAATGTATATATAGTAGCTTGTGGAACTGCATATCACGCAGGATTGGTTGGAAAATACATAATTGAGAAAAAAACTAGAATAAAAGTGGATGTCGAATTAGCTTCAGAATTCAGATATAGAAATCCAGTTATTGATGAAAATACGCTAATTATTGTATTGAGTCAATCTGGAGAAACTTTGGACACTTTGGAAGCTATGAAAGAAGGTAAAAGAAAAGGTGCTAAAGTTGTGGCAATAACTAATGTTGTCGGTTCTTCAATTGCAAGAGAAGCGGATCATGTAATTTACACTTGGGCAGGTCCTGAAATAGCCGTTGCTTCAACTAAGGCTTACAGCACTCAAATGATGATTTTGTACTTATTAGCAATTGATATGGCTTATAAATTTAATAAAATTACAAAAGAGCAATATGAACATGATATAGATTCACTTTATAATCTTAAAGAAAAAGTTGAAAAAGTGTTGGAACATTCAGAAAAAGTTGAAAAAGTAGCTGCAAAAATATTGAATCAACAAAGTATTTTTTATTTGGGAAGAGGATTAGATTATATGATAGCCGTAGAAGGTGCACTAAAATCTAAAGAAATTTCTTACATTCATTCAGAAGCATTTGCTTCGGGAGAATTAAAACATGGAACAATAGCGTTGATTGACGAAGGTGTGCCAGTTGTAATAAATGTTACTCAATCAGATTTATTCGATAAATCAGTTTCAAATATAAAAGAAGTTGTGGCAAGAGGAGCTTATGTAATTGCGGTTGCAAAAGAAGGAAATACATTGGTGGAAGAAGTTGCTGATGAAGTATTTTATATACCAGCAGTTGAAGATGAATATACAGGATTCTTGTCAATTATCATCCATCAGTTGTTAGCATATTATTTATCAAAATTAAAAGGAAATGATGTGGATAAACCAAGAAACTTGGCAAAATCAGTAACTGTAGAATAAATAAAAAAAGAATATTTGATATTTATAAAAAATATAAAAAATAAAAATAATAAAATAAAAGAAAATAGAGGTGTGAAATTATGAAACTTGATGATTTGAAAAAAGGAGCGGAAGACGCTTTAAAGAAAACTGAAGAAGGAGCAAAAAATTTAGCTGATAAGGCTGCTGAAAAAGCAAAGGAAGTTGCAGGAAGCGAAGTTGCTCAGAATATTAAAAAAGGAACAGAAGAAGTTTTTGAAAAAACTGTGGAAGGCGCAAAAGATTTAGCAGAAAAAGCTTCAAATAGTAAAATTGTTCAAGATGTGAAAAAAGGCACTGAGGAAGCAGTAGACAAGACAGTAGAAGGGGCTAAGGGCTTAGCAAATAAAGTTACTGGTGTATTTAAAAAATAGTAATTTTATAAGATTTACATAGAAGAACAAGAGTAATAAAAAATTAAGGGTTATCTTTTTATAAGATAGCCCTTTTATGAACTTAATTTATATAATTATTTTGAAATTTTATACATTTGTCTATAATTTTCTAATTTTTCTTCAAGTTCAGCAACTCCCCATTTTCCATTGTCTTTTTCCAAATAAATTGTAGCTTTTGAAGATGAATATTCTTGTGTTTGTTCCAAAGTTTTTTTCACAGTTTCAAACATTTTTGTTGTTATTTTATCAAAAATTTCATCTTCTGACAGATTCTTCAATTCTTTTTTGCTTATAAAATCTTCGTTTGTCATTAATTCAAATATTTTTTTGTAGCTTCCTGCCACATCTGGCATTTTTATTTTTATATTTAATGTAACTTCCACGACATCATTTTTAACATATCTTATTTTTTCAATTTCAATTTTATTGTTGTTTAACATATAATCAATCATATCACTAGAAAATTTTTCTATCTTTTTTTGATAATTTTTAAGCATCTGATTATTATTTTTAGACGCTTGAAATTGTTGATTCATCATTCGGGAAAGCATTGATTTCGTCCCAATTGATGCTCCTTGTAAAATTAAATTATAGTCTCTTTTAGCTGCAATTTCGATTTCTTTATTATTCTTATTCAGTTCTTGCTGTGATAAAGTGACACCTTTTTTTTGAATAACTTTATAATTGTCTGAAAATAGCTGGATTGACAAAGTTAGTAAGAGAAAAGTTAGTAGCTTTTTCATATAATTAAACACTCCTTTTAATTAAATTAAATTTTGAATCTTTATGTTATTTTAACATATTTTTTTGAACTAGTGAAGATTTTAAAGATAAATTTTTAGTTCGATATTTTTTTATTTGAAAAAAATATTTTTTTTTGATATACTTAAAATGTAAAAAAAATATTTTATAGATTTGAGGAGAAAAAAAGATGAAATTGGAATTTAGTTATAAATTTGCAAAAAATTTTTTTGATGAAAAAGAAATTACTCAACTAAAACCATTTGTAGAATTGGCAAATGAAGTTTTAGTAAACAAGGAAGGAGCGGGGAACGATTTTTTAGGTTGGACAACTTTACCTTGCGACTATGACAAAGAAGAATTTGATAGAATTAAAAAAGCTGCCGAAAAAATTAAAAACGATTCAGAAGTATTAGTTGTAATCGGAATAGGTGGTTCTTATTTAGGAGCAAAAGCTGCAATTGAATTTTTATCACACAGCTTTTACAACAATTTAACAAAAGAAAAAAGAAAAACTCCAGAAATTTATTTTGCTGGAACAAATATGAGTGGAGTTTATTTAAAACACTTAATTGAAGCAATCGGAGACAGAGATTTTTCAGTAAATGTTATTTCAAAATCTGGAACAACAACTGAGCCAGCAATTGCTTTCAGAGTATTTAAAAAATTGTTAGAAGAAAAATATGGAAAAGAAGGTGCTAAAGAAAGAATTTATGCAACTACTGATAAAGTAAAAGGAGCGCTTAAAACATTAGCTACAAGTGAAGGATATGAAACTTTTGTTGTACCGAATAATGTTGGAGGAAGATTTTCTGTTTTAACAGCAGTTGGATTATTGCCAATCGCTGCAGCTGGAATAGACATTGATGAGTTGATGCGAGGAGCAGCTGATGCTGTAAAAGATTTTTCTAGCAAAAAATTGGAAGAAAACCAAGCTCTACAATATGCAGCTGTTAGAAATATTTTACTTAGAAAAGGTAAAAGTGTGGAATTAATGGTTAATTACGAACCAAGATTACATTATTTTGCTGAATGGTGGAAACAATTGTTTGGAGAATCTGAAGGAAAAGATGGAAAAGGACTTTATCCATCATCAGCTGATTTTTCGACTGATTTACATTCTTTGGGACAATTTATTCAAGAAGGACAAAGAGTGTTCATTGAAACTGTTGTTTCAATTGATAAACCAGAAGTTGAATTTGAAATTGAAGAAGATGCAGAAAATTTGGATGGACTTAACTTTGTGGCAGGAAAAACTATGGATTATGTAAATAAAAAAGCAAGAGATGGAGTTATTTTAGCTCATGTCGATGGTGGAGTACCAAATTTATCAGTAAATATTCCTGAAGCAACTCCTTATCAACTGGGATATGCATTTTACTTTTTTGAAAAAGCATGTGGAGTGAGTGGATATTTATTGGGTGTAAATCCATTTGATCAGCCAGGAGTTGAAGCTTACAAGAAAAATATGTTTGCATTACTTGGAAAACCAGGATATGAAGAAGCTGGAAAAGAATTAGAAGCAAAATTAAAAGAAATAAAATAAAAAATTTTTTTAAAAAATAAAAATAATAAAAAAGTTATTTTTTAGTAAAAAAATTAAAAAATAACTTTTTTTTTATTTATTTTAAAAATAACTTGATTTTTTATAAAAAAGATGTAAAATATATTAGGATAGGTGTAATATTAATTTTTAAATTAGTTTTTTCTAAAAAGTTAATTATTTAGAAAATTTAAAAATTTAAGGGAAAATAAGTTTAAAGAATATGTTGAAATAAATTTTGAAAAAATAAAAAAAGAAGGAGCTAGCGGTGACAAAAGAGAATTTATGGAAAAACTATTCCGAAGAAAAAAAATCAAAAGTATTTGAATTTGCTGAAGAATATAAAAAGTATTTGAATTTGGCAAAGACAGAAAGAGAATTTGTCGTAGTGACAGAAAAAAAACTGAAAAAAAATGGTTTTGTTGATATAAAAACAAAAGAAACTTTAAAAGAAGGGGATAAAGTTTATTTTAATAACAGAGATAAAAATATTGTTGCAATAATTATCGGAAAAGAAGATATAAAAAATGGAATTAATATGATTGTTTCACATCTGGATTCACCAAGACTTGATTTAAAACCGAATCCAATTAAAGAGCAAGAAGAATTTGCACTACTTAACACAAATTATTATGGGGGAATAAAAAAATATCAGTGGGCTTCAACTCCACTTGCGCTTCATGGGGTAGTTTACTTGAAAGATGGAACAAAAGTGACTTTGGCGATTGGAGAACAAGAAGGAGAGCCAGTATTTTGCGTGCCTGATGTTTTACCACATTTAGCTCGAAAAGTACAGGGAGACAGAAAAACGGCAGAGGTGATAAAAGGTGAAGAATTGAAACTCCTTTTTGGAAATACGCCTGTAAAAGATAAAAATATTGATAAAAAAGTAAAACAATGGGTTTTAAATAAATTAAAAGAAAAATATGGAATGGAAGAAGATGACTTTTTTACAGCGGAGTTAGAAATTGTTCCAGCTGGTAAATTAAGAGATGTGGGCCTAGATGAAACTATGATAGGTGGTTACGGACAAGATGACAGAATTTGTGCATACACTTCCCTTGCAGCACTATATGAAGTAAAAGATCCTAGAAAAACGGTTATGGTTTATTTAACAGATAAGGAAGAAATCGGAAGTGAAGGTTCAACAGGATTAAAATCAACATTACCAGAATATATTGTAGGAAAAATTTTGTCAATGACAGAAAAGAATTATAATGACCAAATGTTAAGAGAAACATTATGGAATTCAAAAGCGTTGTCATCAGATGTGACAGCAGCTGTAAATCCAGTTTTTTCTTCAGTTCACGACTTAGATAATGCGGCTAGATTATCTTATGGAATAGCTTTTGCAAAATATACCGGTAGTGGTGGAAAATATGGATCAAGTGATGCTGACGCAGAATTTATCCAGGAAATTAGAGAAGTTTTCGAGAAAAATGCCATAGAATATCAGATTGGAGGGTTTGGCAAAGTAGACGAAGGCGGTGGAGGAACTGTCGCAAAATTCTTAGCTTATTATGGAATAAGGACGATAGATGCAGGACCTGCACTTATATCTATGCATTCGCTATTTGAAATTTCTTCGAAAGCTGATTTGTATGAAACATATAAAGCGTATAAAGTGTTTTTTGAAATATAAAGGAGAATATAAATGAGCTATAAAATAGAGATATACAAAGATAATAAGTTTTATAAAAAAGCCGATTTCAGAGAAAAAGGGGATAAACTTTTAATTTATAAATGGGAAAATGTTGATAAAGGAAGTTATTTTTTTGAAATAAAAGATGAAAATGATGAAAGTTACGGAGTTACATATAACCACACTGCTCCATTTGCAGAAACTTTTGATGCTGTTGTCGAAAAAAATGCATCGGCTAAACCAATAACAGGTTTTCAAAAGGGAGTTGACATTTTAATTATATTTGTACCTGAAGAAAAGAAATTTATTTTGAAAAAAATGAAATTTTATAAAATGAATTTAGATATAGCTGAATTTGGATTGAGTGAAGCAAAAAGTATAAAAATTGCGACAAATTACGACGGCTGGAAACTGGAAGATGAGCCGATTAAACAGCTTGATAAGACGAATTATGAAGTAATTTTGGCAATTCCTGAAGGAAGTTATGAATATAAATATGAAATTGATGGAAAATGGTATCCAGAAGGTGCAAATAAAAAATTAATAATTGGAGAAAACGGAGATTTGTTTCCTAAAGGAGATTTGGGAACTGGAAAATTTGTGTATGAAGCAATTGACAAAAATGTGAGCTTAAAAGCGATTGCACATAACTACAAAAATTTACAGTATTTTAATAAAATTTCCGATAGAGAATATGAATTTAAACTTAGAACACAGATGAATGATGTGGAAAAAGTCTATATAAGCATAGTTTTACATGAAGAAGACAACTATGAAATGATTTATGAACTTGAGCGATTTCGTGATAGAACAAATGGATTTGATTATTTTGAGAGAATCATAGATTTTGGAAAACAAGTTGATAAAATTCGTTATTATTTTATTTTGGAAGATGGTGGAGTAAAAGCTTACTTTAATGGAAAAAACTTAGATTATAAAGTTCCACCAAAGATTGTAATTGATACAAAATCAGACGAAATTCAAATTTTTAGCATTCCAGACTGGGCTAAAGAAGTTATTTGGTACAATATTTTTCCAGATAGATTTTATAATAAAAATCACTATAATGATCCCGTTTTTAATGAATTTGGACCAGAAGTATTTATGAGAAATGAACTTCATGAACAAAACTTTATAGAAAAATATAAATGGGAAAAAGTTAATAATTTATATGGAAAATTTGATAGAAACCGTTGGACAGCTGATTTTAAAGATAAAGTTGGATGGGAAAGAATTGGAGAGCAGAATATAGATTATAGTTTAAAATATGCAAGAATGTATGGTGGAGATTTGCAGGGAATAAAAGAAAAAATACCATATTTAAAAGAACTTGGAATAACAGCAATATGGTTAAATCCAGTATTTTTCTCATATCAAAATCATAAGTATGGGGCAAATGACTTTAGACATATTTCTCCTGACTTTGGAACAATTAAGACAAGCGGAAAAGAATATGGCGTAGAAATTAACAAAGAAAATAAATTTGGAAATAAATCTTATGTGGATGTACTTGGTTCAAATGTAAAAAATAATAGTGAATTAGAGTTATTGCAAGTGAACTTGAAAGGAGAAGACAGAGGTAAAAATGGTTATGGAGAAACTGAAGATCCAGCAACTTGGGTTTGGACAGAATCAGATTTGATAATGGTAGATTTAATAAAAGAACTTCATAAAAACGGAATAAGAGTTATATTTGACGGAGTTTTTAATCACAGCAGTGACAGACACTGGTCATTTGATGTTGTAATGGCTCAAGGAGAAAGTTCAAAATATAAAGATTGGTATAAATTTACTGATTTTAGCGACCATGTTCCTATAACTGATGATATGACTGATGCACAAGCTTATGAAACGCTTATAATTAATAAGAAAAAAGTTCGTTACAATGCTTGGGCAGGATTTAATTCACTTCCAGAATTTAATACATTTAATCAGGAATATAAAGAATACATCTTTAATATCACAAGAAAATGGATGTATGGTCCAGATGGAGTTGAAAGTGAAAATTGGCAAGAAGATGACGGAATTGACGGATGGCGACTAGATGTGCCAAACTGCTTGGAAAATCAAGGTTTCTGGAACGAATGGAGAAAAGTTGTAAAAGAAAGCAAGAAAGATTCCTACATAACAGCAGAATTATGGGGAAATGCGTCAGTTGACATAAATAATGGAAATAAATTTGATACAGTTATGAACTATGAATGGCTAAAAACTGTGATTGGATTTTTTGTAAATCAAAGCAGTCAAGGTGGGTATCAATATAAATTAAAAGCACAGGACTTTTTTAACGAACTTCGTGAAAAAAGATCTTGGTATCCGTATCAAGCGCTTCAAGCCAGTCAAAATTTGAATGGTTCTCATGATACAGATAGACTTTATTCGAGAATAGTCAACGATGGAATTGGAAGAAATCTGGAAGAAGGAAAACAGTTAGAAAAGGGTTACAACAGTATAAAACCGTGTCTTGCTGGAAATTATCATCCAAATACGACAATTGACTGGAGAAATAGTGAAATTAAACCAAAAGATGTTTTAAAGTTAATTTCAATTTTTCAAATGACTTATATTGGAGCACCGATGTTATTTTATGGTGATGAAGTAGGAATGTGGGGAGCAACTGACCCTTATTGCAGAAAGCCAATGTTATGGGAAGAATTTATCTATGACGACGAAAAAAATCCGTCATACATAAATCAAAATGAAAGTTATTCACAAGAAGTTGACACTGATTTATTTCAATGGTACAAAAAATTAATAAAAATAAGAAAAGAAAATAGAGTTTTAGTCTATGGAAAATTTAAAGAAATAATGGCAGATAACGAAAAGGATGTCATTGTCTATGAAAGAATTAATGACAGATATTCAATAATTGTTGTAATCAATAATTCTTTTTATGAACAGGAAATCGAATTTTCAACTGACTATTTAGACGAAAAATTTATAAATTTAATAGACGGAAATACATTTTATTCTGCTAGTAATGGAAAGGTAAAATTAAATTTAAAACCGAAAGAAGGAAAGATTTTAAAAAAAGGGCATAAATGGGAAGAATAGACGAAAAAAAAATAAAATTTCGATTTGCGACAGTTGAAGATGCAAGTAAAATTTTAAAAATTTATGAATATTATATAAAAAATACGACTATAACTTTTGAATATGATGTACCAACACTTTTGGAATTTAAAGAGAGAATAGAAAAAATTTTGCCAGAGTATCCATATATTGTCTGTGAATGTGAAAATAAAATATTAGGTTACGCCTATGCTCATAAAGTTTGGGAAAGAGCAGCTTACATGTGGGATGCTGAACTTTCTGTTTACATTGATAAAGACTATGTCCAAAATGGCTTAGGAAAAAAATTGTATAAAATATTAATTGAAATTTTGAAGTTGCAAAATGTCGTAAATGTGTATGGCTGCGTAACTTTTCCAAATGAAAAAAGTGACAGATTACACGAAAGTTTTGGATTTAAAAAAATTGGAATTTTTGCAAATTCTGGCTATAAATTTGGAAAATGGATAGGTGTAACTTGGTTTCATAAAGCAATTTTAGAGCATAAAAATGAACCTGAAAAATTGAAAAAAATATCACAAGTTGACAAGAAAAAAATAGAAATCATTTTTAAAAAAAATAAAAAAAATTTTTTTAAATAAAATTAAACTATGTGCAATAAATAACTTGAAAATTAGATTAAAGAGTGATATAATTTTAGTAGAAAATAAAATAATAAACACAATAAATTTAGGAGGCACTAATGGCTAAAAAAACTTTAAAAGATTTAGATGTAAAAGGTAAAAAAGTTTTAGTAAGAGTTGACTTTAATGTACCTATAAAAGACGGAGTTGTTGGGAATGATAACAGAATTACTGCTGCATTGCCTACATTAAACTATATTTTGGACAACGGTGGAGCAGTTATTGCTTTTTCTCACTTAGGAAAAGTTAAAACTGAAGAAGACAAAGTTTCAAAAACATTGGCACCAGTTGCTAAAGTATTAGCTGAAAAATTAGGAAAACCAGTTAAATTTGTACCTGTAACAAGAGGACCAGAATTGGAAAAAGCAGTTGCTGAATTAAAACCAGGAGAAATTTTAATGTTTGAAAATACTAGATTTGAAGATTTAGATGGTAAAAAAGAATCTAAAAATGATCCTGAATTAGGAAAATATTGGGCTTCTTTAGGAGATGTATTCGTAAATGATGCATTTGGAACTGCTCATAGAGCACACGCTTCAAATGTAGGAATTGCTTCAAATATCAAAGAATCAGCAGTTGGATTCTTAATTGAAAAAGAAATTAAATTCATCGGAGGAGCTGTTGATAATCCTGAAAGACCATTAGTAGCTATTTTAGGAGGAGCAAAAGTTTCTGATAAAATTGGAGTTATTGATAACTTATTAGAAAAAGCTGATAAAGTAATTATCGGTGGAGGAATGATGTTCACTTTCTTAAAAGCATTAGGAAAAAATACAGGTTCTTCATTATTAGAAGCTGATAAAGTAGATTTAGCTAAATCATTAATCGAAAAAGCAAAAACAAAAGGTGTTGAATTATTGTTACCAGTAGATGCTGTTGTAGCTCAAGAATTCAGTAACGATGTACCATTTAAAACAGTTTCAGTGGATGACATTGAAGATGGATGGATGGGATTAGATATAGGTGAAAAATCTGTAGAATTATTCAAAAAAGCTTTAGAAGGTGCTAAAACTGTAGTATGGAACGGACCTATGGGAGTATTCGAAATGTCTAACTATGCTAACGGAACAATTGGTGTTTGTAAAGCAATCGCTGAATTGAAAGACGCTAAAACAATTATTGGTGGAGGAGACTCTGCAGCAGCAGCAATTCAATTAGGATTTGCTGATAAATTCTCTCACATTTCAACTGGTGGAGGAGCTTCAATGGAATACTTAGAAGGTAAAGTATTACCAGGTGTAGCAGCTATTTCAGAAAAATAAGGTGAAAGATAAAAAATAAAGCTTGTTATTATATATAATTTTTTCATTTTAACAATATCTAGCAAGAAGTCTCCCTCTTCTACAAGAGGGAGATGAATTGCAGAACATAACTTGAAATAATAATTATTATATGGTATAATACTCGTACATCAGGGCAGGGACTGCCCGAAGAGCTTGGTAAATATATTTGGCTAACAGAAGCAGATACTTCCCAAGAAGCTCCCACTTCTAAAAGCGGGAGTAGTTCACTTATGGCTGTTTCTAAAATTTACTATTTTGGGAACGGTCATTTTTTATTAAAAAAATTTGGGTAGGATAATTATGGCTATTGATATTATTAGAATTTTAGCTTTTATTTTTATTAAATAGTGCAAGAGCACTCGCAACTTTAGTCGTGAGATGAATTGCACGAAAATTTTAGTAAGCATATAGGGAAACTTGTATGTAGACACGTAGAAAAATCGTGCAACAAAGAAACTGAATTGCTGGGAACTCTTAAAGCTAGTATAACCACAACATAATATTTAAGTGCGAATATAGTATAAGTGTGATGGTGGCGAAAGCAGAAAAAATATACTAGATGATGCAAGGTTAAATCCTAAACATTATGATAATAGACAATCAGCAGCTAATCCTGAAAAGGAAAGTTCAACGACTATCCCTCGTGAGGGGAGTACAATACAAGCGATTGGTATTGGAAGTGGTTTCGCCTAAGTCCTTGAAATAGGATATGGATAAGATATAGTCTGTGCTTGTTAGAGATAACAAGAAGTTCAAGGCTAATCTCCTTAATTTATTAAGGAGTATATATGCCATGAGAACTGCATAAGTAGTAGCGAACTTATGTGAACGACGCTTCCCACTGTTGTGAGGTTTTAAAAACTTTAAAAATATTTAAAAATAAATAAAAAATATTACTTTTTTTAAAATATAGAGCATATAACATTAAGACAAAAAAGAATAGCTAGAAAGAGAAATAATCGTATAAATGATTATCTTTCAAAAGTAGCAAGAATAATTATAAATTATTGTCTTAATAATGATATGGGAAAAATAGTTCTAGGATATAATGAAGATTTTCAAAGAAAATCAAATATAGGAAGTATAAATAATCAAAACTTTGTAAATATACCATATGGAAAATTAAGAGATAAATTAATATATCTATGTAAACTATATGGAATAGAATTTAAACTGCAAGAAGAAAGTTATACATCAAAAGCAAGTTTCTTTGATGGAGATGAAATTCCAATATATGATAAAGAAAATCTGCAAGAATATATATTCAGTGGAAAAAGGATAAAAAGAGGACTATATCAAACAAGTGCAGGTAAACTCATAAATGCAGATTGTAATGGAGCATTAAACATATTAAGGAAAAGTAAAGTTGTGGACTTAAGTGTCCTATACAATAGAGGTGAACTGAACACACCTAAAAGAATAAGGGTAGTGTAAAGCTATCAAACTTCTTAGAAAATTTTTGAATATTTTTAAAGGTTTTAGAACCCTGTGACTTTAGTCGTGGGAGGTTCAGAGTGCTTCTTCATACAGTTAATACTCAATATGGTGAGAACATTTGGATCTTGTTATATGGGATAATTTCTATAGGAGTTAATTTATTTATAATGATTAGTGGATATTTGCTGCTGGATAAATCAGAAAAAATGTCGATATTTTTTAAAAAAAGAATTAAAGGAATACTTCCACTTTTTATATTTTTTAATATAGTTTATATTTTTGCAAATAAAATAAAAATAATACAAGGATCACAAGGGAAAGAAATTGTAGCACCACATTTTTGGTATATTTATATGATTTTAGGTTTGTATTTTATTACCCCTTGGCTTCAAAAAGTTCTAAAATTTGCTAAAAAAGAAACTTTTTTTGTATTAATTTTGTGGTTTTTGTGTAATATATTAAATCCACATTTGATAAAATTTGATCTTCCAAGAATTCCATTTTCACATTTTCCAATAACAGAATTTATTGGTTATTATATTTTAGGATATTACATAAAAGTTGATAGAGATAAAATAAAAAAAATACCTTTTTTTATAATAATCGCAGTTTATTTAGTTGGTTTTTTTATAAGTGCAATTTCCACAAAATATGTTTTACTAAAAACAGGAAATAGAATCAGTGATTTTTTTGACAAAAATTCACTTGGAACATTTTTATGACAATTTCATTTTTTACCTTTTTTATAAAATTTGATTTTAAAAATAGAAATGAGATAATTAAAGTTATTGCAAATTCAACATATTTTGGATTTTTAGTACATTTATTAGTTTTAAAAATTGTTGTGAAATTTAGTGATGAGATGATTTTTAAATCTGTTGTTACTGTAATTATTAGTCTTTTACTTGGAATAATTTATGAAATATTTATAAAAAAATTTTAGTAAAATTAAAATTAAAAATAAAAATTTGAATTTCAAAATATTGTTTTTGTATAAAATTGTTTTATTTACAAAATAATATTTATTACAAAAAAAGGTTGATTTTTTCTCAAATTAAAGGTATTATTTTAAAGTGATATGATTTTTTAATCATAATTATTTTAATATAATAAAAAAATATAGATATTGTTGTCTGTAATGTAGAAGGAGAGAAAAAGAAATGAGTATAAAAAAAGATTGGGCGGCAAAAGTCCTGAAAAGAGATAAAGTTGCAAATAAAACTTTTGAAATCACTGTTTCAAAACCTGAAGGATTTGAATATGAAGTAGGTCAGTATGTTAATTTTAAATTTCCAGAACCATATTTTGAAACTAAAGACAATATGATGAGACCACTATCTATTGCTTCACATCCTGAAGAAGATGTACTAAAATTCGTAGTTCGTGAAAGTGAAAGTGATTTTAAAAAAATGTATAAAGAAATTAAAATGGGAGATCCTGTTTCACTTTTTGGACCACTTGGAAACTTTATTCCAGTAGAAATTCCTAAAGACCAAAATATAGCTCTTTTAATTTCAGGAATTGGAATTGCGCCAGTGTTACCATTTTTCAAAAAATTGAAAGATGAAAAACATGAAGGAAAAATAAAATTATTTTACAGCAATCGTACACCTGATATTGTAACTTATGACAAAGAATTGGAAAATTATCCGCTTGGCGATAATTACGAATATATAAAAGTTTTGACAGGAGTTCAAAAAAGAATTGATGGAGATTTTATTGAAGCTCATGTTGGAGATCTAAATGACTATGTTTATTATATCGTAGGAACTAAAGAATTTATTAAATCAATGAGAATGGCATTAAAAGATAAAGGTGTTGACAATAAAAAAGTAAAAATTGATAATTTTGGATAAAAAAAGAAGGTTGTCGAAAAAGACAGCCTTTTTTCTTTTTTTATTAATTTAATGTTTATATTTTTCATAAATATTTTTTTTAATTAGAAAAATTTTAGTTATTTACTTCTCTAATTTCATTTTCACTCTTTGCCACAACAATTGTACAGACAGCGTCTCCTGTAATATTTACAACTGTTCTAAACATATCAAGAATTCTGTCAACACCAATTACAACTCCAATTCCTTCAAGCGGTAATCCAGCTTGTTTTAACACAAGTGACAACATAAGCATTCCAGCTCCTGGAACCCCTGCCGTACCGACTGAAGCTAGTACCGCTGTTAAAATAATTCCAATATATTGTGTTGGTCCTAACTGAATGTTATAAAGATTTGCGATAAATACTGCCGCAACTCCTTGCATAATCGCAGTTCCATCCATATTTACTGTTGCTCCCAATGGAATTGTAAATGAGCTAATTTCTTCTGAAACACCGAATTTTTCTGATAATGTTTCAATATTTACTGGAATTGTCGCATTGCTGCTCGATGTAGAAAATGCTACTGAAATAACATTTAAAAAGTTCTTGAAAAACTTAATTGGATTCATTTTTGCCATACTTACAAGCATTATTTGATAAACTCCTGTATGAATTACAAAAGCTATTAATGTCACGACAACAAATCCTACTAATTTAACTAGCACATCCACTCCTGTTGAAGCAACCACTTTTGAAATTAGTGCAAAAACTCCAAGTGGAGCAACTTGCATTATAAGTTCTACCATTTTTAACACAAGTTCATTTGCTTCTTCAAGTAAAGTTTTTAAATTTTTAACTTTATCTCCCAAAGCTGTAATTGCAACTCCTAAAAGCAAGAAGAATATTATTATTGCTAACATTTTTTCCTCTGACATCGCATTTACGATATTTTTTGGAATCATATCAAGCAATACATCAATAAGTTTACTTTGCTGAGCAATTTCAAATTCTCCTTTTGGAAGATTTCCGTGAATCATTCCTTTTCCAACATTGGAAATTCTCGCTACAAATAGTCCAATAGCTACGGCAATCGCAGTAGTTGCAAAATAAAATCCTAAAACTTTTGTCCCAATTCTTCTAAGTTTTTTTACATCTCCAATGGAAGCTGCTCCCATTGCAAGAGAAATAGAGACAAGCGGTACAATCATAACTTTCATAAGATTGATAAACATTCCTCCAAAAAACGCAAGAACTGAATCAATAACAACATCTTTTACAAACGGATTAGCTGCAAAAGGACTCAAAATCATTCCAAATACAACTCCAAGTGCCAGTCCAATCATAATTCTGGTTGTCAAGCCAAATTTTTTCATAAATTTTCTACACAGTATGAAATACTGCCTCCTTTCAAAAATTTTTATAACATATTTTATATTTTAACTTTTTACGAAAAAATTTACAACCTATTTTGAAAAATTTTATTATTTTTAAATATTTTTTTAATATATTTGTTTTCTTTTAAATTTATTTCATCTAATATTTCGTTAACTTTATCGCTAAAAAATATTTTGATTGTGTAAAAAATATGTGAGAAAATATAAATTTTTTGCTATGTTGGTGCAAACATTGATGTATTTTCATTTATTTTTCGTGATTTTTTCTATTTTTTATATACAGATAAATAATTTCTATAAGCAACATTACACTCCAAAACATCAAATAGAATGCTCTATCTTTTTTATACTTTGTTTCCAATTTCTTACTTAATTCCGAATTTAAAGAAATATTTTCATCTAAATCTCCTGTTTTATCTAATTGATATAGATACAGAATTTCTTTTTTACTTCCAAATTTATCAACTAAGTGCTCTGCATCCTGTAATTTTATTTCTTTTAGATTTAATTTTTTTTCTAAAATTTTTTCATCTAAGTTATATTCAATTTTATTACCGTTAATCCAAAAATATGTTTCTGGTTTGACACCATATTTTCCTTCATAAGAATCTGTTTCCTCGATATAGCCAATCCAATTATTATTAATTTTAGATAATCCATCTAAATACAAGATTAAATCCTCAGGTTTTGTCTTATCTACAAGTTTATAAACTTCATGTTCCGAATCTGAGCTTAAAGTTCTCTTTATCAAAAAATTTTTTGATATTTCAAGTTCGCTGTTACGATTAACTGTGTCATAAGGAAAACGAAGATACCTAACAAATAATAATGATAAAATTGTAAATGCGATAAGAAAATTAAACTTTCGTTTTGAAACAAAAAACCAGAAAGTTAATAAAATTAATATTGGAATTATAAAAGGGGATAACAAGACAAATCCCCAAGTTATATTTGTATATGCAAGCATATTTTCTCCTTAATTTCTATATATTTATGACCTTTTTATTTTTCAGAAATACTTTTTAAAAAACTCTCATAAATCTCAAGTTTATCATCAAGATTTTGTAAATATTTTTGCCACTTTTCAATTTCTATATTTACATATTTTTTATGATTTGTCAAAATTTTCATTCTTTCTGACAGAGTAAAAAATATAGGGGCAGCCAAAATAACATAATAAAATATTTTTAGCTGTCTTTTTTAAATCATTCTGCTTTGTGATATTTCCTTCAGAACTTCCCTTATCAATCTTTCTCCTCCTCTTAAATATGGAATATTTGTCCCTTTTCCTGCTTCGCTAATAATATCTGCCAAACAATTTGTTTCTATTACTTTTTCCATTGTATCCGATCTTGTCCCATTAAAATACACTTTGTGAGCCTTGTCCCTATCCTTGCCGTAGTTTGCAAAGAAAGTTTCGAACCTTTCAATATTAAGTTTTGGCATTTCAAAAGAATTGACAAGATTATACACGGTAGCTTTTGAAATACCGTAAGTCTTTGCAATAAATGAAGCCGCAGTATGCTGATATTCAAAAAGTATAGTAAAAATCAGCTCCTCAGAAAGCCGTCTGTACCGCTTAAGTCCAATTTTTTCATCAATGTAGTAGCAGACGCCTGTTTTCTTGTCTACATATTTTCGACGTTCAAAAGTTACATACCCAAAAGCAGTAGTAACAGTTTTTTTGATAAACTCTTTGCTTTTAAATCTATCCTTTCTTTCATTGGAATGAAAAAATCTGTCATCAACTTTTTTGACATAAACTCTAAACAATATTTCAAAAGCCTTTGTGATAAATAGTTTAAATTGTTGTTCAAACGAAAGTTTGAAGGAAAAAATATTTTAAAAAAAAATCTTTACAAGTGAATAAAAATCTGATATTCTAATCATAGAGGAAACCACCTTTCAATAGGATTGAGGGATTATATTGTAACTGGTTTCCTCTTTTTTGTTAATTAAAAATTTTATTAAATTTATTTGCTCCTATATTTTTTACTCTGTCCATACTCAACTGCCCGTTGAGGAACACGGTACTCTTCTGATATACTATTCATAGAAAGGTTTCTCCTTATGTAGTTTTGGTTGGCTTACATTATATCAGAAACCTTTCTTTTTTTCTTCTTTTTTGTTACATATGTATTGTACCACGACACTCTCCTTTAATTTAAAGTAAAAAAAAATCAATTTCTCTATTATTCCATGTTATACTTGACTTATCAAAATTATTTTAAAAATTTAGAGGTGATTATTTATGAAATCAGGTTATGAAATTTTGAATGATCCTTTTCTTAACAAAGGAACAGCATTTACAAAAGAAGAAAGAGAAAAATATGGATTATTGGGACTATTGCCAGCACAATTCCAAACGATAGAAACTCAAGCGAAACAAGTTTACAAACAATTTCAAGCGAAAGATAAATTAATAGAAAAAAGACATTTTTTGATGGAAATTTTTAACACAAATAGAACATTATTTTATTATTTATTTAATGAACACGTTGTTGAGTTTATGCCTATTGTTTATGATCCTGTAATTGCAGAAAGTATAGAAAATTACAGCGAATTATTTGTAAATCCTCAGAATGCGGCTTATTTGTCAGTAAAAGAACCAGAAAATATAGAAATAACTTTAAAAAATGCATCAAGTGATAGAAACGTTCGATTGATAGTTGTTACTGATGCTGAAGGAATTTTAGGAATTGGGGATTGGGGGACTAATGGAGTGGATATTTCAGTTGGAAAGTTAATGGTTTATACTGCTGCAGCTGGAATTGATCCTTCTACAGTTCTTCCAGTTGTGATTGATGCAGGTACGAATAGAAAAGAATTGTTGGAAAATGAATTTTATTTGGGAAATAAATTTGAAAGAGTTAGAGGTGACGAATATTATAACTTTATTGATAAATTTGTAAAAACAGCTGAGAAAATTTTCCCGGATTTGTATCTTCATTGGGAAGATTTTGGAAGATTAAATGCTGCTAATATTTTGAAAAAGTATGAAAATGAAATTGCAACTTTTAATGATGACATACAGGGAACAGGAATTATTACTTTAGCTGGAATTTTAGGAGCATTAAAAATTTCTGGTGAAAAACTTACGGATCAAGTTTACATGTGTTTTGGTGCAGGAACTGCTGGAGCTGGAATTGCTAAAAGAATTTTTGATGAAATGATTGAACAAGGACTTTCTGAAACAGAAGCAAAAAAACGTTTTTATTTAGTTGATAAGCAAGGATTATTATTTGAAGATACAGAAGGATTGACACCAGAACAAATTCCTTTTGCTAGAAAACGTGATGAATTTGAAAATTCTGATGAACTAATAAATTTAGAAGCAGCAGTTAAAGCTATAAAACCAACAATTTTAGTAGGAACTTCAACGGTACCAAAAACTTTTACAAAAGAGATCATACAAGAAATGGCAAAACATACAAAAAGACCTATAATTTTTCCATTAAGTAATCCTACAAAATTAGCAGAAGCATCTGCGAAGGATCTTATTGAATGGACAGATGGAAGAGCTCTTATTGCAACAGGAATTCCATCAGATCCTATAGAATATAAAGGAATTGTTTATGAAATTGGACAAGCTAATAACGCATTAATTTATCCTGGATTAGGACTTGGAATTATTGCAACAAAATCAAGACTTGTAAATAACAAGATAATTTCAGCAGCAGCTCATTCATTAGGGGGAATTATTGATACAAACAAACCTGGTGCTGCAGTACTTCCACCTGTATCGAAATTAACAGAATTTTCTGAAACGGTAGCACTTGCAGTAGGAGAAAGTGTATTAGAACAAAAATTAAATAGAGATCCTGTTGATGATTTAAAAGAAGCAATTAAAAATACAAAATGGATTCCTAAATACAAAAAACTTTAATTGACAGAGTAAAAAATATAGGGGCAGCCAAAATAACATAATAAAATATTTTTGGCTGTCTTTTTTAAATCATTCTGCTTTGTGATATTTCCTTCAGAACTTCCCTTATCAATCTTTCTCCTCCTCTTAAATATGGAATATTTGTCCCTTTTCCTGCTTCGCTAATAATATCTGCCAAACAATTTGTTTCTATTACTTTTTCCATTGTATCCGATCTTGCCCCATTAAAATACACTTTGTGAGCCTTGTCCCTATCCTTGCCGTAGTTTGCAAAGAAAGTTTCGAACCTTTCAATATTAAGTTTTGGCATTTCAAAAGAATTGACAAGATTATACACGGTAGCTTTTGAAATACCGTAAGTTTTTGCAATAAATGAAGCCGCAGTATGCTGATATTCAAAAAGTATAGTAAAAATCAGCTCCTCAGAAAGCCGTCTGTAGCGCTTAAGTCCAATCATAATTCTAGTTGTCAAGCCAAATTTTTTCATAAATTTTCTAACAGTATGAAATACTGCCTCCTTTCAAAAATTTTTATAACATATTTTATATTTTAACTTTTTACGAAAAAATTTACAATCTATTTTGAAAAATTTTATTATTTTTAAATATTTTTTTAACAAAAATAAAGTTGATAAATTTAAAAAATATTTAAGAAAAGAATTAATATAAATTTTTTTATTAAAATGGTCAAAAAATATAACTGTAAATGATTTTTATTTTTTATTTTTCAAATAATTTTCATAAATCTCAAGTTTATCATCAAGATTTTGTAAATATTTTTGCCACTTTTCAATTTCTATGTTTACATATTTTTTATGATTTGTCAAAATTTTCATTCTTTCTTTTATCGTTCCGTTCCCTTCATATCGCAAATCTGAATATTTCTTAATTTCACTCAATTTCATTCCCATGTCTTTTAATCTTTTTAACATTTTTATCCATTCAATATCAGTTTCATCGTATATTCTTCTATTCTTTTCGTCTCTTTTTACACGAAACAGGTCCTTTTTTTCATAAAACCTTATTGTATATGGAGTTAAGCCTGTTTTTTCTGAAAATTCCTTTATTTGCATTGTTCTATTTTTTCTCCTTCTCTTTATTATAACTAAAAATAATAGTTGAATATTAATTATAAATATTTTGGTTATTTTATATTATACTAAATATATGAAATGAAAACAACTCAAATAAAAAATTTTGGAGGTAAAATGGAAACTTTGTTAGAAAAAATTAATTTGGGAAAATTTTTTAAAAAACTCTTGACTTATACTATACTCTAACTGCTATTCTTTATTTATCAAATTTATTAAATAGTACAAGAACACTCGCAACTTTAGTCGTGAGATAAATTGCACGAAAATTTTAGTAAGCATATAGGGAAACTTGTATGTAGACACGGATCAAAACCGTGCAACAAAGAAACTGAATTGCTGAGAACTCTTAAAGCTGGTATAACCACAACATAATACCTAAGTGAGCATATGGTATAGGTGTGAAGGTCGCGAAAGCAGAAAAAATATACTAGATGGTGCAAGGTTAAATCCTAAACATTATGATAATAGACAATCAGCAGCTAAACCTGAAAAGGAAAGTTCAACGACTATCCCTCGTGAGGGGAGTACAATACAAGCGATAGGTATTGGAAGTGGTTTCGCCTAAGTCCTTGAAATAGGATAAGGATAAGATATAGTCTGTGCTTGTTAGAGATAACAAGAAGTTCATGAGAGAACTGCATAAGTAGTAGCGCACTTATGTGAACGACGCTTCCCACTGTTGTGGGGTTTTAAAAACTTTAAAAATATTTAAAAATAAACAGATAAAATGTAGAATACATGGTATAATATCTCTGATGAAAGGGAGGTGATATCTATGTATTTAACATTAAAACAACAGGTAAAACATCTTAGTAAAAAAGAGTTTAGAAATTTAAAATATTTGTGCCATATAGCCAAGAACTTAACTAATGAAGCTATATATAATATTAGACAACACTATTTTCAAAATAAAAAGTATTTAAATTATAACGAAAACTATAAAATGCTTAAAAATAGTGAAAATTACAAGAAATTAAATTCTAATATGGCTCAACAAATTCTAAAAGAAGTAGACGGAAGTTTCAAATCATTTTTTGGACTTTTAAAACTTGCTAAAAATGGTCAATATGATAATAAGAAAATAAAATTACCTAAATATCTTGCTAAAGATGGATTTACAACTCTTGTTATAGGTTTTGTTAGATTAAAAGATGATATTCTGATAGTTCCTTATTCAAATTCGTTTAAGAAAACTCATCAGGAAGTTAAAATTAAGCTGCCACCAGTATTGAAAGGTAAGAAGATAAAAGAAATTAGAATAATACCAAAACAACATTCTAGGTACTTTGAAATTCAATATACTTATGAAGTAGAAGAAGTTCAAAGGGAATTAAATAAAGAAAATGGACTAGGAATTGATTTAGGTATAGATAATCTTTGTACTTGTGTAACTAATAACGGAGCATCATTCATAATAGATGGTAGAAAATTAAAATCAATAAATCAATACTATAATAAGACAAATGCAAAATTGCAAAGCATTAAAGATAAGCAAAAGATAGAGCATATAACATTAAGGCAAAAGAGAATAGCTAGAAAGAGAAATAATCGTATAGAAGATTATCTTTCAAAAGCAGCAAGAATAATAATAAATTATTGTCTTAATAATGATATAGGAAAACTAGTTCTAGGATACAATGAAGATTTTCAAAGGAAATCAAATATAGGAAGTATAAATAATCAAAACTTTGTAAATATACCATATGGAAAATTAAGAGATAAATTAATATATCTATGTAAACTATATGGAATAGAATTTAAACTGCAAGAAGAGAGTTATACATCAAAAGCAAGTTTCTTTGATGGAGATGAAATCCCGATATATGATAAAGAAAATCAAAAAGAATATATATTCAGTGGAAAAAGGATAAAAAGAGGACTATATCAAACAAGTAAAGGCTATCAATTAAATGCAGATTGTAACGGGGCATTAAATATATTAAGAAAAAGTAAAGTTGTGGACTTAAGCGTCCTATACAATAGAGGTGAGCTGAACACACCTAAAAGAATAAGGATAGCATAAGACTATCAAATTTCTTAGAAAATTTTTAAATATTTTTAAAGATTTTAGAACCCTGCGACTTTAGTCGTGGGAGGTTCAGGGAGGTAATAACTATGAAAACAAAATATACTGTTATAACAGGAGCAAGTTCGGGAATAGGAAAGGCTGTGGCTCTAAAATTTGCAGAAAGAAATAAAAATCTTATTCTGATTGCACGAAGAAAGAATTTACTAGAGGATCTAAAAAGCGAAATTTTGAAGAAAAATCCTGATTTGGACATTATTGTAATAGATTTTGACTTAACTGATGTCGGTAAAATCCCTGAACTATATTCAAAATTAAACAATTATCACATTGAAACTTTAATAAACAATGCTGGATTTGGAATGTATGGTGATGTAAAAGAGCAGCCTTTAAATAAAATTTCAGATATGCTTCATCTCAATGTAGAAGCATTAACTTTGTTATCTTCCTTATACGTCCAAGATTACCACAACGAAAAAGGATCTCAATTAATCAATATCTCCTCAGCAGGAGGCTACACAATCGTCCCGAATGGAATTGTCTACTGTGCCACAAAATTTTACGTAAACGCCTTCACAGAGGGACTCGCACTAGAATTAAAGCAAAATAACGCACAATTAAAAGCAAAAGTCCTAGCACCCGCTGCAACCAAAACTAACTTTGGAAATGTCGCAACTGGTAAAACTGATTTTGATTATGATAAATCTTATCCAAACTATCATACATCCGAAGAAATGGCAGATTTTATCATTCAACTTTACGAAAGCGACAAAACTGTCGGTTACATCAATCGTGAAACTTTTGAATTTGACTTATCCGATGGATTTTTTCAAAATGCGTTTAGTTCTAAAAATAATATGAAATTTTAAATATTAGTTTTTATTGTTGATTTTCCTAAAAAAATATTATAAAATATAAAAAAATTATTATTTGGGAGTGATTTTATGAAAAAAATTATATTTGCGTTATTTTTACTGACTTTTAGTTTAAGTTTTTCTAATTCTGATATTGACATAATATCCAAAGAGGTTTGGAGATGCCCTCATTCTGTTGACAGAACTTTTAAGGGGCTTACTTATATAAAATTCTTGAATGAAAATGGCAAGCCGTCTATTTCAGTTAGCATATTGGATAATCGTGCAGCATTAAAAACAGGAAAAGTTTCGCTTGAACTTTCACAATTAGATTACGAAGTAAAAGAAAATGAAAATTCTATCTATTTTACAAACTTAAATGATAAAACACAAGTTTTTTCAGATTACAAATTATCTTATTCATTTGACAAAAAGAATAGACCTAAAATGGATTTATATCGTATTTCAGATAACAAGAAACTTTGCAGTCTTATAACAAATTAATTTTTTATAAATTATAAATACAGGACATCATTTTAACAATGCCCTGTTTTTTTATTATTCCAGTTTTTTTTCCTAATATACTCATTCCCATAAAACGCCCAAGCCAACTGCCCAGTCATCACAATCCAAATCAGCGGCTCGCAAATCATCACACCAAAATACCCCAACTTTGGCACAATAAAAATTACGAAAATTATTTTCCCAAAAAATTCGATTATACTGGAAACTAGAGGGATTACTTTTTCTCCTAGAGCTTGTAAAGCGTATCTTAAGTTGAATAAAACGCCTAATATTGTGAAAAATGGAGAGGCGATTTTTAGGTAGGTTGAGCCGTTGTAAAGGACTACTTCGGAGTTTGAGCCAGACATTAGGTGAATCATATTTTTTGAAAATAGGTAAACGAAAATTGTGATTCCGATTGCAAAAAAGATGTCCATTAGGTTTGCATAAAATACGCCTTTTCGTATTCTGTCGACTCTGTCGGCTCCTTTATTTTGAGAAACGAAGGTTGCTAGTGCAAGTGCCATTGTTGTTAGTGGAATGTTGCAAAATCCCATTAATTTTCTTGCCGAAGTATGTCCAGCGATGATTAAATAGCCAAATCCGTTTATTGCGTATTGTAAAATTAGTGATCCTGTTAATACAATTGCAATCATTAATCCCATTGAAATTCCTTGTCCGAGCAATTCTCTGTATAATTTTGCGTCGAATCGGAAATGTTTTTTTCTTGGAATTAAAATTGGTTCTTTTATGTAAATGTAAATTACGCTTAAAATTACAGATATTGCTTGTGCGATAACAGTTGCGACTGCTGCACCACCAATTCCCATTTTTAGGGAAGTTATGAAATAAATATCAAGAAAAATATTCAAAATTGAGGCAATTACTAAAAATACAAGCGACATAAAACTGTTTCCGATTGCTCTCAAAAGTCCTGATGACAAATTATAGGAAAAAGTTACTCCTATGAACATTGTTATAATGTTTATGTATTCAAATGCTTCATTTATGATATTTTCAGGTGTATGTAAAATTTTTAGCAACGGCATTAAAATAAATCTTGATAAAATCATCACGGCAATTGTTACCATAAGTCCAATAACAATCGAACCTGCAACCGATTTTTTCAAAAGATTTTTATTATTCGCTCCGTAACTTCTCGCTGTAACCATACTAAGCCCATTCCCAATTCCAAGCGCAAAACCAAAAATTAGCTCAAAAATTGCTGCTGAGGCCCCAATTGCTGCAAGTGAATTGTCTCCTAAAGTATGTCCAACAATAGCAATGTCCGCCATATTGTAAAGTTGCTGAAAAATATTTGACACTAAAATTGGTATTGAAAAAATCAGTAGTGATTTCAAAATGTTGTCGTTTATTAAATCAACAGAAAAATTAAATTTTTTCATTTTTCTCCTTTCTTTAATTTTAATTATTCTTTATCTATCGTTATTCTGTAAAATTATTTATCTCAACTAATAAAAATTATTTTTCTAAAAAGTCTTTCATATCAGTAAAAATAGGTATTTCCAATTCAACTTCCTCTTTACTCGCAGGATGTGTAAATTTTACCTTGTAAGCATGTAAAAATTGTCTATTTATCCCAAGCTCTTTATTTAAGCCAGTTCCATAAAGCTCATCCCCAACAATTGTATGCCCAATTGATTTCAAATGCACACGAATTTGATGTGTTCTTCCCGTAAAAAGCTCACATTCCACAAGCGTCACATTTTTTTCAGGATAAGTTTTCAACACTTTTACAGCCGTTTTCGCATACTGACCTCTCTCGTCAATAATTCTCTCCAAATTATCGCCATCTCGAAAAATCCGTCTTTCGATAATTATTTTATTTGTTCCATTTTTTTCCAAAATTTCATTATTAAAATCATTTTTATCTTTCAAATTTAAATTATATTTTGTATTTTTGCTGTCAAAATCTATATTTTTATTTATTTTAAAATTTATATTTTCAAAATTGCTTTTACTTTCCAGATTTAAATTATTATTTTCTTTTTTACTGTCAAAATTTATATTTTCTCCAATTTTGTTATCTTTATTTTCAAAATTTGAATTATTTTCAATTTTCTCAATTTCATCATACTTTTTCATTTTTCCAAAATTAACTTTTTCAACTTCAGCTTTCAAATTTTCTTTCTCAAAATCCTGAATTTTATGATTTTCCCCATCTTTTGCCAATTCATCTTTAATTCTAGAAATTTCTTCATCATCAATAATTCCATTCACAATCGCCAAATATTTTTTCTCAAAAATCGAAAAATTTTGCAAAAACGCCTGTGCAAAGCTGTTTTTAGCAATAATAATCAATCCAGATGTATTCATATCGAGTCTGTTATAAAATCGTGGCACTCTCACTTCACCATATTTTTCCAAAAAATGATTCACAACCCCATTTGCCAAAGTAAAATCAACCTTTTTCTGTGTTGGATGTGTTAACAAAAACGGCTCCTTATTCACAACCAAAATATCTTCATCTTCAAACACTATATCAATCGGCAATTTAATTGGCTTAATATCAGTCCCTTTCTTCTTCTCCACAACCTTCAAATTTCCATGCGACGGCAATTTTTTCGTAAGCCTAACTTGCTTCCCATTCAAAAAAACTTCCACATTTCTCAAACTTCTCCCCGAATAATTCTGCACTTCTCGCAAATACTGGGAAATTTTCATTCTCTGATGTTCCTTCTCAATCCTAAATTTTTTCAATATTTATGCACTTCCTTTTTTATTTTTTATTATTATTTTTCAAAATAATTATCAGTTTTCCATTTTCAAATTCCACGCTAGCCTCATTTTCAAGAATAACATTGCTCACAAGTCTGGAATTTTCCCTTTTCACATCAATTTTATCCGTTTCAAACTTAAAGCCTTTTAATGTCAATTTTTCAACTTTTTCACTAATTGGAATGATTGAAAATTCACATTCCTTTTTATTTTTTAGGACAAAAGACTTTTCTGCATAAAAAATTTCTTCATTTTCCTGCAAAAAAACAAGATTTTTATACTTTTCCATTATGAATAAATTGCTCAAAGTCATATCAATTCGTTTCCCAAGCCCACCAACAACAAATATTTTCTCAACAAAATTCTTATTTTCCGAAATTTTATTAATTTCTTTCAAAATCAGCTCAAAATCTGTAAAATCCTTGTCTTTTGGGAATTTTTTTATCAAAATATTTTTACTTTTATAATATTCCAAAACTTTTTTCTCAATCGAATCCAAATCCCCAATAATCATTTCAGGAACCTTCCCATACTGAAAAGCAAAATTTGCGCCACCATCCGCACAAAAGCAAATCGTCTCTTCCGAAACCAATCTATCCATAAATTCCTGCGAATATTTATACTCTCCATTCAAAAAAATCACAAATCTTTTTATCATGTTTTCCCTCCATCCAAAAAATACAACTATTTTATATTATACTTTTTTATTTAATTATTTACAAGATTATAAGAAGAAAAAATCCCTTCACATTTCAAGAATCTGTAAAACAACCTTAAATCCCCCATATTCACTATGTTTCATCTCAACTTGTCCATTATGGACATCCATAATTTGTTTTACAATAAGAAGCCCTAAACCGTGCTGCTGTTCTGTCGTATTTTTGTCACAAACCATATAATGTGGCGTATTATTGAGCTTTTCTAGCTCTTTATCAGAAACTCCTATTCCATTATCTTCAACACAAATTATACAATTTTTTTCATCTTCTTTTACTGAAACATAAATTGTGCAACCATTTTCATTGTGATTAATACTATTTTGGATTAAATTCGCCAAAGCTCGTTTTATCAGATTTTTGTCAACATTAACAAAGCAGGATACAAATTCATTTTTCGTCTTCCATTCTATCGGAAATTTCTCGTCAATATCCATATTTAAAAAATCAACAATAACTTGCCGAACGACTGCAACTGCATTTTCTTTTTTCTTCTCAAAAGGTTGCATATTATATTCTAATTTTGAAGCAAGATTCAAATCATTTATTAGATTTTTTATACGCTCACTTTGTTTCAAAATAACAGAAAGTTTTTTTGCCATTTCATCTGATAAATCTGAAGATGTTTTTAATTGACTTGCATAGCCCATTATCATTGACAATGGAGTACGAATGTCGTGGGAAACTCCTGCAATCCAGTTTGCTCGTGCCGTGTCTTTATTTCGCAGTTGTTCTCTTTGATTTTGCAAAATTTCAGAAGTTTTATTTATACTTTTTGCAAGTTCGGATAAAACGCCTCTTTCATCTATATTTACTGGATTATCTTTTGGCAAACCCTGTATACCTTTTATTATTGGATTTACTGATTTTAAAAGTTTTGAATTTGAAAAAATGTAAATCAAAAATACAAAGAATATATTGGATAGTAAAAATATAAGAAAAAAATTAGGAACATTTTGAATTAAACGATAGTTCCAGGTAGCTGTGGAATATTTCCAGTAACTGTCTTTTGGATATCCTAATACAAGTAAATCATTTCTAATTTTTGTTGTAAAAACTGGATAGCCTTTTATGTAAGCGTGTGAAAATAGCGCTATATCGAATACCGAATATTCTTTTGGAATCTCGCCTGGCAAGTTTTCTGTTTGCCATATCACTTTTTTAGAATCATTGTCAATCACAATTGCCCAAATATTTTGCTTTTTCAAATTGGAAATTTCTTTATCTGGCAAAAAATATTTTCTATCTTTAAATTTTATCATTTTCGCTATTTCAAAAGTTTTATCTGAAGGAGAATCATCTGTCGAATATTTGAAAAATATAAATTCAAACAAAAAAATATTTAAAAATAGAAGCAAAAATATGCTTAATATTATTGTTATTACAAAACGGCGTATAAGTTTTAATATATTTTTCATACTATTTTCCCTCCACGATTAATTTATAACCTAATCCTTTCATTGTTATAAGAGAAACTGGATGTGACGGCTCTTTCTCAATTTTTTCTCTAATCCGTCTAATATGAGTCATCAAAGAATTTGAGTAAACATAAGCATTTTCTCCCCAAATAGCTTCACAGAGCGAATCAATCGTTACAATTCGTCCAGCATTTCTATATAAGGTTTTTAGTAGTTCGTATTCCTTTGCAGTTAAGGAAAATTTTCCCCCATCTTTTACAATTTCTCCTCGTGAAAAATCAATCTGACAGCCATTCAAGTTCACAATAAAATTCTCTTCCTTGTAAGTCCGTCGCAAAATTGCCGTAATCCTAAACAAAAGTTCTTTTGGCAAAAAAGGTTTTACAATATAATCGTCCGCTCCCAATCCAAATCCTTTAAATTTATCCTCATCCTCCCCTCGTGCTGTTAAAAATAAAATTGGATAATCACTATCCTTTCTCAACTTTTCAAGCAACTCAAAACCATTCCCATCTGGAAGCATCACATCCAATATCGCAAAATCAGGTTTCTTTTCTTCAACACATTTTAAAGCCTCTTTCACATTTCTAGCAGTCCTTGTATTTTCATAACCTCCATCTGCCAAAATCGACACAACCATATTCAAAATTTCCTGCTCATCATCCACAATTAAAATACATTTATCTCTCAAATATTTTTCAACCATTTCAAACTTCCTCCAATTATCACTAAAATTCATAAATCATTATATCACAAAAATCACTCCCAACTTCCCAAATTTCCAAAAAGTAAGGTAAATGTAAAGTAGTGAAAATGTTGCCGTAAGGTTGATGTGGTAATATATGAATATAGAAAAGGAAGAAACAAAATAAAAAAAATAATGAGAGGATGATTTCTATGAACAATGAAGTAATCAAAAAAACAACTGAAAAAAGAGTTTTTCTTTCAGACAAGGAACAACATCAAAAAATTAGTAAAATTGCATTAATTATGAGTTTAATCCCAATTTTAAGCCAATTTATTGCATTTTTTAAAGTGCATTATACAGTGTCACACCTATTTGGTATTGCAAATATTTTATGTATTTTATGTTCTTTTGTTCTATCTATTTTATGTATTAAAAATCGAGAAAATCGAAATTTGATGAATATTTTTTCGATGATATTAAGTGGACTTTTTATGGTTATTATAACTGTAATTGCTTTTGCGGTTGTGGTTTATGCGGTAAAAAGATAAAAAATTGAGAAAAAAGGCTCTATTCATTACGAATAGGGTCTTTTTTATATCATATTATTATTTTCAAAAATTTCTTCTAAATTTTCACTATTTTTCTCAAACTCAGTTCCTTCCAAATATTTTTCCAAATAATCTCTATCTTTTGCAGTTTCCAATTTTATTTTTTTTGCAATAAATGTATTTTCTAGTTTTTTCAAATTTTCTTTTTTTAGAGCAGAATTTTTAATCTCTTCATTTATCATCAAAATGTTTAAAAATAGCAAAGTTTCTTTTCTTTCGTTATATTTTCTAATATTGTCAGAAACATTACTGTTTACAATATTTTGTATATATTCTGAAACAGCTTTTTCAATTTGTCCACTGTTATAATATTTTCTTGCTTCTACAAGCGTGTAGGTCAAATTCATTGAATGAATGTCCTCATCAGCCAGGCCCAGCTCTTTTTTCACATTTTCATCTTTTAATAAATTTAACACTTTTTTTATTTGTGCTTGCCTTTGCGTTTTATCTTTTGTTGTGTAAATTTTTATCATTTCCAAAATCGGCGTATTTTTGTATTTTTCTTTTAATTGTGAGTAATATTTATCATATTTTTTTTGACTTCCATAGCTTCGCTCGTAAACCATTTTGGCAAAAGTTTTCTCAAAGTCATAAGGTGTGTATTTTACAAATAAATCTAAGTAATTCTTGTAATCTTTTCCAATTTTTGATTCATAAATTGTAATAATATTTTCAGAAGCAATATAATTTCTTTCATCTTTTTTCAAAATATTTGAAAATCGTTGCAGCATTTGTCCAATGACAACTTCATCAGTTTGAAAAGCCACAATGTCTCTTGCATCATAGTCAGCTTTTACCGTTTCATTAATAATTTCTTGATTAATTCCCAGTTTTTGCAAACTATTTTGTATTTTTTCTTCTCTTGTAAAAGAAAAAGTTAAAATACTTAAAATCAAAAATTTTATCAAAATTATTTTTTTCATTAAGTAAGTTCTCCTTTTTTATTTTATTTTTATTATTTTTTTATAAAGAAATTTTTTCATAATCTCATTTTTTATTTTAAATAAAAATTATTTTATTTTAAACTCTTCCAATTCCAACAAAAATCGCTTAATATGAAGTCCCCCACCATAACCAACCAATTTTCCATCTGCACCAACCACACGATGACATGGAATAAAAATAGCAATTTTATTTCGATTATTTGCCATTCCAACTGCACGAACAGCTTTTGGATTGTCAATTGCGATTGCAATATCTTTGTAAGAACAAGTTTCGCCATAAGGAATTTTTTCAAGAGCACTCCAAACAGAAATTTGAAATGGTGTTCCTTCTTTCAAAAGTGGCAAATCAAAATTTTTTCGTTTTTTTTCAAAATATTCAAAAAGTTGTTTTTTCACTTGTTTAATCAGTTCAGTTTCACAAATTTTAAAATTATTATGTTTTTTAAAATCTTCAAAATCTGATTCCCAAATTAAATCTGTAATGTGAGAATCATTTTGAGTTGTGACGATTCCAATTTTTCCAATCGGAGTGTTTGTTTCATAAAAATAGATGTTCTTTTTCATTGTTTTTACCTCTTAATTTTCATTTATAATAAAATTATTTTAAAACTAAACTCAAAAGTTATGGCTACTTACTTAAAATCCAAATGTATACAATTTTAGTAGTTTGGTTTTAAATAGGTTCAAACATATAATTAATTAAAAAAATTAATTTCAAATTACAAAAAATTTTTCATGAATTATTCTCTCTCAAATTTTATTTCAAATTCTTTTCCAAAAAATGCAATTCCAATTTTTAAAATATTGTCAATTCCAGCATTTTTCAAAATTGAAGTATATTCTTTTTCTTCAATTTGATTTAGTGCAACCTCACATTCATTTAACAATTTTTCGTGAATTTTTTCTGAATCTAATTTCAAATTATCTATATTTATTGCTTTTAATTCAATGATAATTCCTTCTTTTTTTTCAAAAATATTTTTAGGTTTCAAAAGTAAATCGTATCGACCTTTTCCTGAAAAATTATTTGATGAAATTTCATATTCATTTTTTAACATTAAGATTAGTCCTAACATTAATCCATGATAAAACTGCTCTTTATAAATTCCGATTACATCAAAAATACCAATATTTTCTAATAAAATTTTATTCAATTCAAATTTAAATTTTTCAATATTTCCAGTTGTAAGTGCATCAGTCATATCCAGAAAGGTTTCAGAATCTTTGAAATAAATTTCGATAAACATTTCTGAAAACATTTCTAGAATTTCTTTGTTTGGAATTTTAATACTAGCATTTTTTTTCATCACATCATACTTATCAGCCAAAGTCAAATATCCGCTATGAAAAAATAGATTCCAAATATTTTTTCCAAAATTAGTTTTCAAATTTTCAAAAGTCATATTGTTGTTTATTCTTTTAAGAATATTTTCTTTATTCAATAATTTTGAAAAATCGTCAAAAACATCATTTTTTAATTTTTGGAGATATAATTTGATTAATCCATTTCCACTTGTATTTACCCAGTAAGATTTTAAATTTCCACGATTTAAAAAATTAATAATCGACCAAGGATTATAAACTTTTTTTTCGCCAAATAGATACCCATTGTACCATTTTTGAACATCATTTAATTCATATTTTAAGTCAAAATCTTCAAGAGATTTTTCAACTTCATTTTCCATAATCCCAAAGTATTCTGTAAATTCATCATCTAAAATTGTGTGAACTTCCAAATTATTCAATCCCGAAAAGACATTTTCCTTTGCAACTCGTAATATTCCAGTTAAAATTCCCATTTCCAAATAATTATTATCTTTCAAAACTTTTCCATAAAATGCTTTAAAAAATGCGATACATTTCTCATAATTCCCTTTTATGTAAGAATCAATTATTGGCTGGTCATATTCATCTATCAAAACAACAACTTTTTTTCCAGAAATTTCATACAAATATCTAGTCAAATTAAACAAAGAATTAATCCAGTCAGCATTATCTTTTTTCAGCCAAATAGCATCAAAATCTGCCAAGTCACTTTGATTTAAATTATCTCTTATCAAATAAAATTCGTTATACAGCAATTTTATTTCATTTTTAATCGTATTAAATCCACTTTCCCAGCTTTCTGCATCATAATTTTTAAAAGAAATAGAGATTACAAAGAAATTTCCCTGTTTTTCAAAATATTCACTTTTAGAAATTTCTAAATTTTCGAATAATTTTCTATTTTCGTCTTTATTTTTAGTGTCAAAAAAGTATTTTAACATCGAAATATTTAAGGTTTTTCCAAATCTTCTCGGACGAGTAAATAATTTAACTTTAGAGCCATCTTCTAAAATATTTTCTATAAATTTTGTTTTATCAAAATAGTAGTAGTTATTTTCGATAATCTCTTTAAAATCAGATATTCCAATTGGTAATTTCTTTTTTTTGCGATTTCCCATCTTCATTACCCCTCCTTTTTATTTATAAATAATTTTATTGTTTTAACTAAGTGAATATATTATAATATGAATTGTAGAAAAAGTAAATTATTTGATTATTACAAAATAGTTTTGAATTTGTAAAATAGATTGTATAGTAAAATACAATAATTTTAGAATAAAAGTGTTTTATTTAATTATTGTAATTTGAAAAGTAAAAGGGAGTAAAAAAATGAATTTATTTGATGAAGTATATGAAAATAAGAAGCCACTTGCATTTAGATATCGTCCGAAAAGTTTGGATGATTTTTATGGTCAGGAAAAATTGGTTGGGAAAAATGGAATTTTGAGGAAGATTATTGAGCGTGGAAATTTCATGAATGCGATTTTTTGGGGAGCACCTGGGACTGGGAAGACGACTCTTGCGGAAATTGTTGCTGAAAAAATGAATTATCATTATGAATATTTGAATGCGATAAAGGCGTCTGTGACTGATATAAAGGACATTTCTGATAAAGCACACAACAGATTTCGTACGAACGGACAGCAGACACTTTTGTTTTTGGATGAGATTCATAGATTTAATAAGTTGCAGCAGGATTCACTTTTGCAGGATTTGGAAAATGGGAATATTATTTTAATTGGTGCTACGACTGAAAATCCTTATTATAATTTGAATAATGCGTTGTTGTCACGCTGTATGGCATTTGAATTTAAAAAATTGAGTGAAAAAGATTTGCTTAAAATTTTAAAAAATATTAATGAAAAAGAGAAAATTGGAATTTCAGATGAGATTTTAAAATATATTTCAGAAATTATTGAAGGAGATGCGAGACAGGCTATAAATATTTTGGAATTGATTGCGAATGTTGGGGTGGATTTTACGCTTGATGAAGTGAAGGAAGTGTTGAATACGAAAAAGTCTTATCACAAGACGGAAGATAAGTATAATACGGTTTCTGCGATGATTAAAAGTATTCGTGGGAGTGACCCTGATGCGGCGATTTATTGGATGGCAAAAATGCTTTCTGGTGGCGAAGATATTTTGTATATTGCTAGAAGACTTGTAATTTTGGCTTCTGAAGATATTGGACTTGCAAATCCACAGGCGTTACCAATTGCGGTGTCTGGACTTAATGCGGTAAAGGAGATTGGAATGCCAGAAGCAAGAATAATTCTCTCAGAAGTTGCGATTTATTTGGCGATTTCTCCAAAGAGTAATTCAGCTTATAATGCGATAAATTCAGCACTTAGCCATATTGAGAATGAAAAAATTCAAGATGTGCCAACTCATCTTACAAAAGTTGGGAAAAAAGATTATAAATATCCTCATAACTATGAAAATCATTATGTTAATCAGGTTTACATGAATGAAAAAATCAAGTTTTATAAGTTTGGAGAGAATAAGTTTGAGAGAGCGGCTGCGGAATATTTTAAGAAAATAAAAAAGAGTGAAAAGTAAATTTGTCTATTAAATTTTATTTATTATAACAAAATATTTAAAAAGTACTTAATATAAAAAATACTCAAACAATGATATAGTTTATTGCAAGAGTATTTTTTTTATATTTAATAACAAGCTGAAGGATCATAATTTTGTACAAAATTTCTTGCTGTATCACGCTCACAGTCATACCTTACTGCTGAATCATGTCCAGATAACTTGTAATCTATTAATGCTTTGTTTAAATTAAAGCTATATATATCTGAACCAGGACGATGAAGAATTAAGCCATATTCCATTTCGACTCCGTTATTAACGCCAGTTGCAGCCCAAGTGCTCCCAATTAATTTTCTTAAAGAAGAACTGCTTATATTTTTAAAACCTTTTAAATTAATATATCCTTTTTTATTTTTATTTTTTCCTTCCAAAACACGCACTAACACTTTATTTCCATCTCTAACTCCTTTAATTTCCACAAGAGTATCATTCATGTCAGAAGCTGTAAATCTTCTTTCGTACGGATCAACTTCCTTAGTTTCAGTCTTAGTTTCGTTGGTTTTGGTTTCACTTTTTTTGTTATTTTCTTTAGCCTGAGTTTGTACTGAAGCCATCATTTGATTTTCTAGCTGTCGTTTTTCCTGCTCCTTTTGGACTTTTTCCATCTCGCTTATCTTATTTTTCATACTTATAAATTGATAAATACCACCACCTATGATGATAAATCCTATAACCAGAACAAGAGCAATTATTATTCCAATTAGAATTTTTACTAAATTTTTATTTTCAATATTATTATTTTCCATTTTTATTTCTCCTAAATTTTAAATTTAAAATGTTTAATACTATTTCTTTTTCAAATATTTCCAATTAATGTATCCAAATTTATGTTGTCCTAAAACTTCAACATATACTCCTTCAACATCAAAAGGACTTATATCAATTGGATCTATGACTACAATTGTTCCATTTTTTATTTTATCACGAATAGTCGAATTATCAAACGCTTTTCTAGTAAGATTGGCATAACCATTTGGAGATTTTACTATGAATTTTTCTTTTTTACAATTTTCTTCACTAATACTTTTACTTGCACATACAGGAATATCATCTTCTTCATAATCTTCGCCTATTATTACTTTTTTATAATCATTTCTTTTTTCAACGTCAACTATATTTCCATAAATTTCAATATCCTGAACTTCTTGATTAAATGAAATTCCCACAGGATTTCCGTTAATATCTGCATCTTTAGAAATTTTACAAAATTGATGATTTTTCTCAAGACACGAATCATAATCTATTTTTATGTCTTGATTATTATTATATACACCATCCATCATTTCAGCATACATCGCATTGATAAATAAACCATGTTCAATATGAAATTCTGTTATTTTGGGATCAAGAATACAATTATTTAAAATCCTATTTTCATCAAAGTGAATTGCCTGTACTTTGTTAGCATTTTTACCAAGTTTTATCATAATTGTTCCATCTTTTTTGTTTTGTCCAAAATAACTTCCATTTAAATCATTTACACTAATTTCATAGATTGTTTTAGGATTACATTTCTCATAAGCCAATCCAACAATGTTTACAACAAACAAACTTAAAATTAACAACAATTTTCTCATAATTTTTCTCCAATCTTTTAAAAATTTATTTTTACCAAGTAATATCATTTAATTTTTCTGCAATTTCTAAAGTTGATAATTTTTCTACATTTTCAATTTCTAAATTTACTTTTAAGTCAAAAAGTCTAGAGCCTAGCAAACCATATTTTGAAGTTTTTTTAAATTTTGTTGGACAAAAATCATTATCGTCAAATAAAAAGAAAATATGTCCTTTTGAAATATCTCCATAGCCATAAATTTCTGGAAATTCTTTTATTGTGCTTATTATTCTGTTTTCTTCCTCGCTAGTAATTTCCCCATTACCTGAAATTTTTTTAGTAATTAATTTTCCTTCTTTTGTAAGTTCAGCCAAAAAAACTTTGTTTACTTTTCCAATATATTTCACTTCTTTTGCAGTATATATTCCAGTAAATTGATGGTTTGAATATCCTCTGGATTCAGGTTGGAAGTATAAATGATATTTTTCGTTTAATTCAAAACTTTTATTGCATGGAACGATTCTGAATACATTTTTTATTAGACCCATTGAACTACAATAATAATAAAAATCTTTGGATAAACGGTATAGTTCTTCGTTAAAAGGATATTCATCTGCAATTTCTTGAAGGGAGGAAAGTAATTCAGAAAAAGTTATTGAAACAAAATCAAAATTATAAATTCCTATTCTTTGATTTATAGATTTTGTGGTAGCTTCATCAAAAGTAGAATCACTTATGTGAATTAATATATTTGTTTCAGCTAAATTTTCGTTTTTGCAGTAATTAATAAGTTTTTTTGTATTATCTAATCCTGCAATTTTAGTTTCAATAATAATTTTTGTTGCTTTTGTATGAATATGTCCGTCAATAATTCCTCCTTCCTTTTGTGACTTTTGCTGTGAAAAAAAAGGGATAATCTCATAATTGATGTTTTCTGGAAGAATACTGTTTATAAACAACTCATAAATTTTTGGATTTATTCTATACAAGTTTGATAGAAGTAATAGAATATTATTTGTAATAGTATTTTCTCCTTTAGAGTAAATTTGAAATGGATTAATAAATGCCATAAAAAACCTCCTTATTTGCTTTAAAGTTATATTCTTATTTTAATTATACCTTTTTTTTTTTTTTTTTGATTATATATTAGTTAATTTATAGTTAACTTTATAAATTGTTGTATAATGATTTTAAATCTACAATTTTTAAAAAGCTAATATTTTTTACAACCTTTTACAAAAGTTGGGAAAAAAGATTATAAATATTCTCACAATTATGAAAATCACTATGTGGAACAGGTTTATATGAATGAGAAAATCAAGTTTTATGAATTTGGGGAAAATAAATTTGAGAGAGCGGCGAAGGAGTATTTTATTTAAATTATAACTATAAATGTCTGAACCAGGATGATGAAGAATCAAACCGTATTCCATCTCAACTCCATTATTAATAGCAGTTGCTGCCCAAGTGCTGCCAATTAATGATTTTAAGGGAGAATTTGTATCATCAAGTTAAATTTAAAGTTATAAAATAAAAAACGAGAATTTCTATATATTTTCTATTAAAATTATTATAAATTTATAATCGAAATAATAGTTTTTTAGTGTATACTCCTATTGAAATAAATCATAAAGAAAAGAGATGGTCAAGATGAAATTATTGAAAAAATCTATGTTAGCATTATCTGTAATGACTTTAATTGGAGGAATGGCTTTCGCAGCAGCACCTAAAAATGGAAAAAAAGCACCTGCTAGAAAAACAGTTGCTAAAAAAGTGGTTAATAAAAAAGCAGTTGCAAAAAGACCTGCAGCAGAATCATACACTTGTGGAACTGAAAGAATAACAGTTACTTATCCAACAACAAAAACTGCAAAAGTAGTAACAAAAGCTGGAAAAGTTTATAACTTAAATGTAGCAGTTTCAGGTAGTGGAGCAAGATATGTATCCAAAGGTGGAAATGTTGAGTTCTTTAAAGGTGGAAAAGACGCTATTTATAGAGGACCAAATAATATTGAAAAATCTTGTACAAGAAAATAATAAAATAAAAAAAGCATAATTGACAAATCGAGTAGAAAGTTTAAGATTTGAAAGTTATGTTTTTTTTATAAAACATTTTTGTTTAAATAAAAAATTATTGTTGAGTTTTCCAAAATTTTTGAATAAAAAAATGGCGTACCTGTGAGGAATCGAACCCCAAGCCTTCTGATCCGAAGTCAGACGCTCTATCCAGTTGAGCTACAAGTACACGAATTTATGTTACCATATTTTTTTTAAATAGTCAACGAAAAAAATTTGGAAATTTTGTAAAATGTGGTAAAATTAAAATGAATGGATAAATTATTTAATAAAAATTTGGAAAATAAATTTTAGGAGGAAATATCATGGACTATATGAAAAAATACGAATATTGGCTAAATTCAGATGCCATTGATGAAAAAGACAGAGAAGAATTGAAAAGCATTGCAGGGAATGAAAAAGAAATAGAAGATAGATTTTTCAAAGATTTGAGTTTCGGAACTGGTGGAATTAGAGGAGTTCGTGGAATTGGAACTAATAGAATGAATAAATATGTAATTAGAAAAGTAACTCAAGGACTTGCAAATTATATGTTGAGTTTTGATGAAAAAGCGGCAAAAGAAAAAGGAATCATAATTGCTCATGACTGTAGAATAGGTTCGAGAGAGTATGCACTAAATACTGCAAGAGTAATGGCTGCAAATGGAATTAAAGCATATATTTATGAAAGTTTACATTCAACTCCTGAGTTGTCATTTGGTGTAAGATATAAAGGATGTATGTCAGGAATCGTTGTTACAGCTTCTCATAATCCTGCAGAATATAACGGATATAAAGTTTATTGGGATGATGGAGCACAAGTTGTTGACCCACATGCACCAGCAATTGTTGATGAAGTAAATAAAATTTCTACATTGGAAGAAATAAAAGTTATTTCTGAAGAAGAAGGAAGAGAAAAAGGATTAATTATTCAACTTGATCATAAAATTGATGATGACTATATAGCAGCGATTAAAAAACAAACTATACATACAGATATTCCAGGAAAAGAAGATTTCAAGATTGTTTATACTCCGCTTCATGGAACTGGTGGAAGACCAATGAAGAGAATTTTATCTGATTTTGGATACAATTTTGAAGTTGTAAAAGAACAAATTGAACCAGATGGAAACTTCCCAACAGTAGTTTATGCAAACCCAGAAGAAGTGGCAGCATTTAAATTGGGAACAAAATTAGGAAATGAAATTGGAGCACAATTAATTTTGGCAAATGACCCAGATGCTGATAGAATCGGTATTGCGATAAGAGATGACAAAAATGAATGGTATTATCCAAACGGAAACCAAGTAGGATTATTGTTATTGCAATATTTATTGAATTACAAAAAAGATATTCCAGCTGATGCACAAGTTATTACAACTGTTGTTTCTACACCAATGATTGATGTTGTTGCACCTGCTAAAAATGTTGGAGTTATGAAAACATTGACTGGATTCAAATATATTGGACAAAAAATTAGACAATTTGAAAATAAAGAATTAAAAGGATCATATTTATTTGGATTTGAAGAAAGTTACGGATATTTGATTGGAACTCATGCAAGAGATAAAGATGCGTTGGTAACTTCAATGGTTATTTCTGAAATGGCAACTTATTACCACTCAAAAGGAACTTCTATTTACAAAGAATTGCAAAAATTATATGAAAAATTCGGATATTATTTAGAAGGAATTAAATCAGTAACATTGAAAGGTAAAGACGGAATTGAACAAATGGCAGCATTGATGTCTAACTTGAGAGAAAATGTTAAAGATGAATTGCTTGGTAAGAAAATTAAAATTAAAAGAGATTTCTTCTCACACAAAGAATATAACTTGGAAACTGGTGAAGAAAAAGAAATTAATTTACCAAAAGAAAATGTATTACAATTCGTGCTTGAAGATAATACATTTATTACAGCAAGACCATCTGGAACTGAACCAAAAATTAAATTCTATTTCAGCGTAAATGCAGATTCTAGCGAAAATGCCAAAGCTAAACTTGATAAAACAATGGAAAAATTTTCTAAATTTATTGGGATATAATTTTGAGTGATTTATAAAAAATAATTGTAATATTTTGTTGAAATTTATTTTAAGAAAAAAACAAAAATAAAAATTAAAGAAAGGATTTTATCATAATTACAAAAAAAGTTATGCTCTGAAATCCTTTTTTTAAAGTATGAAAGAAAATAAAAAAATAAAAGGTAAAAAATGATTGAAAAAAATAATAAAAAAATTTCAGAAAAAAAAGATGCAGATGCCATATATATCCATATTCCATTTTGTGATAAAAAGTGCGAATACTGCGACTTTTGCACATTTGTGAAAATGGAAAAGGAATATAGAAAATATACGGATTATTTGATTAAAGAAATTAGAATGTATCCAAAAATCAAATATGATACAATTTATTTTGGCGGAGGAACACCTTCTTTACTGCCTGTTGCGATGATAAGTGAAATATTAGACGAACTTGATTGGTCTGAAAATGCTGAAATTACGCTGGAGTTGAATCCGACGGATGTGACTTTTGAAAAACTGAAAAAACTTAACAAAATTGGAATAAATAGGTTAAGTATCGGTATTCAGAGTTTTCAAGATCATGTTTTAAAATTTATTGGAAGGCAGCATAGTTCTGATGATGCAATAAATGTTTATAAAATGGCAAGAGAGGCAGGATTTTGCAATATTACGGTGGATTTGATGTTCGGGATTCCTAATCAAAGTCTTGAGGATTTGCAAAGGGATCTTGATATTTTGCGGGAATTAAAACCTGAAAATGTGTCGATTTATTCGCTTATTTGGGAAGAAGGAACGGTTTTTTGGAGCAAGTTGCAAAAGGGGATTTTATCCGAAATTGATCAGGATTTGGAAGCAGAAATGTATGAAAAAATTATTGATTTTTTTGGGGAAAATGGATATTGTCAGTATGAGATTTCTAATTTTGCAAGAATAGATGATGAAGATAAAGATGTTGAAATTAATGAAATAAAAAAATTTGAAGATTTAAGAAAATTGCAGAAAAATGCGGGAAGACATAATTTGAAATATTGGCGAAATCAGAAATTTATCGGCGTTGGAATGAGTGCTGCTAGTTATTTTGGCGATAATAGGCACAGCAATATACGGACTTTTAAGAAATATTATAATCTGATTGATGATGGAAAATTGCCGATTGATGAAAATACGGTTGAAAAAATTGATGATTTTGAAAAAGAAAAATTGAAAAAAATGTTAGGTTTAAGGCTTATTAAAGAAGGGGTAAATTATACTGAAAAAGATGCCAAAAAAATTGAAAAACTTGTAAAAAGTGGATTGATTGAAGAATTTTTTATTGAAAAAAATGAAAAAATAAGTTTTAAAAATAAAAAAAAATCTGCTAAAAATTATGAAAAAAGGATAAAATTGACAAAAAAAGGAATTTTTTTGGCAAATAATGTATTTGTTGAATTTATTTAAAAAAAAGGTTATAATAAGATAATTATAAATAATAAAAATTCTTTGATTTTTAAAATAGGAGCAAAAAAATGGAAAAAAAAGAAATAAAACTTGATTGTGAAAAAATAAAAAAAAATTACAATGAAATTTTGGAAGATATAAAAAAATATTCTTCTAATCCAGAAAAAGTGAAACTTTTATTTAAATAGTACAAGAACACTCGCAACTTTAGTCGTGAGATGAATTGTACGAAAATTTTAGTAAGCATATAGGGAAACTTGTATGTAGACACGGAGCAAAACCGTGCAACAAAGAAACTGAACTGCTGGGAACTCTTAAAGCTAGTATAACCACAACATAATACTTAAGTGAGAAAATGGTATAGGTGTGAAGGTAGCGAAAGCAGAAAAAATATACTAGATGGTGCAAGGTTAAATCCTAAACATTATGATAATAGACAATCAGCAGCTAAGCCTGAAAAGGAAAGTTCAACGACTATCCCTCGTGAGGGGAGTACAATACAAGCGATTGGTATTGGAAGTGGTTTCGCCTAAGGTGCCAAAATACACTATGGATAAGATATAGTCTGTGCTTGTTAGAGATAACAAGAAGTTCATAAGAGAACTGCATAAGTAGTAGCGTACTTATGTGAACGACACTTCCCACTGTTGTGGGGTTTTAAAAACTTTAAAAATATTTAAAAAATATTACTTTTTAATAGATAAAATGTAGGATATATAGTATAATATCTCTGATGAAAAGGAGGTGATATCTATGTATTTAACTTTAAAACAACAGGTAAAACATCTTAGTAAAAAGGAGTTTAGAAATTTAAAATATTTGTGTCATATAGCTAAGAATTTAAAGAATCAGGCTATATACAATGTTAGACAATACTATTTTAAAAATAAAAAGTATTTAAGTTATAATGAAAACTATAAGATGATTAAAAATAGTGAGAACTATAAAAAATTAAATTCTAATATGGCACAACAAATTCTAAAAGAAGTAGACGGAAGTTTTAAATCATTCTTTGGACTTTTAAAACTTGCTAAAAATGGTCAATATAATTTTAAAGATATAAAATTACCTAAATATCTTGATAAAGATGGATTTATAACTCTTGTTATAGGTTTTGTAAGATTAAAAGATGGTATTCTGATAGTTCCTTATTCAAATTTGTTTAAGAAAACTCATCAGGAGATTAAAATTAAGCTACCACCAGTATTAAAAGACAAGAAGATAAGAGAAATTAGAATAATACCCAAACAACATTCTAGGTACTTTGAAATTCAATATACTTACGAAGTAAAAGAAGTTCAAAGGGAATTAAATGAAAACAATGCACTAGGAATTGATTTAGGTATAGACAATCTTTGCACTTGTGTAACTAATAATGGAGCATCATTCATAATAGATGGTAGAAAATTAAAATCAATAAATCAATACTATAATAAGACAAATGCAAAATTGCAAAGCATTAAAGATAAGCAAAAGATAGAGCATATAACATTAAGGCAAAAGAGAATAGCTAGAAAGAGAAATAATCGTATAGAAGATTATCTTTCAAAAGCAGCAAGAATGATTATAAATTATTGTCTTAATAATGATATAGGAAAACTAGTTCTAGGATGTAACGAAGATTTTCAAAGAAAATCAAATATAGGAAGTATAAATAATCAAAACTTTGTAAATATACCATATGGAAAATTAAGAGATAAATTAATATACCTATGTAAACTATATGGAATAGAATTTAAACTACAAGAAGAAAGTTATACATCAAAAGCAAGTTTCTTTGATGGAGATGAAATTCCAGTATATGATAAAGAAAATCCGCAAGAATATATATTCAGTGGAAAAAGGATAAAAAGAGGACTATATCAAACAAGTAAAGGCTATCAATTAAATGCAGATTGTAATGGAGCATTAAATATATTAAGAAAAAGTAAAGTTGTGGACTTAAGCGTCCTATACAATAGAGGTGAGCTGGACACACCTAAAAGAATAAGGATAGCATAGGACTATCAAACTTCTTAGAAAATTTTTAAATATTTTTAAAGATTTTAGAACCCTGCGACTTTAGTCGTGGGAGGTTCAGTTGTCAGCAAATACTTTGATATTTGTCAGCACAAAGAAATTGTCAAAATGGGTTACAATTATTTTGGAGAAAATAGAGCGCAACTTTATCGAGATAAATTAAATGAAATTGGTAACAACGGTATCAAATGGGATTTTATTGGAAGATTGCAAAAAAATAAAATAAAGTATATAATTGAGAGCGTAAATTTGATACATTCCATCGATTCATATGATTTACTTTTAGAAATTAATAAAAAGGCGGCTGAACACGGAAGAATTGTGAATGGACTTATACAAATTAATGTTTCAAAAGAAGAGTCAAAAACAGGAATTTATATCGAGGATTTTGAAAAAGATTATGAAAAATATTTTTCACAAAGTAATGTAAAAATAATAGGTTTTATGACAATGGCGCCATTTTCAGCGACAACTGATGAAATTGACAATTATTTTAAAAAGATGCAAGAATTAAAAGAAAAATTTTCAAAAAAATATGATTATTTGACAGAACTTTCAATGGGAATGTCAAACGATTATAAAATTGCTTTGAAAAATGGTGCAACAATAATTAGAATTGGAAGCAAATTATTTGAATAGGAGGTTATAATTTTGGGACTAAAACGAAAATTAATGGAATTTTTTGGGGATGATGTTGAAGACGACGATGATGAATTGGAACAATCGGCAGCAGAAGAAAATAAAGAAGTAGAAAGTCCAAAACCACAACAGCCAAACCCAAAACCAAACTTTAAAGAGGAAAAACATAATGAAGAAAAAAAAGGTATAGGAAGTATTTTTGGCGTAGGAAATAAAAAGGAGGAGAGTGCAAAGATGACAGCAGAAATGGCATCGGCTACAAAAGTTAGTTATGTTTCAATAATCAGACCAAAAGTTTTTGAAGATTCAAGACTTATTGCAGATGCAATAAAAGAAAATAAAGTGGTAACATTTAGTTTGGAATTTTTAGAATATGAAGTGGGACAAAGAGTAATAGATTTCGTGAGTGGAGCGGCATATGCAATGAATGCTCATTTATCAAAAGTTACAGATAAAGTTTTGACTTCAATTCCAGTTGGAATAGATTATGAAGATATTGATGCTTCGTTAGGTGAAGATTCTAAAGACGGTAATTATTTATAATTATAAAATTTTATTTGATAAAAAGAATTATTTCTATATTTTGATTTTGTATTTTGTAATTTTAGAAATAGTTCTTTTTAATTTAAAAAAAATTTTTAAAAAATAGAAAAATTTGTTATAATGTAAAAAGAATATTTAAGTATTAAATAAAACATTAATCGAAAAAATAGGAGAGATAACTATGATAAAAATAAATAAGAAAAAAGTATTATTTGTTGTAGGACTGATGGCTATGTCAGCGATTTCTTACGGTAAAGATGTGTTTGGAAATTATGGAGTCAGTTTTGGAAAAGTAAATTTATCCAAAGTTACTGGAATTGGTCCAGAAGATGCCAAAAGAATCAATGGAACAACTTATCAGCTTATCGGAAGCGGAGATTATAGAATTATGGATGAAGGTGGAAGAAGGCTTGTTGTCAATATGAGTAACGGAGTTTTAAACGGTAATTTTAATGAATATTATGCAAATGGAAATCAATATACGACTGGAAGATATGTAAACGGTAAAAAAGAAGGAGAATGGCTAGTTTACTCGGAAAATGGGAAATTATGGAAAAGATATCAATATGCTAACGATGAATTAAACGGAAGATATTATTCATATTACGGAAAAACAGGAAGTCAAGAAACAGTTGGACAATATCAAAATGGAAAAATGACTGGAACTTGGACAGAATATTATGAAAATGGTTCGAAAAAATCACAAGGAACTTACATAGACGGATATAAAAACGGATTATTTACTGAATGGAAATCAAATGGTACAAAAATTTCAGAAATTAATTATCAAAATGACCAAGTTAATGGATTAATGAAGGTTTACTACGAAAATGGAAATTTACTTTATGAAGCAAATTTAAATAATGGAGCTGGGACTCTAAAAGGTTATTATACAAATGGAGCAGTTGGATTTACTGGAAATCTTAATGGAAGAAGAAGAGTTGGAACTTGGACTTATTATGACAAATCTGGAAATTCTAGAACTGTAAATCATTAAAAATTAAAAAAAGGAAAAAAAATGTCATATTCAGCAAATTTAAAAAGGGAAATACTGGGTTTGGAAAATAAGAAAAATGAAGCAGTTTTTGCGGAATTATTTGGAATACTTGCTTCAAAAAATGCGATTTTAGAAAATGGGATTTTTTTTAGCACAGAAAATGTTTCATTTGCCAAAAGAGTTTATTCAAATTTGAGAAAAGTTACAAAAATGGATATACAATTAAAGTATATCGTAAATAAACGGCAACTGTCGTCAAAAATATATAAAGTAATACTTATTCCAACAAAACAAAATGAAAAAGAGTATAAAAAATTTTTTGAAAAATTATTTTCTTTCAAAAATTGTTCAGTAAAAAATTTTGAAGATGAAGAAATGATTTCAGGAATAATTCGAGGTGCTTTTCTTAGCTGTGGTTACATAAAATCACCTGAAAAATCTTATGCATTGGACTTTTTTCTGGATAGTGAAGATTTTTCAAACTTTTTATTTAATCTATTTAGCGAGATGGGGAAAAAAATTTCAAAAACTGAAAAAAAAGAGAAAAAAATAGTTTATTTGAGAAATTCGGAAGATATTTTGGACATAATTTTTTTAATAGGAGCAGTAAATTCATTTTTTGAATTTGAAGAAGTTACGGTAAATAAAGAAATTCGTAATAAAATTAACAGAAATATGAACTGGGAAATTGCAAATGAAACAAAAAAAATCTCGGCGTCAGAAAAACAAATAAAAATGATAAAATATATTGACGAAAAAATAGGTCTGTCTGAACTCTCAAATGTTTTACAGGAAACCGCAAAAGCACGGCTTGAAAACGAAGAGTTTTCACTTCAGGAACTTGCGGATTTGATGAACATTTCAAAATCTGGAATAAAAAGTAGATTTAGAAGAATTGAGACGATGTATAAAGATTTATTAAATTTTTAAAATTGGAGAAAAAATTGGAATTATTATCAATAATATATGGATTTATAGTATTTTTACGAAATAAACTTTTTGATTTAAATATTTTGAAATCTAAAAAGTCGATGGAGTAAAAGTGATTTGTATCGGAAATATTGTTGCGGGAGGAACGGGAAAAACTCCAGCTGTGCAATATTTTGTGAATGAATATTTAAGAAAAAATATGAAAGTTGGGATTTTGAGCCGAGGTTATAAAGGCAAGAGAAAGACGGATTTGCTTTTAGTGCGAGATGAAGAGAAAATTTACTGCACTTCAAGGGAATCTGGAGATGAAGCGTTTTTTCATGCTGAAAATTTTAAAGTTCCAGTAGTTGTGTCAAAAGACAGATATAAAGGTGCAAAATTTTTGAAAGAAAATTGTGGCGTTGAAGTTATTATTATGGACGACGGATTTCAGCACAGAAAACTTTTGAAGGATGAAAATATCGTTTTGATTGATGCAACTAATCCTTTTGGAAATAATAAATTTTTGCCGAAAGGTAGACTTAGGGAATCGATAGATTCGTTGAATCGTGCGGATGAAATAATCATTACTAAAAGTAATTATGTGGAAAAAAAAGAAATTTTAAAAATTTTGGAAAAAATAAAGAAATATGAAAAAAAAGTTTTTTTTGCCATTTTTGAGAACGATTATTTTTATAAATTAAATTTTGAAAATGATGAAAAATTTGGTAAAATAAATAGTGAAAATAATAAAAATTTTGAAAATAAAGAAAAAAAAGAAAATTTTAAAAATAGAATTTCTAAAAATATTATAAAAAATAAAAATATTTTAATTTTTTCATCCATTGCAAATCCTGCGGTTTTTTATAAGACAATAAAAAATTTGTTACCAAAAAATGTGGATGAAATTAAATTTTCAGATCATCATTTGTATAGTTCTGAAGATTTTGAAGAAATTCAGAAGAAGAGTAAAAACTATGATTTTGTCGTAACGACAGAAAAAGATGCCGTTAAAATTGATAAAAATATAGAAAATTTGCTTGTTTTAAAAATGAAATTCGATTTGAAAAAAATTTTTTAAAATTATGAAAAATAAAAAAATAATAAATAAAATAGAGAAAAAAAATTAGGTAAAAAAAAAACAAAAAAGCAAAAAACTAAAAAACTGGAAGGAGAAAGTTTTGGAGATAAAAAGTTTTTCACAATTTATTTTGGAACATAAAAATCATTTTGAAAAAAGAAAATATTTTATTTTGGACAAAAATTTTAAGATTGTTCGCAAAGAGCCGTCGTTTATACTTGAGATGGCTTATATTTATTGTGAAAATGAAAAAAGAGAAAAAAAAGAACTAAAAGAACAAAAAAAGAAAAAATTTTGGAAAATATAAAAAGTGAATTTGAAAAAACATTTTTAGAAAAAGAAAAAAAAATAAAAAGACAATCTAAAATTGAAGTTAAAAAGTTGGAAGATAGTTTTACTAGAAGTCTTTTTAACAGAGAGAGCAATCACGCACTAAAACTTGGAAACGAAATGTTTTATAAAAATAAAAAAAAATTTTTTGAAATTTTGTATAATTTTTCATTTATTTCGGCTGACGAAAATAAATTTATAAAAACTTTTTTTGCGGAAAAAATGATTGAAAAAATTATTTTTGAAAATGGCGAAAAATATTCAAATATAAGATTTTTTGTGGAAGAGATTTTAAAAAATATTTTAAATTATTTTACAAAGTCACAATTTTGTTTTTTGGATTTTGAAGATGAAAAAAATATAAAATATTTTTTGGAAAATGAAATTTCTATACTTTATAAAAAAATTTATGTGAAAAATTTTGACAAAATTATAGAAAAATATGAGATTCGAAATTTGAAAAAAATAAATTTTGAGAAAAATTATAGTTTTGAAGAATTATCAGAAAGTAAAAAAATATTGTATAATTTTATTTAAATATAAAAATAAAAAATAAAAAAATAGAGAAAGGAAAAAAGATGCTAGAAATGAGATATATCCGTGAAAATGTGGATAAAGTAAAAGAATTTTTAAAAAATAGAAAGAGCGATTTTGATTTGGATGCACTTTTAAAATATGATGAAGTGAGAAGAAATTTATTGCAAGAAGTAGAAATGCTAAAAAAAGAGAGAAATGAATCAAGTTCATTAATTGGAAAATACAAAAAAGAAGGAAAAGATACGGCTGAACTGCTTTCAAGAATGCAAGAAGTAAGTGCCAAAATAAAAGAATTGGACCAAAAATTGGCTGAAAACGATGAGAAACAGCTTTTATTAAATTACACAGTTCCAAATAAATTAAGTCCTGATACGCCAATTGGGAACGACGAAGATGACAATGTTGAAATTAGAAAATGGGGAACTCCAAGAGAATTTGACTTTGAGATAAAATCTCATGATGAATTAGGAGTTAATCTTGGAATTTTAGATTTTGAAAGAGGTGCAAAACTTAGTGGTTCAAGATTTACAGTTTATAAAAATGCAGCTGCTAGACTTGAGAGAGCGTTAATTGCTTTTATGATTGATGTTCATACTCAAGAAGAAGATTTTGAAGAAATTTTCACACCACAGCTTGTAAAAAAAGAAATGATGGTTGGAACTGGACAACTTCCTAAATTTGCTGAAGATGCTTATAAAATCGAAGGGGAAGAAATGTATTTAATCCCAACAGCAGAAGTAACACTTACAAATTTACATAATGGAGAAATTTTAGACGAAGAAGAATTGCCGAAACATTATTGCGGATATACGGCTTGTTTTAGAAAAGAAGCTGGTTCAGGTGGTCGTGATTTAAAAGGACTAATTCGTCAACATCAATTTAATAAAGTTGAAATGGTAAAAATTGTAAAACCTGAAACTTCTTATGATGAACTTGAATCAATGGTAAACAGTGCAGAAAAAATCTTGCAGAAATTGAATTTACCATACAGAGTGATTTCGCTTTGCAGTGGAGATATAGGATTTAGTGCTGCTAAGACTTATGATTTAGAAGTTTGGGTGCCTAGTCAAAATAAATATAGAGAAATCTCATCTTGCTCAAATACAGAAGATTTCCAAGCAAGAAGAGCTATGATTAAATATCGTGATAAAGAAACGAAAAAAAGTCATTTTGTACACACATTAAATGGTTCAGGACTTGCGGTTGGACGAACATTGCTTGCAATTATGGAAAATTATCAGCAAGCTGACGGAAGTATTGTAATTCCTGAAGTTTTAGTACCTTACATGGGTGGAATGACAGTTATTAAGTAAAAAAATATTTCTTTAAGATTGTCATAAAAAAGTGATTAAAATTCGTAAATTGAATTAAGTTAAGTTAAAAGGAGGAAAATCATGAAACAAATTATATTCAATGTTTTGAAATTTTTGGTTGTTGTGATAATCTTTGGAGGAATAGTAATTTTTTTAGAATGGTGGGGATATTTAAATCACAATGAAGCACTTGCTCTATTTAAGGGACACAATGTTCAAGGACTTGATATTTCGCATCATCAGGATAAAGTGAATTGGACGAGAGTTGATAAAAAATATAAATTTATCGTATTAAAAGCGACAGAAGGACAAAATTTTTTAGATTCAGATTTTTCGTATAATTGGAATAATGCTAGAATAAATGGATTTACAGTGGGAGCATATCATTTTTTTACTATGACCAGCAGTGGAGAAGCTCAAGCGGACTTTTATATAAGTAAAGTTCCCTATTCAAATAAGACTTTGCCACCAATTATAGATTTGGAAATTTCCACAAAAAAATATAAAAAAAGTGAAGTTTTGCCAGAATTGAAAAAAATGGTACAAAAGCTGGAAAATTATTATCAAAAAAGAGTGATTTTTTATGTGAATTACAAAACATATAACAGTTACATAAAAGGAGAATTTTTGCAAAATAAACTTTGGATAACGGATTATAAGTATTATCCGAGAATTATGGAAGATGAAAGATGGGTAATTTGGCAAATTTCTAAAAAGGGAAGAATTGAAGGAATACCTGGATTTACTGATAAAAATGTGCTAAGAAAAGGACTTACAGTTGAAAAATTGATTAAAGACAGCAAATTAAATTAAAAAATAAAAAATTATTTTATTTTAATTATTGATTTTTATAAAAAAATTTGGTAACATATAAGTAGGAAATTAATTTATTAATTAAAATATTTAGGAGGCAAAAAAATGAAATATCATTTTAAAGATTTAGGGTTAGTAAACACTAAAGAAATGTTCGCTAAAGCAAACAAAGAAGGATATGCAGTTCCAGCATTTAACTTCAATAACATGGAACAATTGCAAGGTATTATTGAAGCAGCTGTTGAAACTGGTTCTCCAGTAATTTTACAAGTTTCTACAGGAGCTAGAAAATATATTGGTAAAGAAATGTTACCTTGGATTGCTAAAGCTGCAACAGCTTATGTTAAAGCTGCAGGATCTGATATACCAGTAGCATTGCACTTGGATCATGGTCCAAACTTTGAAGAAGCTAAAGACTGTATCGAATACGGATTCTCTTCAGTAATGTATGATGGTTCTCACCACCCATACGACGAAAATGTTGCAGAAGCTAAAAAAGTTGCTGATTTTGCTCACCAACACGATGTAACAGTTGAAGCTGAATTGGGAGTTTTGGCTGGAATCGAAGACGATGTAAAAGCAGCTGAACACATTTACACTCAACCTGAAGAAGTTGAAGATTTCGTATCTAAAACTGGTGTTGACTCATTAGCAATCGCAATTGGAACTTCTCACGGAGCTCACAAATTTAAACCAGGTGAAGATCCTAAATTAAGATTAGACATCTTAGCTGAAATCGAAAAAAGAATCCCTGGATTCCCAATCGTATTACACGGTTCTTCAGCAGTACCTCAACAATTCGTAAAAATGATTAAAGAATATGGTGGAGAATTAGCTGATGCAATTGGTATACCTGATTCAGAATTAAGAAAAGCCGCTAAATCAGCAGTAGCTAAAATTAATGTAGATACTGATGGAAGATTGGCTTTCACTGCAGGAGTTAGAGAAGTATTTACTAAAAACCCTAAAGAATTTGACCCAAGAAAATATTTAGGACCAGCTAAAAACTATATCAGAGATTACTACAAAGATAAAATCAAAAATGTATTCGGATCTGATGGAGCTTACAAAGCAGGTTCTGCAAGATAATAATTTTAATTAAAAAAATTAAAAAATTAATTCAAAAAGGAAAAGTTAGTGTAATCTTTATTGATTTGCTAACTTTTCTACATAAATTTGCATTGATTCTTTAAAATGAGATGAAAATTTTTTTTTTCATCTTTTTTTTGTAAAATATTTATAATTAATAAATAAAAAGACTGATAAATAAAATAAAAAATAAAATTAATATTAAATGTAATACTAAAATAATAATAGCGATAATTATAATTTAAGGAGGAAAAATGAAAGTAAAAGGAAACACAAAATATATATTTGTCACAGGTGGTGTTGTTTCTTCGCTTGGGAAAGGAATTGTTGCGTCGTCACTTGGTAGACTTTTGAAAGAGAGAGGATACAAAGTGACAATTCAAAAGTTTGATCCATATTTGAATGTGGATCCAGGAACAATGAGTCCTTATCAGCACGGGGAAGTTTTTGTTACAGAAGATGGTGCGGAAACTGACTTGGATTTGGGACATTATGAGAGATTTATCAATGAAAATCTTACACAGTATAATAATCTTACTTCTGGAAGAGTGATGTCAAGAATTATTGAAAAAGAAAGAAGAGGAGATTTTTTAGGAGGTACGGTTCAAACAGTTCCTCATGTTACCGATGAAATTAAAAGAAATATAAAACTTGCAGGAGAAAAAACTGGTGCAGATTTTGTAATTACTGAGATTGGCGGAACAATTGGAGATATTGAAAGTGATCCGTTTATTGAAGCTATTAGACAGTGGAAAAGAGAAGCTGGGAGAGAAAATATCGCTTATATCCATGTGACTTTGCTGCCTTATTTAAAAGTGGCTGGAGAACTTAAGACAAAACCTACTCAGCACAGTGTAAAAACATTGCAAGGACTTGGAGTTGCACCTGATGTGATAGTTGTGAGAAGTGAACATCCAGTGGATCAAAATATTAAGAAAAAAATCTCTATCTTTTGTGACATTGATGAAGAAGCCGTGATTGAGTCAGAAGATGCCAAAAGTCTTTATGAAATTCCGTTGACAATGGAAAAATTGGGACTTGCTGATGTGATTTGCAAACATTTTAACTTAGAAAATAAAAAGCCGTCTTTAGCGGAATGGAGCAAGATGGTAGATAAATTTAAACATCCTAAAAAATCATTGAAAGTTGCAGTTGTTGGAAAATATGTGGAATTAAAAGATGCTTATATAAGTATTCATGAATCAATAGAACACGCTGGATTTAATCTTGATACAAAAGTAGAAATTGATTATTTGAAAGCTGGAGATTTTGATGTTAAGTGCCTTTCAAATTATGATGGAATCTTAGTTCCAGGAGGATTTGGCGACAGAGGAATTGATGGGAAAATAGATGCTATACAATTTGCAAGAGAAAATAAAATACCATTTTTTGGAATTTGTCTTGGAATGCAGATGGCTTGTGTGGAATTTGCAAGAAATGTACTTGGATATAAAGATGCGACTTCGACAGAATTTGACAAAGATACAAAAACTCCTGTAATTAGTCTTATGGAAGAACAAGAAGGAATTGAGGATATGGGAGGAACTATGAGACTTGGAGCATATCCATGTATTTTAAAAGATGACAGTATTGCGGCACAAGTTTATGGAAATACTGAAATTTCTGAAAGACATAGACATAGATATGAGTTTAATAATACTTACAGAGAAGAATTTGAAAAAGCGGGAATGGATATTGTGGGATTATCTCCAAATGGAAAATATGTGGAAGTTGTGGAAATAAAAAATCATCCTTATTTTGTGGCTTGTCAATATCATCCTGAATTTAAAAGTAGACCAAACAGACCTCATCCATTATTTACTGGTTGGATAAAAGCTGCTATAAAAAAAATCGAAGGAAAGTAGGAAAAAATTATGGATATTCAAAAAATTAGAAAAAATGTGAAAAAATATTTGGACGAAAAAAGATATGCTCATGTGGAAAGAGTGGCAAAATGTGCAGTTGAATTAGCAAAAATATACGGAGTTGATCCATCGAAAGCCGAAGCTGCTGGGATTCTTCATGATGTGGCAAAATTTTTTGAAATACCTAGAATGCTTGATTTAGTTCGTGGGAAATATCCTGAGATTGAAAATAAGATTTTTTGGACAAATGCGATTTTACATGGATTTGCAGGAGCTGAATTTGTTGCAAAAAACTATGATTTGTTTGAAGTTGACGATGATGACATTTTTTCTGCAATAAAATATCACACAATTGGCAGCGAAAATATGACAACTTTGTCTAAAATTATTTATTTGGCTGATGCGATTGAAGAAAAAAGAGATTGGGATGGTGTAGAAACTGCAAGAAAATTGGCAAAAGAAGATTTGGATTTGGCAATAAAATTTGAAATTGACAGAAAATTGGAATATTTACTTGAGAGAGATTCGGTTATTCATCCAAATATTATTAAATTTAGAAATTCTATTTTAAAATAAAAACTTTAAAAATTTAAAAAAATTAAAATAAAAGTTATTTAAAAATTTTATATTTTTGAGTAACTTTTTATTTTTTATTTATATGTAATTTATTATATTATATATATTATTTAACTTAAATTACTTAAATTATTTATTTATATTTATATATAACTTATTTTTTTTGAAAAAATTTGATTTTTTTATGAAGTTGTGATAATCTAAATAAAAAACTAAAAAGGGAGATGAAAATAGACAGCTATGAGTATAATTTTGACATTGATATTACTTGGAGTTATAGTTTTAATTCATGAATCGGGACATTTTTTTATGGCAAAATTTTTTAAAATGCCTGTTTTTGAATTTGCGATTGGAATGGGACCTAAGATTTTTTCATGGAAAAAGGGAGAGACAGTTTATTCAATTCGTGCTTTGCCGCTTGGAGGATTTGTCAATATTGGCGGAATGCAGCCAGAAGAGTTTGATCTTGAAAATTTTAAAAGAGAAAAAATTGATGAGATTGCCGAAATTTTGAAAGAAGAAGAAGATTTTGAAAATTTAGAAATGGACGACGAAAAATTTGTGGACGAAGTGGAAAAAAGAGTGAATCTTGAAATGAGAGAAGAAGAAAAAAGACAAAATTACATTTCTAAAAATGGATTTTACACAAAATCTCCGTTCGCAAGATTTGCTGTTTTGATTGCTGGAGTTGTAATGAATTTTATTTCGGCAATAATTGCGATTTTTATAATGCTTTCTGTAACTAATATGAAACCTATGGAATTGACAGAACCTGTTGTTGGCGTAGTTAGAAGTGACTCAAAAGTTAATGGTAAGCTGGAGAAAAATGATAAAATTTTGGAAATTAATGGGAAAAAAATTCAAAATTGGAAAGAGATGACTAAAGAAATTTCAAAAATTGGTAAAAATTATAAAGACGAAAATATTTCGCTAAAAATTTTGAGAAATAATAAAGAAATGACTCAAAATGTGAAATTAACTTATTACGGAGAAGCTAAATCAAATTTGCTTGGAATACAAGTTTTGCAAAAAAAATTGACTTTTGGAGAAAAGATAAATTCGACTTTTTATACATTTAAAGATTATTTTAAAATGACTCTTGACGGTGTGAAAATGCTTGTCACAGGAAAAGTTGGAATGAATGATATGACAGGACCTGTGGGACTTCCAAAAATTGTTGGAATGGCTTACAGTAACGGTGGTGCTTTGGCTCTACTTGGTATATTTATTTTGATTTCAATAAACATAGGAATAATGAATTTGCTTCCAATTCCTGCTCTTGACGGAGGAAGAATTTTATTTGTTTTGCCAGAATTTTTTGGAATAAAAATTAATAAAAAAATTGAAGAAAAAATACATATTATCGGAATGATATTTTTGATAGCTATTATGTTAATAATAGTATTTTTTGATATAACAAAGTATTTTTAGAATAAAAAGATATTGACAAAAGGGGGAAAAAATTATATTATATTTATTATATTAAGTGACTTATTAGTCATTTAATATAATAAAAAAATACGATTTTGGGAGAAGAAAAGTTGGCTAGAAGTTGTGAAAAGGAGAAAAAAAGAGAGAGAATTTTAAAAAAATCTTGGGAATTATTTAAAAAAAATGGGTATGAGGAGATAAAAATTGAGAGGATAACAAAGGAAGTGGGAATATCCAAAGGAAGTTTTTACACTTATTTTAAGACAAAAGAAGATGTTTTGTTCTCGATTTTGGAAAAAATAGAAATTGAAATCGAAAATTCTATAAATGATATAGATACTTCTGAAGAACCGTCAAAAATTTTGTATAATCTATTGGAAAAAAGAGTGGAGCTATTTTTGGGGTATATTCAAAATATGAAATTGGGAAATTTGTATATTATGAAATCAGGTCAAATTGATGAATTTAAAAATAAAATAACAGTTTTTTATACAACTTTTATTAAAGAAAATATCATAAAAAAATATGAGAATAAAAAAATTTGGGATTTGGAAATTATTTCAAAATATATAAATTCTTCAATTGAAGGTTATTTTTTTGAAGAGATATTTGAAAATAAAGGAATAGATAAAGACTTTGAAGATAGGGCTAAAATAGCAATTAAAGAAATTGCAAGGTTTATAGATAGTGCATTAAAATAGACTTACGAGGAGGAAAAATGAAAAGAAGTAATTTGAGAATACTGGTATCATTATTATTGTTTATTGCGATTCCAGCTTTTGCTGAAAAAATCTCAATTCAAGATGCGGCTGAGATGGCAATTAAAAATAATAAAGATATTAAAATAGCAATGTTAAAAACTGAACAAAGTAAAATTGATGTGGATAAAGCATGGTCCAAAAAGTTTTTCACGGTTGGCTATACAGCTGGGGCAAATACATATCTAAATAAAAATTTTGCCAAAACAGGAGAAAAATTTCAACATTATTTGACTTTGTCACAACCAATTTACACAGGCGGAAAGTTAAAGCTAGGGCACGAAATAAGTAAAGAAAGTCTGACATTGTCACAGCTTAATTTGGATAAAGTGAGAAAAGATACAATTCTTGATACAGTTAAAGCATATATTGATGTCTATGATGCTATGAGCACACTTGAAGTTTTGCAAAAATCTAAGGAAACATTGAATCAAAATTTGAAGACGCAGCAGGAGCTGTATGATTTAAGAATGACAACAAAACCTGAATTTACAGAAGCTCAAAGAAGTGTGGCTGATATTGACGCACAAATTGTGGAACAGGAAGGAAATATTGAAGTTTCAAAAGAAGCGCTTGGGATTTTGATTGGAGTGAAAGATAGCTCACAAATTGAAATAATTCCTTTTGGAGTCGATGATAACTTTACTTCAACAGTTAAATTGGATGAAGATTTGGCAAAACTTAAAACTGATAATACAGAATATAAAATTGCAATGAAACAAAATGATTTAAGTAGAAAAAATGTGGAAGTGGAAGAAGCTTCTTTTAAGCCGTCTGTAAATGGAGTCATTAATTATGGGACATTGCAAGGGCAAGATAGATTTGGAAATATTTTAAAACCGAGAAATTTTTCGACTTCTGCGGGAGTTAATTTTAGCTGGGATATCTTTGATTGGGGACAGAGAAAAAATAATGTGAGATATGCTAAAAAAACTCAGGAAATTTCTTCTGTTCAAATTGACCAGACACTTGACACGGTTACTGCAAATATGAGAAAAACTTATTTTCAGCTAAAATCGCTTGAAAAAAGTATAAAAGCGTTGGAACTTGCGGTACAAAAAGCTGAAGAGTCGTATGAAATGGAAAAAGAAAGATATGCATATAGACTTATCACAATGGAAAATTTATTGCAGTCGGAAACTAGTTTAAGACAGGCTCGTGTAAATTATGCTCAGGCAAAATTAAAATACTATTATTTAGTTTCAAAATATGGAGCGTTTTTGGATTAATAATTTAGATTAGAAAAAATAGGAGGAATATATGAAAATTAATAAAAAAATAGTTGCAGTAGTGGCAATTCTAGCGATGTTTTCAATTTCATGCGGAAAGAAAAAGCCAAAGATGTCTAGCTCTTCAAGACCAGTGAAAGTTCAAATGATAGGTCAAAATGAAATTTCTATAGGATATTCTGCTAGTGGAACGATAAAAGGTATTGAAGAAATACCGTATACAGCGACTTCAAGTGGAGAAGTGGTGGCAATTAATGCACAAAATGGAGATTATGTGGATGCGGGACAAGTGATAGTTTCGATTGAAAATCAGGCGGCTAAATCAGGAGTGAGATCGGCAGCTTCAAATGTTCGAACGGCTGAGTCAAATATAAGTTCAGCAAGAGCGGATATTAGCGCATCAGAAGGAAATATAAGTTCAGCACAGGCCGCTGTCGAAGAAGCAAGAATTAACTTTAGAAAATATCAAATGCTGTATGACAAAAGGCTAATAACAGAAACTGATTATTTACAGGCAAAAACACAGTTAAGTGCAGCACAAGCTAAGCTAGATTCAGCAAGAAGCAGTTATCACACAGCAGTAAATTCATTGTCTGCCAGAAGAAACAGTCTTGATTCAGCACAAGCAGATCTTGATACAGCAAGAGATACAAATAGTAAATCAAGCATAAAAACAAAAGTTTCAGGAGTAATTGCCAATATGAATTTGGAGAGAAGTCAAGAAGTTTCAAATGGACAGCAATTATTTACTTTAGTTAATGAAAGTGAAATGAAATTGGAAATTGGGGTTTCAGCTGATGTAGTTCAAAAAATTCAAGTTGGAACACCAGCAACTGTAAAAATTGATGATTTGAAGGGACAAGTATTGCAAGGAGTTGTTTATGAAGTTGCGGCAACAGCTGATTCGGCAAGTAGACAATTTATTGTAAAAATAAAACTTCCAAATGAAAATAGACAATTAAGAAGTGGAATGTACGCAAAAGCTAATATTTCAACAGGAGCAGAAAATGGTTTAGTAATTCCTAAAAAAGCTATTGTTGTAAGAGGAGTTCAACAAGTTATTTATGTTGTGCGAAATGGAAAAGCAGTGGCAATTCCTATAAATATAACAAATCAAAATGAAACATTTGCAGCAGTGACAGGACAAGGTTTAGATTCTGGTGACGAGTTAATTGTCGATGGACAAAATGTTGTACAAGCAAATGAAAAAGTCAAAATTGTCAGATAGTTATTTTTCATAAATTTAAGGAAAGGAGTACACGATTTTTATCGTGTGAAAAAAAATGACAGTAGCAGAATTTGCAACGAAGAGAGTAGTGTCGACAACGATGATACTTATATTTATGATTTTTGCTGGTTGGGTAGCGATGACAGGTATGAAACAGGAAAGAATACCAGATTATGATATACCGATAGTTGTTGTTAATGCCACTTGGACTGGAGCGACAGCGGAAGATGTAAAAACACAAGTATCTAAAAAAATTGAAGATGCGGCATTGAATGTAGATGGAATTAAAAATATTACAACATCTTCATCTTATGGTTCATCAGTAGTTACGATAGAGTTTAACTATGGTGTAGATACAGATATTAAACAAGTACAAGTTCAAACACAAATAGATAAAATAAAAGGACAATTGCCAGATGATGATAACTTTAAAGATCCTACAGTATCAAAATTAGATATAGCAGGGAGTTCCAACATGGCGTTAATGATTGGAATTACTGGGAAAAATAAAGAGTTAATAACATCATTTGTTGAAGAAACATTACAACCTAGATTGAAGAGAAATAGAGGTATCGGTAATATTTCTGTAATGGGTAATGCGACAAGACAAATTAAAGTTTGGCTGGATCCAGCTAGATTAAAGGAATATAATTTGTCAGCGGCAGAAATTTATAGTAAAATAAAAGCAGCTAATACGGTAACACCAGCAGGTACAATAACTGATGGGACGAAAGAATTTATCCTAAAAGTTGATGGAGAATTAAAAGAGCTTGATCAAATTCAGGATATCGTTATTTCAAATCAAAATAATCAAACAGTTAGATTGGCTGATGTGGCAAAAGTTGAGTATGGAACAGAGGATCCTACATCATATGTAACATATAATGGAAAAGAAATGGTTGCCGTTATGATTCAAAAGAGTAAAGATGGTAACTTGGTGGAGGTTGCTAAAAAGGCTAAGGAAACTTTGAAAGAAGCAAAACCATTATTTCCAGAAGGTTCTAGTTATAATATAATAGTTGATAACAGTGAAAAAGTTAGTGAATCAATAAAAAATGTTGCAAGTTCTGGGATACAAGCGGTTATCATTACAATCATAGTACTTTTTGTATTCTTGAAAAACTTGAGAGCGTCATTAGTTGTGGGAACATTGATTCCGATTTCAGCAATGTTTACATTCTTCTTACTTACAACACAAGGGATAACATTGAATATGGTTTCGTTAATGGGATTATCACTTGCAGTTGGATCATTAGTAGATAACGGAGTTGTTACGCTGGATAATATTTTTGATCACATTCAGATTAATAAGGAACCAGCAGATGTAGCAGCGATACGGGGTACAAATGAAGTAATTCTTCCGATGATGGCGTCAACTGCAACTTCAGTTTGTGTATTTTTACCAATTATATTATTTGAAGGACTTGCTAAGGAAGTATTTAAGAGTATTGCATTTTCAATGATGTTTGCGTTGTCAGCTTCGATTATTGTTGCGATGTTATGGGTTCCAATGGCTTCGAGTTTATTTTTAGATGTTAAAAAAATATCAGATAATGCTGAAAAAGCTGCTAAATTTAATGCATTTAGAGATAAATATAAAGAATTAGTGGCAAAAGTATTGGAAAATAGATGGAAAATGGTAATTGGAGTTACAATAACATTTGTTATAGTTGTATTTGGAATAGGAAAAACGGTAAAAACTACGTTCTTTCCAACGATTGACGATAATCAATATTCGGTAGTTGCGACACTTGCGACAGGATTAGATTTAGATGTGTCAAAAGATATTGCAAATAAAATGGAAGCTGTTGTAAAAGCAGATCCAGCGACTAAAGATATAAATGTTATTGCCTCAAAAAGTGCAGCGACAATAAATGTCGATGTAAAGAAAGATACGATGAAGGCAATGAACCGTGTCAGAGAAAAATTAAAAGATTTACCAAATGTAACACTTGCGGTTTCACCACAAAAAGCAGGAGGTCGTTCATCGCAGAAAGATTATTCGTTTCAAATAGAAGGTGATGACCCACAAGAACTGAATAGAATTGCAAATTCGATAATGAATGATATGAAGAGTCAGTCTTGGTTTAAGGATGTTAAGTCATCGACTGAAGGTGGATATCCACAAGCTAAATTGGAAGTTGACAGAGTGAAAGCGGAAAGTTATGGAATAACTGTAACAGATATTACTCAAATGTTATTTATGACAGCTTCTGGATCTGCAAATCCGATTGATGTAACTCAAAGTACAGAAACATTGGATGTAGTGTTGGAATTGGAAAAAAATCAAAAAATTCATTGAATAAAATTATGGATTTAGAGATAAAAACTAATAAAGGAACTTATGTTAGATTAGGAGATATTGCTACAATGCAATATGAAGAAAGTGCGTCAACTATTTCAACAGAAAATGGTAAAAGAATTGTAACAGTTGGTGCAAACTTGGATAAATCAAAAGGATTTAACGATGCAGCGACATTTATTCAACAGTCATTCAAGAAGGCAAATCCAGCTGAAGGATACAAAATTGGGGTAGCAGGACAAGCTAAAAACCAATCTGAAATGGGTGGACAAATTAAGAAAGACTTGTTACTTGCGATTGTGTTGATTTATACAGTACTTGCGGTTCAGTTGGAATCATTTATCTTGCCACTTATGATTATGACAACATTGCCATTATCAATGATTGGAGTAATTTTAGGATTAGCGATAACTAGAGTACAACTTAGTATGTTCGTTATGATTGGTATCTTGATGTTATTTGGTATGGCGGTTAATAATGCGATTGTAATGCTTGATTTCGTTGCGGGATTGCGGAAAAAAGGCTGGTCGATTCATGATGCCTTAGTAGAAGCCTGTGGTTCAAGACTACGACCAATTTTAATGACAACGCTTACAACAGTATTAGGTTGGTTGCCAATGGTATTCTCGAGTAAAGGAAGTTCGGGATACTATCAAGGAATGGCGATTGCAGTAATGTTTGGACTTTCATTCTGTACAATCTTGACATTGTTCTTTACACCAGTGTTATATTCGTTGGTTGAAGAAAGAAAAGAGAGAAAACAAAAAGAAAAAGAAGAAAAGAGAAGACAGGAAAAAGAAGAAGAAAGAAGAGGATATGCTAAATAATTCGATTCTTTGATTTATTAAAGTGTTTGGTAACTTATAAAATTTACTTTTTTATTAAATAGTGCAAGAACACTCGCGACTTTAGTCGTGAGATGAATTGCACGAAAATTTTAGTAAGCATATAGGGAAACTTGTATGTAGACACGGAGAAAAATCGTGCAACAAAGAAACTGAATTGCTGGGAACTCTTAAAGCTAGTATGACCACAACATAATACCTAATTGAGAATATGGTATAAGTGTGAAGGTAGCGAAAGCAGAAAAAATATACTAGATGGTGCAAGGTTAAATCCTAAACATTATGATAATAGACAATCAGCAGCTAAGCCTGAAAAGGAAAGTTCAACGACTATCCCTCGTGAGGGGACAATATAAGTGATTGGTATTGGAAGTGGTTTCGCCTAAGGTGTCAAAATACACTATGGATAAGATATAGTCTGTGCTTGTTAGAGATAACAAGAAGTTCATAAGAGAACTACATAAGTAGTAGCGCACTTATGTGAACAACACTTCCCACTGTTGTGGGGGTTTAAAAACTTTAAAAATAAATAAAAAATATTACTTTTTTGACAGATAAAATGTAGAATACATGGTATAATATCTCTGATGAAAAGGAGGTGATATCTATGTATTTAACATTAAAACAGCAAGTAAAACATCTTAGTAAAAAAGAGTTTAGGAATTTAAAATATTTATCTCATATAGCCAAGAACTTAACTAATGAAGCTATATATAATATTAGACAATACTATTTTAATAAGAAAAAGTATTTAAGTTATAATGAAAACTATAAAATACTTAAAAATAGTGAAAATTACAAGAAATTAAATTCTAATATAGCTCAGCAAATTCTAAAAGAAGTAGATGGAAGTTTCAAATCATTTTTTGGACTTTTAAGACTTGCTAAAAATGGTCAATATGATAATAAAAAAATAAAATTACCTAAATATCTTGATAAAGATGGTTTTACAACTCTTGTTATAGGTTTTATTAGATTAAAAGATAATATGCTGATAGTTCCTTATTCAAATTCGTTTAAGAAAACTCATCAGGAAGTTAAAATTAAGCTACCACCAGTATTAAAAGGCAAGAAGATAAAAGAGATTAGAATAATACCAAAACAACATTCTAGGTACTTTGAAATTCAATATACTTATGAAGTAGAGGAAGTTCAAAGGGAATTAAATAAAGAAAATGCACTAGGAATTGATTTAGGTATAAACAATCTTTGTACTTGTGTAACTAATAACGGAGCTTCATTCCTAATAGACGGTAGAAAATTAAAATCTATTAATCAATACTATAATAAGATAAATGCAAAATTACAAAGTATAAAAGATAAGCAAAAGACCTCCCGCACAACATTAAGACAAAAGAGAATAGTCAGAAAGAGAAATAATCGTATAAATGATTATCTTTCAAAAGCAGCAAGAATGATAATAAATTATTGTCTTAATAATGATATAGGAAAAATAGTTCTAGGATATAATGAAGATTTTCAAAGAAATTCAAATATTGGAAGTATAAATAATCAAAATTTTGTAAATATACCATATGGAAAATTAAGAGATAAATTAATATATCTATGTAAACTATATGGAATAGAATTTAAGCTACAAGAAGAAAGTTATACATCAAAAGCAAGTTTCTTTGATAGAGATGAAATTCCAATATATGATAAAGAAAATATACAAGAATATAAATTCAGTGGAAAAAGGATAAAAAGAGGACTATATCAAACAAGCGCAGGTAAACTCATAAATGCAGATTGTAATGGAGCATTAAATATTTTAAGAAAAAGTAAAGTTGTGGACTTAAGTGTCCTATACAATAGAGGTGAGCTGAACACACCTAAAAGAATAAGGGTAGTGTAAAGCTATCAAACTTCTTAGAAAATTTTTAAATATTTTTAGAGATTTTAGAACCCTGTGACTTTAGTCGTGGGAGGTTCAGAAAAATTAGAGGGGAGAATTTTGTGAAAAGATTAGAAATATATTTTGATTCATTTTATACGAAAAAAATGAAAGAAGAATTAAGAGAGTATGGAATAGATCAATATTTTATAGTTCCAGCTGTTCATAGTTCTTGGAGTAAAACTTTTAAACATTTTAATACACATGTTTGGCCAGGGACAGACAGTATTTTAGTTACTTATTTGGAAGACAGGCACGCACAAGAGATTATACGGATTATTAAAATTATGAAAATAGACTTAGGTCGAGGAATTTCGATGGGAGCGGTGATGTTACCAGTAGATGATATCATTTTGTAAAATAAAAAAATCAGCAGAGATGCTGGTTTTTTATTTATATTTTTGTTTAAAAATTTTTAAATTTGTGATAAAATAACTTCAAGAAAAAATGGAAAGGAAGTAAAATTATGGAAAAAATAGTGGAGTGCAAAGATTTAAAAAAATTGTATAAAAATAATGTGGCACTAAATAGTATTAATTTATCCATTAATAAAAATAAAATAATCGGATTACTTGGTCCAAATGGAAGCGGGAAAACGACTTTTATTAAACTTGCAGTGGGACTTTTAAAGCCGACTTCAGGAGAAATTTTAATTGATGGACTGCCAATTGGTGTGGAGACTAAAAAGATAATTTCGTATCTTCCAGATAGGGATTATTTGGACAAAAATCAAAGTATTGATTCGTTGATTCAATTATTTTTGGATTTTTATCCTGATTTTGATGAAAATGTCGCAAGAGGGATGTTAAAAGATTTGAAAATTGATAAAAATGCGAAATTTAAAGCGTTGTCGAAGGGAAATAGAGAAAAAGTGCAACTTATTTTGGCAATGAGTAGAAAAGCAAAACTTTATTTGCTGGACGAACCTATAGCTGGAGTTGATCCAGTTACGAGAGATTATATTTTAAATACGATAATTAAAAATTATAACAAAGAGGCGACACTTATTATTTCAACACATTTAATCAATGATGTGGAAAAAATCTTGGATGAAGTTATTTTTGTGAATGATGGGGATATTTTGCTGTACGATTCAATTGAGAATGTTAAAAAAGAGCATAATGTCAGTATTGATGAATATTTTAGGGAGGTGTTTAAATAATGTTGAAATTGTTTAAATATGATTTTAGAGCGATTAAAAGACGACTTATACCACTTTATCTGGTGGCAATTATAATTGGAGTTGTAAATCAAATATGTACTACATTTGTTATACGATTAAGTATGACTGCATCACAAGAAAATGCAAGTTTTATTATTTTTTATCTTTTAAAAATGGTATTTTCGCTTTCGTTTTTTTTGATAATGTCATATGCTTTCATTTTAACTATTTTTATTTTAATAATGAATTTTAATAATTCAGTTTATGGAAATGAAGGGTATTTGATAAATTCCTTGCCAATAAGTTCGAAAAAGTTAATTTTGGCAAAATATTTGAATTTTATATTTTGGACATTTATTTCAGCGATATTTTATATAGTTTTTTACATAATCGGAACTATAAACGGTCTGCTTGCAAGTGGTCAAAGTTTAAAAGTTATAAATTCAGAATTAAATGAGTTAAAAATGCAATTGTTTCATAGTCCGTATTTTGGGAAATTTGTGGGAGTGGCAATAATTGTGTTAATTTGTATAATTTTACAATATCTTTTAAATTCTTGGGTTTTTATGATGTGTGTAACTTTTGCAAATTTGGTAAAATCTAACAAACTTATTATGGGAATAGTTACATATGTTGTAACAAATATAATACTTGGGATATTTTATTTTTCATTGATGGCAAGTTTTTTATTTAAATTGAACTCTGATATTGAAATAAGAGATAATGTATTTTTTAGTTTAATGACAGAATATGGGATAACTTATATAGTTTTTGTGGCTCTTTTAAATGTTGGAATTTTCTTTCTTATAAATTACATTCATTCTAAAAAAATAGATTTAGAATAGAAAAAAGTTTCAGAATGTGCTATAATAAATGATAGTTAAAAAATCGGAAAATTTTGAGAAAGGAAATTGAAAATGGGAAACAGCAGAAAAGTAATTAAGAGATTGTCCATTATTATGATAGTTGTATTTGCAATTGGAATGCTTGCAAGTGCGATATTATTTTTGAAAAATAATATTTTTGGACAAATGTCAAATAGAGAAGTTATTGCGACAGTTAATAATGAGAAAATCTATAAAGACCAGTTTGAATCATATAAACAGATATTAAAAGATCAGTTGTCACAATTAAATCAGCAAAAAGCACAGATGGGAGTACCCCAAGAAAATTTACAAGATGTGCCAGATAGCATAACAGACGAGATAATTTTACAAAATCTAGTAAGTAAAGCGCTTTTAATTTCAGCAGCATCTGATTTTAAAATAAAAGTGCCAAATGGCGAAATTAATAGACAAGTTAATAAAGAAATTAAAGGTGTGAAAAAAGAAGATCTTATGAATGCGTTGGCAGCTCGTGGATACAGAAACTTAACTGATTACAAAAATGCAATAAAACAAGATAAGATTATGCAAAAATTACAGGAAAAAATGTTTGGAGCAGATCAGATTTCTGATGCGGATGTAAAAAAAGCGTTTGACAGGGAACAATATGCTGGACTTGCTGGAAAAGATTTCAATGAGATAAAAAATCAATTGAAAGAAAGTTTACAACAGGAAAAAAATGATGCACTGCTAAACTCTTATTTAACAAAATTGAGCGAAAAAGCAAGAATTGAGTTTAAAAATCCTGAAATAAAAAAAATATATGATAATTCTAAAGTGATTGTAGCTAGAAATGGTGAATATAAAATATTAAATAAAACAGTAAATGAAAGACTTTTGAAAACTATTTCAGAATCACAATTAGGATATTCCGAAAATTTATTAAACAGTATAAAAGCTAATTTAAAAGTGGAATTAGATAAACTGGTAAAAATTTCAGTAAAAGCAAAAGCTGCTGGATTAAAACCAGATCCAGAACTTGTCGGAGTTGATCAATTACAAGATTTATCTAAAAGATATTATAATTCTTTGATTGACAACTATAAAACTGACGATGCGACACTAAGAGCTAGATTTGAACAGAAAAAAGATAGCTATAGTACGAAAAACAGCATTGGAGGATATGTTATAGGAGATGAATATCAACCAAGTTCACAAGATTTAGAAAATGCTAAAAAACAGGCACAGGAAATTATGAAGACAACAAATAAAGATAACTTTGCACAAAAAGCGAAAGAATTTTCAAAAGATTTTAAGTCAGCTTCTAAAGGTGGAAGTTTAGGAGAAACAACTGATCTATCTGGACTTGTCCCAGAATTTGCAAATGCGGTTAAAAATGGAAAAGCGGGAGATATAGTGGGACCTATTCAAACACAGTTTGGATACCACATTATTTATATTGAATCAAAAGATGCAAATAATCCAAATGTAGCAAAAGTTAGTCACATTCTGATTACACCAAATATATCAGAAGCTACAAAACAAAAAGTTGCACAAAAAATTAATGACTTAAAAGCACAAGTTCAAAGCGGAAAAGCTACTTGGGATCAAGTTGAAAAACAAGACAGATTTAACTTTAATGTAAAAGAAAGATTTAAAAAATTACTAAAAGGTGAGACAGTTCCTGGAATTGGAAAAGATGATGAATTGGTAAATAAACTATTTGCTTCTAAACAAAATGAAATAATAGAAAAAAATCTTCCAGCTGGTTATTTCCTAGTTGTAAAAACTTCAGAAATACCGTTTACACCTGCCACTTTTGAAAATTCAAAAGAAAGAGCAAGATTGGAATTGGCACATGAATTTGCTGAAAAAACTTTTGCAAGTATAAAATAAAATAATTAAATTAATAAAATAAAAAAAACTTTATTCATTGAATAAGGTTTTTTTTTATGATATAATTAAGGCCGCTAAAAACAAAAATTTTATTAAAAATTATAATATTTTTTTTTTAATTGAGGATAAGAATAGGAGAATTTATGACAAATAATTTAAGACAAGCTCAAAGAGATATGAAAGCGTTAGCAAAGCAAGTGAGAGGTGTGAGATATACCGAGGCTTTGCTATTTACATATCTTATGACAGGAATGATAACTTTTTCGACAGGACTTAACACAAATCCTAATATGCTTTACGAAAGAGTAAATAAAGAAATTGTGATGGCGGCGGACAGTACACGACTTCACATTAAGAAAACTAAAAAGCAGAATGAAAAAGAAATAGATGATGCAGAATTAGAATTAATCGAACTTATGGAACAAGGGGATCAAGTTATAAAATCACCTTGGAGCAGCTGGCAATTTGGAGTGAATACTTTTGCTAGCAGAAATAGCGGAGTTTTCAAAGGATATGGAGATAAAGAAGGAAAATATATGTATTCCAGAGGAGACTGGTCGCAAAGAGGAGTTTTACTTACAAAAGGAAGAAATGCACAAAGTATCATGGGTCAAATTACAAACTATGATTCGACAAGAAGAACTACAAAATCTGGACTTGTAAACTTATTAGATGTTCAAGAGCCAGAAGTAGAAATTCAAATAATGGCAAATGTAAGACCAAAGTCAATTCAAAAGGAAGAAATAAAAATAGAGCCACAAATTGACATGCCAAAAAAAGTGATAAAACCAAATGTGACTTTAAATGTAAATAAGCCACTAGATGCGCCAGTAATAAAATTGCCAACAATAACGCCAGTTTCAATAAATGTTACTGCACCAAAAGCACCAGAGGAACCAGTATTGGCACAAGCGCCATCAATTTCAATGCAGCTTAGTTCGCCAAATATTGAGATGAATATAACTGCGCCAAGTGTTAATGAAATTCAGGCTTTAACGGTAACTCAGCCACAAAAACCTGTTGTGAAAACTCCAAAACTTACTATTAATAATGTTGAGTTTCAAGTTCCAGCTTTAGAGCCGTATGGGAATAACCAAGGATTTACAATGAATCAGAATAAAAATTTAGATGGAAAAGATTATTATTTAAGTAAAGGTGCTGCTAATAAGCAAAATGCAATTGCTGAATATATAACTAATAGTGGAGATTTTACTACTGCAACAAATACTGTTATGTATGTAGATATAACTACAAAAAGAGCAGTTACATTAGATCCGGGACTGCCAACCAGCCAAAAAAATGGAATAATAGAATGGGGTGGAATTACAACACCTGTTTATTCTTTTACTAATAATGGTACTATTTATTTAGTAGCTGAAGTTACGGCTGGAATAGAAGTTCAGCCAGATACGCATCAAGTCATGAAAGTTACGGGTATAAATAATGGACTTATTCAAGGAAATAATAATAATCAAGTTGCAATGATATTTACTTCTGAAAAGAATACTGGTGTAAATAAGCATACCTTAATAAATAAAAAAAATATTGTTATGAATGGAGAAAATTCAGCAGGATTTGCAACAAGTGATATTTTAGTTGATAATTCCATCCTAAAAAATAGTTGGCATATGATAGCTATTAATGATAGTAGTGGAACTATCGACTTGGAAAATAAAAAAAGCCATGGAATGGTAGTTGCAAAAACTGGAGTTGATTTAGGAAATGAATCAAAATTTCAAAATTTAGGAAATATAAATGTAAAAGGAGAAGAATCAGGTGGAATCACTCTTTTGGATGAATTAGGAAATGATGGAGCTGTAAATGACGGAACAATTACAATAACGGGAAATAACTCATTTGGACTTTACTCTGAAGTTAATTCAAAAGTTGAGAATAATAAAAATATAATAATATCTGGAAATGCAACTGGAAGTATGGGAATCCGTGTTGGAAGTGCAGATGCTACAAATATGAAAAATACAAGTACAGGAACAATAACTATTAACAGCACTGTTGGTGGAAATATGGGAGTTTTTTCTGAAACGGCGGCATTTGCAAATGATGGAAAAATTGATGTAAATGGAGACAAAAATATCGGAATGTATTTTAGAAACATTACAGGAATTAATGGAAACAACAATACTATCAATATTGCTGGAACTAATGGCTATGGTGTGATGTTGGAAAATACAAACTTTAAAAACTCTGGGACAATTGCTGCAACTGGAAGTAATTCAATAGGAGTGTATGCTGGAAATTCTACCGTTACAAATGAAAGCGGAAAAACTATATCAAGTGATAAATATCATGCTGTAGTTCAAAATGGAGGAACATTTACAAATGAAGGAAATGTAACGACAAACGGTGGAGGAGCAGTTGCGCTTTATTCTGAAAATGGGACATTTTCTCACGATGCTGGAACAATTACGGCTAATAATGGTGGAATAGGGATTTTTAATAATAATTCAACAGGAACGGTAAAATCTGAGATTGTAGTTGGGAACTCAACAACTTCTAATACAGGGATGGGAGTTTATTCAGAAGCTGGTACAACGACATTTTCTGATAACGCTAAATTGACGCTTGGAGAAAGAACAATTGGACTTTATTCTTCTGATACTTCAGAATTTGGTAATAGATTTTCTATAAATAAATTGGAAACAAGCATTGGAAAAAATGCGGTTTTTGCTTATTTTGGAAATGTAGGAACGCCAACTGTAAATATAACTAATTCTATACTTGGAAATTTGACAGTTTCAAAAATGGCTGCAGGTTCAGCTTTATTTTATAGCGAAAATGGGACAACTGTAAATATTGATGATGATTTAAATACAACGGTAGCAGGGAAATTTAGTAATGTGTCTGACAAAGCACAGCTTTTTGTGACAAATGGCGGAACAGTGAATATAAATTCTGGGAAAATTTTGACTTCGAATATAAAGACTACAATTTCTGGAATAAATAGAGCAACAGTTGAAAATAATGGGACACTTGCTTTGACTGGAAATAATGGAGCTGTGGGAATTTATTTAAATAATTCGACAGGGTTAAATAATAATATAATAACTACTGCAAACAAAGGTTCTACTGCTATTTATGGTAATAATAAATCAACATTGGAAAATAAAGGAAATATTACGACAAGTGGAAAATCTTCTGTGGGATTATTTGGAGATGCGAGTACGGTTTCTAATTTAAGTGGAACAATCAAAACAGAAGCACAAGGTTCAGCTGGAATGTTTGGAAAAAATGATTCGACTGTGACAAATGCTGCCACTGTTGATGTTGAAGGTGATAAGTCAGCTGGAATTTATACACAGGACAGTAATTCTACAAATAATAGTAATGGTGTGATAAATGTAAAATCAGGCGAAAGTGCTGGAATGTTTGCAAAACTTACGATAAATGCAACGAAAGATTATTCTGCTGTAAATAATGGGAATATAAATCTTACGCCAAGTGGAACTCAAAATAAAAGTGTTGGAATTTATGGGGAAACAGAAAGTGGTGTTTCAAAAGTTTTGACATTGAAAAATGAAGGAAATGCGACTATTTCTGTAGATATGGATAACTCAGTTGGAATTTTGGCAAAGAATAATGTTTCAAATGGCGTGGATAAAATAAATGTTTTAAATAATGGTAAAATTGCTGGAAGTAAAACTAAATCAATTGGAATTTCTGCAACTAAGTCGACTGTGACAAATGATGCAACTGGTAAAATTGAGATGTCTGGCGATAAGTCAGCTGGAATTTACGGAGAAACTGAATCTACAATTACGAATTTGGGAAAAATTAAAATGACTAGCGATAAATCAGCAGGAATTTTTCTTAAAAACAGTGATGCTGAAAATAAAAACTCGATTACTATTGAAAAATCAGATTCAGCAGGAATTTATGGAGAGTTTTCAAGTAACAGTCATAGTATGAAAAATAGCGGAACTATAAATGTTGGAAATGCTGGAAGCAGTGAAAACAAAAGTGCTGGAATGTACGGATTATTAACTGGGGGAACTTTAAATATAACTAATGAAAATGCAGGAAATATAAATGTCAATATGACAAAATCAGCAGGTATTTTTGCTGAAAGTTCAACAAGTTCAAATTCTGACTTAAATGCAGAAAATCAAGGGACAGTTACAGTAAATGGAAATGAATCTGTTGGAATGTATGGAAATAAATCAACATTGAAAAATTCTAAAGATATTCTTGTAAAAAGTGACCAGTCAACTGGAATGTTTGGAAAAAATGGAGCAGATGTCTTAAATAGTTCTAATATAACTGTGGAAGGAACTTCTACTGGAAGTCAGTCAACTGGTATTTATGTAAGTGATAGCGGAACTAAAGGTAAAAATGCTGGGACAATTACTTTGAAAAGTAAAAATTCGACAGGAATGGCGGCTATAGCAAGTGCAAAAATTGAAAATGCAGGAACAATTGTAAGTAATTTTGAATCTGTGATTGGAATGTATGGAAAAGATACTGGAACTGAAGTTTTGAATTCTAAAGACATTGAGTTTTCTGGAAAAGAATCAACTGGAATATTTGTAAAAGATAACGCTAAAGGTAAAAATACTGGAAAAATTAAACTTGACGGAAAGTCGTCGGTTGGAATGTTTGGAGCAAGTAGTGCTGCTGGTAAAAAGATTGAATTGGAAAATGGCGGAACTATTGAAGTAAATGAAAAGAATTCAACAGGAATGTTTGCAAGTAATGTTTATGATGGAACTACAAAACTTTATGCAGGAAGTGTTGGAGATTCGATTATAAAAAATACTGGAACGATAAATTTAAACGATGAAAGCACAGTTGGAATTTATACTCCAAAATCGACAATTTCTCAAGAAGGAAATATTGTACTCTCTAATGCAGCTAATTCTTCTGTTGGAGTTTATTTAACTCAAGATGCGACAGTTGACGGAACAAACGGAACTATTGACTTGAACAAAAATTCTCAAAATCAAGTCGCTTATTATATTAAAAATGCTGGGAAAATACAAAATTCTATTGGAAGAGTAAATGGTTATGGAGTAGGAGTCTATCTGGATGGAACTAATGAATCAGGAAATAATTCATCAACTCCAGCTGAACTTGTTTCAACAACTCCAGCACTTGACTTTACAACAGGAGCAGATGGTGGAAATGGAATTATTGGATTAGTTTTAAAAGGAAATACGAAAATTTCAAGTTACACAGGTGGAATAAAAGTTGGAAATACAGACGGACAAAATTATGCAATTGGTATTTATGCCGATAAACAAGGAGGTTCTACGCCAAAAACGATAGATACTTCGATTACAACAGGAGCAAATGGTGTTGGATTATTTGCCGATAATGGAAGTAAAATTTCTTATACGGGACAAATGAAAATTGGAGATGGAACGACAGCAGGAACAGGTATTTATATAGGAAATGGCGGTGGAAGCGCTGTATCCGAAGTGACAATTGCAAGTGGATCAAATATTAAATTAAATGGATCTAATGGAGTTGGAGCAATTGTTACGACAGGTTCAACAGTTAATTTTCAAGGTGGTTCTAAAATTGAGTTAGGTGGCTCAGGAGTTGCTATTTTTGGACAAAGAGGAGCAATTATTAACGATGGCGGTGGAACATTTACAACAAATGGATATTCTTCTGAAAGAATTAGGCTTACAGAAGGACCAGCAATAACTAAGGCAAATGTAACTTTGGAAACTGGAAATGTGATGTCGCATGTGATAAATGGAGAGGCTATTTTAAATTCAGGATTTTTGGTCAATGCCACAGCAGGTTCAAAAAATATAATTGGACTTATGGCTGAAGGAAATGAAAATGAAACTTTAACTGCTCCAGTAGCTTGGAGAGAATTAGGTTACGAAGTTGTAAATAATGGAACGCTTGATTTGTCAAATGCAACTAGTTCGACTGGAATATATTTGGATTCAGCTCGTGGAAAAAATGCTGGACCTTTGAAAGTTGGTGACAAGTCGACAGCCATTTACGGAGTTTATAATTCAAGTACAGCGCCATATAGCGGTGCAGCTGCAGGATATGTAAATAAATCTGAGATTTTAAATGAAGCCACTGGAAGTATAACAATAGGAAATGGTTCGGCTGGAATTTATGCGATAGGATTTGACAAAGTGGAAAATAAAGGTCCTTTGACAGGAGGAAATAATTCTGTTGGAATTTATGCGACTGATAAGGATATTTCTGGAAATATAGTAAGAAATCAGGATTTGAATGTAAAAAATAGTGGAGATATAACAATAGGAAATGGTTCAGCTGCAATTTATGTAACTCAAAATTCAGCAAACAAGGCGACTGTAAATAATACTGGAAACTTAACAGTTGGAGATTCTGTCTTAAATCCTGACGGAACTGTAAAAAATCCAGCAGTTGCGATGTTTATACAAAATGGAACTTTGACAACGACAGGAAATGTAATTGTGGGAAATCGTGCTTTTGCCTTTTACGGAAAAGACGCCACAATAAATGTAAATGGCGGAAACTATAATTTTGCAAATAGTGGAAGTTTAGGATATTTGGAAAACTCAACGCTAAATTATAACAATACTGGAACTCTTGCAACTTCATCAGAACCATTGTTATTTATTGACAATAGTAAAGCTATTTTAAATGGAAACGATATTTTTGTATCTGCAAATGGAGTTGGGGCCTATATGACTGGAAAATCTGAATTTACAGGATGGAATAAAATAACTTTGGGGACAAGTTCGACTGGAATATATGTTGACGGTGCAACAGCTAAAGTTAATGGAAACTCAATTGTAAGTACAAATAATAAAGCAAAAGGAATTGTTGCGCTAAATTCAAATGTGACAAATGACGCAAAAATAAGTTTATCAGGTGACGACTCAATTGGAATTTTTAGTAGAAATACGAGCGGAAGTGCAAAACAAATTGTAAGTAATCAAAGTTTTGACATTTCTGGTAAGCGTTCAATCGGAATTTATTTGGAAGGAACAGATGAGCAGAATGTTATAAATAATGGAACAATGAATATTGCCGCTACAACTGATTCCAATAAAAATAATTCAACTGTTGGAATTTATGCAAAAGGTGGTTCTAAAATTAATATTACAAATAATGGAACTATAAATGTAAATGACGGTTCATTTGGAATTTATTCATTAAGTGAAAATGGAAATGTGACGACAAATTCTGTGATAAATGTAGCAGACCAGGCAATAGGAATTTACAAAAGAGGTGGAAGCGTTAATTTAAGCGGAACGGTAAATGTGGCACCACATACAGCGACTGCACTAAATAGTGAACCTGTCGGAGTTTATGGAACAAATGGAGTTGTAGTCAGTGACAATACATCAAATTTCAATGTCGGAGATAAATCGTACGGTGTTATTTTAGCAAATCCAGGTACAGCGACAAACTTTTACACAAACTCTGCAACTGAACAAGTAAGTTTGGGAAATGAGTCAACTTTCCTTTATTCTGAAGGAAAATCTGTCGTAGTAAACAACGCTAATATAAATTCTGGAACAAACGGAAAAATAATAGCAATTTACGCAAAAGATGGCGGTTATGTGGCAAACAACGGAAATATTGACTTGTCACAAGGACTTGGAAATATCGGAGTTTATTCAACTGGATTAAATTCTGTGGCAGTTAATTCAAATGGAGGAGTTATCAGAGTTGGAGAAACTGACGCAAGTGATAAAAACAATGTTTACTACGGAATTGCAATGGCTGCAACTGATGGTGGAGCAATTGAAAATAGAGGAGATATATATGTAACCGGTGGACTTAGTATGGGGATGTATGGAAATGGTGCAGGAACTACAATGAGAAATTCTGGAAATATCTATTTAGACGCATCGGGAGCAACAGCGGCAAAACCAGTCAACACAATGATAGGAGTTTTTGCGGATAATGGTGCAAAATTTGTGAATGAAGCAAATGGAGTAATTAGAACAGCTGGTTCTTATTCTGGAAATGATAATGTGAAAAGTTTGGTTGGAGTTGCTGTGTTAAATGGAAGTACGCTTGAAAATTATGGAACAATTGATATTGACGCTGATAGAAGTTATGGTGTGTTAATTAAAGGAACACAAAACAATAAATCAGTTATAAAAAATTATGGAACAATTAATATTACTGGTTCAAGATCGTATGGAGTGAGATATGACGCTAATTCAAACGGTGTGAGCGGAAATTCACTTCCAATAGGAAAAGATGCCGAAAATACTTCAAAAGTACTGAGTGAATTAAATGCTGGTGGAGTGATTAATTCTGCAAATGGAGCAAATGATTATTATGCACCAAAAGATCCAAGCAAAACTGTAGGTGGTGTTGGAATTGTGACACTTCCAAACGGAAAATTAGCAATCCAGAGAAATGGAGTCATTTTAACCGACAGCCAAGTTCAGACAATTGATTTTCCTGTGCAAAAAAATATTGGATTTTCAAATTTTGGAGTGTATGTTGACACGCTAGGAAGAACAAAACCAATAAATTTAAACGGCGTTTCATCAATGGCAATAGATAGTGACTTAATAATCGGAACTGAATTTTCAAGACTTACAAATTCAAAAAATGTAGCAATAGGAAGTCAAATTTTAGATCCATTTTTAAATCAAATAAGAGCAGGAATATTTAATTTTACTCCTTATTCAAGCTCCCTAACTTGGATGGCAACTCCTGAAGTTGACCCAGTAACAGGACAAATAACAAGAGTTCTTATGACAAAAATTCCTTATACGGCTTTTGTTTCAAAAACTTCAAACGAATATAATTTCACAGATGGATTGGAACAAAGATACGATATGAATGCACTGGATTCTCGTGAAAAAGAAGTGTTTGAAAAATTAAATGGAATTGGAAACAATGAACAAGTTTTACTAGCTCAAGCATACGACGAAATGATGGGACATCAATATGCAAATGTTCAGCAAAGAATTTTTGAAACAGGACATCTGTTAAATAAAGAATTTGACTATTTGTATAACGAATGGGAAACAAAATCAAAACAATCTAATAAAATAAAAGTATTTGGAATGAAAAATGGATACAAAACTGACAGCGAAGGAATTATAGATTATGATTCAAATGCGTATGGAGTGGCATATTTACATGAAGACGAAACAGTTCATTTAGGAGATACAAAAGGATGGTATGCTGGTTTTGTGAGAAATAATTTTAAATTCGATGACTTAGGAAAATCAAGAGAAGTTCAGCAAGTTGCAAAAGCTGGAATCTTTAAATCAACTCCATTTGATTATAATAACAGCTTAAATTGGACAATTTCATCTGAAGTATTTGGCGGAGTTAATAACATGAAGAGAAAATTTGCAGTTGTGGATGATATTTTTGAAGCAAAATCGGAATATTACAGCTACGGAGCTGCAGTGAAAAATGAAGTTAGTAAAACTTTTAGAACGAGTGAAAAAACAAGTATTAAGCCATATGCAAGTTTGGCGCTTGAATATGGAAGATTCACTGGCGTAAAAGAAAAAGACGGTCAAGTGCGGCTTGAAGTCAAAGGAAACGACTATTATTCGATAAAACCTGAAGTTGGTGTGCAATGGAAATTTAAGCAAAAGATGGCAAAACGAACAACATTTATAGCGACAGTTGGACTTGCCTATGAAAGCGAACTTGGAAAAGTAAATGATGCAGACAACAGAGCAAGAGTAAATTATACAACTGCCGATTGGTACAACTTGAGAGGTGAAAAAGAAAATAGACGAGGAAATGGAAAAGCTGACTTAAATCTTGGAATTGAAAATACAAGATTAGGAGTTACGCTAAACGCTGGATATGACACAGATGTGAAAAATTTAAGAGGTGGATTTGGAATTAGAATAATTTATTAAAATATAAACTGTACCTAAAATCTTGGATAAAAACAAGACAAAAGGTGCAGTTTTTTGAAAAATTTATTAAAAATTTTGATTCTTTGTAAAATACTGGCAAGTTACAAGAAATTTTAAAGAAAAAAAACAAAATTTTTACAAAAATATGGGGTATAATATACTTGAATAATAAAATTAAAATAATAAAAAATTTAAATATAAAATATTTAAAGAAAAGGAGGAGTTTATTATGAAAATAAAAACTTTAGGAAATGTAGTGCTTGGAGCTTTAATCGCACTGGTTGGATTTGTAATATTGACTGAAAGCAAAGATAATCGTATTGATATAAAAATTTCAGATAAAGGAAATTTAAATGTAAATAATGTAAAAAATGTAACGGCGATAACTGAAAAAAAAGGTTCAGGAAAAAAAGTAAAAGCTGTTGTTATTGAATTTGACAAGTCTTTAAAAAATGAAAAATTGTCAAACAATGCAGTTACAGTGACTCAAAAACATATTTCCAAAAAGATAAAAGAAGATAAAGGGGATGAACCAATAGTTAATAATACAACAGAAACAAAAGTAAACAGAAAAGTTTCTAAAATTTACACAAGTGATAAAATAGACGATGAAAATGTAGAAGCAAAAGATGGGAAATATTTGTATTTGGAATTGAGCGAAGATAAAGATTCTGACAAGGAAACAGCTCAAAATGATACGGAAGATTTAAAAATCTCAGTTTCACAAAACAAAAAAAATTATTTTACGAATAATAGCAAAAGTTTTAATGTAGACAGTAAATCATAATTATAAATATTAAATTATAAAAATAAAAAAATTGATTAACTAAATTAATTAAATTAACTATAATTAAATTGACTAGATTGAAATTGAAATTGAGATTGAGATTAGGAGATAAAATGAAAAATAAAAAAATTTTATTAATTTTTGCAGCAGTTATTTTTGCACTAAGCTGTTCAAATGAAAATGGCGTTAAAAAAAATAATATAAAAAATCAACAAATTAATGAAAATGTAAAAGATACAAAAAATACAAAAAATTTAAAACAGAACAAGAATATTTAAAAAGCATAGATTACTCAAATATAGCGGATAAAGTCACTCAAAATCAAATTCGTGAAATTTTAGAAAATGCAAAAGTTAATTCTGGCAATATAGCTCTTTTTTTGAAAAGTGTAAATTATTATAACGAAGCGACTGAAAATAAAGGATTGATAAAATCAGGATTTTTAAATTCTAAAAATATAAATCCGAATTACGATGAAGCGGCAATTCAGCAAATTTGGGACAAAAAGAATAAAAATTTTCCTGGATTTAATTGTCGGATAACGGCATTTACATTGATGAAAGATTATATAAAAATGGAAAAACCAGTTGTAAAAGTAGGAGAAATGCTTTTTATGGATGTGGAGTCATTGAAAAATGTGCCATTTGAGTTATTTTCTCAAAATGAAAAAGATAAATTTGTTAATTTATTTTCAGAAATTCCGACAGAGATGACTAAAGATGTGAGAATTCACGCTAAAAATGTAAAAAACACTTGGAAAGAGCGTGGAATTGTATTTGATAAAAATAGTAAAATTTCGATGATTTCTGTATTTTTTCATTTTAATGATGATCCAAAGGAGAATATTTTGTTTGTAGGACATGTTGGAATTCTAGTTCCTGAGAAAGATGGAAAATTATTATTTATTGAAAAATTGGCATTTCAGCAGCCTTATCAAGCATTGAAATTTAATAATCGGACTGAACTTAATGATTATTTGATGAATAAGTATGATACTGCATGGGGACAGCCTGTGGCTAAGCCGTTTATTATGGAAAACGATGAATTGCTTAAAGAATATAGAATTAATCCAAATAATAAAAACTAAAAATTTTAAAGCTCTAAAAATATAAAAAGACTATTTCATAAAATCTTATTTTTATGGATAGCCTTTTTTATTTCTAATTTTTTTATTTTTTTATTTTATTCTACTTCGACCAAAATTGAATGAAAGTTTGTGTAAATGACATTTCCAGGTTTGCTATTTTTAATTTTTTTAACAAACTTTCGCTGGCAATAATCAACTGTGACTTTGTCGCCTTTTTGTGCTTTTGAATGTTCACAAGCCAATTTTGCTGCATAAAAAATGACATCTTCACTTGGAACTCGGTTTCCACAAAGAATTAGCACATGACTTCCAGGAATATCCTTTATATGAAGCCAAATATCGTTTGGTTCTCCTTTTGCAAAAGAAATTTCTTCATTTTCTTTATTATTTCTTCCAACAAAAATTTTAAAGCCGTTATATTCAAATGAAAGGAGTTCTCTTTTTTTATGTTTATTAAGTTTAATTTTTTTTGTATGAGTGAAATTTGACATTTTTAACTCTGACTCAATTTCTTCAATTCCAATAAAATCATTTTCTTTTTCAATAAACATCTTAATTTGCTCAAAATATTTAATTTCATTTTGAATGTCAACAAGCCTTTCGTTTAGCGCTGTAAGTGTTCTTTTCCCTTTGTTATACTTGTTATAATAAAAATTTAAATTATCTTTTGGCGAAAGAGTTGGATCAAGATTTATCGTAATTTCTTCATTTGCGTAAAAGTCAAAAGCTGTGACTTTTTTCATTCCATATTTTAATTTATGCATATTTGCAGCTAAAATATCGCCAATATTTTTGTATTTTTGATAATTTTCATTTTTTTTCAAATCGGTATTTATATTTTTATTTATTTTCTTAAATTTTTTAATTTGCGTGTCGACATATTTTAGCAAATTTTTTTTCTTTTCGTTAAGCACATTTGAAGTAATCGTTGCTTTAAAATATTCGTTAAGACCTTCGTTCAAAGTTTCATAATATTCATTTTCGCCAACCTTTTTTTCTTCAAATTCAGAAAATTCATTGTAAGTAAAAATTTTTTGTATTTTTTTATTTTTTGAAATTTTATAAATCACAGGTTTATAATTTTCCAAATATTTTTTAAAAGTGTCATAATTACTTGCACACTGCACAGCAAATGGAATTCCAGCACCTTCGCATTTTTTCAAAAAATCATCCGTTTCAAAAGGAAAATTTTCGCTCTCAAAATAAATTGGCGGAATTTTCTTTTCTTCAAATGGCAAAGTGTATTTTGCGCCAGTCATAATGACACGATTTCCAACTTCAAGTGTAGTAAAATAAAGTGCAGCTAAAATTTTATCTCTGCAAGTGAGAAAGACATTACTCGCTTTTCCCATTATTTCAATAATAAGTGTATATTTTTCAATATCTCCAAATTGATTGAGTTTTTCAAAATCAAAATATACAATTCTGTCAAAACTTTCCTGTCTTATATTTATTAAAACTGAATTTTGCAAATATTTTTTCAGAGATAATAAAAACTTTGACTGATAATCTGTATTTAAATCTTTTTCATTTTTTAAATAAAAAATCGTAGAATTATCTTTCACTTGAAAAATTAAATTATTTTTTCCAAAAAAAAGTGAAAATGAATTTCTGTCATATTGAAAAATTTTTGTAATTTTATATCTTAAAATTTTTTCTTTAATCTCTTTAACCAAAAATGAAATTCCAATTCCATCCAAATAAAGCATATTCCCTCCTTTTAATTTAATTTGATTTTAAAATATATTAAAATTATTTTTAATTTGAAAAATAGAACTTCTTGTTATCACAATATTATTATTATTATTTAATTTTTATTTTTTTTTATTTTTTAATTATAATTTTTAATAAAGTTCTAGTTTATACGGCAAGTAATAAAGCGGTTTATTTTTATTCGCAAGAGCTACATCATATGTTTCAAGCGCTTTTTTAGCTCCAGGAATTTTTTCTTTTAACTCAGTTGATAACTTAAATTTTTCGGAAACTTTTGAAGTCAGCATTTGTAATTTTGTCATAAAGTCTTCTTCCAAATAAATATTTTCAACCGCATAATCTCTTTTATCAATTCCCAAATCTTTTGCCATAGTTTTAATAACTTCGTCAAGACTGGCAATTCCGTCAACCAAATGTATGTTTTTAGCTTCATCCCCAAGCCAAATTCTTCCTTGTGCATAATTTTCCAGTGTATTTTCATCAATTTTTCTATTGTTTGTAACTCGAGATTTAAATTCAGCATAAGTTTGCTGCATTGACTGAACAAGTTTTTGTTTTGATTCTTTAGAAAGTGGTGCAAAATTGTTGTCAATATCAGAATATTTTCCTTTGCTAATACTATTTGACGAAATTCCAAGTTTATTTTGAGCGTTATAAAATTTTGGAATCATTGAGACAACACCAATAGAACCTGTTATTGTCGCATTGTCGGCAAATACTTTTTTACCTGACATTGAGATGTAATAACCACCAGATGCTGCCATATCAGACATTGAGACATAAACTGGCACATTTATTTTAGAAAGTTCCTGATAGATAACTTCTGAAGCCAGAGCCGAACCTCCACCAGAATTTACACGAAGTACAATTCCCATCAAATTTTTAGTTTTCATCGCTTTTTCAAGTTTTTGAGTGATGTTGTCGGGAGTAATTACACCTTGCGTAACGCCACTTGCATCATACAAAATCGAACCTTCTGCATAGATTACAGCAATTGTTCCGTTTGATTCATTTCCAATTTTTGTATCTTTTACATTTTTTTCATAATAATCATAAATATCAGAAACATTATCTTCTTTAATATTTAATCGTTTTGTAAAATCAGAAAAATGTTCCAATTTATCAACTAGTTTTTTATCTCTTGCATCAAAAGTCGATAAATTAGTGTCAATTCCATTTACAATATCATTATTTAAAGAATTTTTATCAATATTTCTATTTTTAGAAATATCATCTATAAATTTTTGGTATCTATTTTCAAAAATTCTTGTAAGTTCTGATTTTAGTTCAGGCGACATTTGATTAGAAACATAGTTTTCTCCATAAGATTTATAGTTTCCAATTCTTACAACTTCCATATCCACTCCAAGTTTGTCAAGAAGTCCTTTCATATAAATATCAGAATAGTTGTAGCCAGTTAAATTTACATTAGCTGAAGCTGATGGAACTGCTATAATTTCATCGGCAATGGACGCCAGTTTATAATTTGCATTTGTGATATATGCTCCAAAAGCGTATATTTTTTTATGATGCTGCTTAATCTCTAAAAATTTTTTTGTAAGTTCTTCAATTTTAGAAGAAGACAAATTGATGTCATCTAGCGACAAAATAATACCTTTTATAGAATCATCATCTTTTATTGTATCTAAACTTTGCAAGACATCCATATACGAAATATCTTTTTTGTCAGAAAGTAAATCTGAGCCAATAACTTTGTCTTCTACAACATCTGAAACATTAAATAGCACATAGTCATTATTTTTCTTGACTTTTTCGCCATTTAATTTAGAATTTAGAATTGCTACAGTTGAAAATCCTATAATAAAAATTAAGATTATCAGTAATGTCAACTTCAAAAAAAACGAATAAGTTTCTTTTAAAGTGAGCCAAAAAAATTTTTTTATAAAATCAAAAAATTTCATTTTTTACCTCCAATTTAAGTTGTTTAAAATTATAACATTTTAAAAATGAAATATCAAATACAGAAAATACAGAAGTATTTAAATAAAGCTGATCATAGCTGTAGCTCTTCCACTCATTTTCCCTTCTCTTCTGTAAGAGTGAAATTTTGGATTAAAAGTGTCTTCGTTTGAAACAATTAAATTTTCTTTTAAAATCCCCAGTTTTAGTGCCATAATTTCATTAAATTTTGTGTTATCAAAATGATATTTTTTAGTTTTTTCATTCCAGCAAAAAGATTTTTTTATAAGTTCACTTTCTTTTCCAAATTTATCTGAAAACTTTTCGTAAAATTCCATTCCAACTTCATAATATTTTTGTTGCATTCCAATTCCAAGTCCCGTTAAGACATCTTTTGGATCAGTTTGGTAAATCTCTTTCATCTTGTCAAGTCCACTTTTCATCATTTCTTTAAATGTTCCTGGCCATCCTGAATGCCACACTCCGATAACTTTATTTTTTTTGTCATATACAAAAATTGGAAGACAGTCCGCATAAAAAGTGAAAATTGCAACATCTTTTCTCTTTGTAAGAAATCCATCTATGTCGCACTCTTTTTCATAATAATATTTTTTCGTATTTTCATCAATCACAAAAACATTTGCAGAATGTGTTTGAAATGCCATAACGGACTTCTTATTTTCAAATCCAAACTGCTCCAATAATTTTTTTCTGTTTTCTTTTTGGATTCCTTCAATTTGATTTTCAATGGGACAGTAATCTGACATATTTCCAGCATTTTTTTTTGTGTAAATCGCTTTTACTCCCAGTTTTTCAAATTCTTCTATGTAGAAGTGATTTTCTTTTTCAACAAACATTGTTTTCCCCTTTATTTTATAATGGCTTGTGATAAATTTGAAAATATAATTTCTATATTTTTAATTTGTTCATTTAAATCTTTAATTTGCCATTTTCCGTTAATTTTTTCCATATTCACAGTTGCACTTACTTGCGTGTAATTTTCTTCTTTTTTCATTTCATCGTCCATAACTTCAGCAATTCCGTTCATAATTTTAGAAGTACCTTCGTTTTTATCCATTGATTGCATTTTAGAAATCATTTCGTTTACATCTTTATATTTCAATTTTTTTGCTACAAGATCAAAAAGTACACTCTCATTTTGAAGTTTTTGAATTTTAGAGTTGTCCAAAATTTTCACTTTTTGAGAAATTTGAGCGTCTTTGTCACTGAAAAATTTTATTTCTTCGATTTTTGATTTTTGATATTCAATTCCTTTTTCAATCATTCTAACCGCCATTTGTTTAGCAGTTTGAAGACTTAGATCGTCATTACCGTTTTTAGTTGATTTTATTTGGTCTTCGATCACTTTTGTCGCAAGTTCTTTCACTTTTTCCTTAAATTTTTTCTGATCTTCTTCAAACGCTTTTTTCACTTCCAAAGAATTTCTTTTCAACTTTTTTTCAGAAATTTTATAATTTTCACTTTTTGTTACATTGTAATCTAATTTTAGGTCAGGACCACACATTTGTATTGACATAGCAAGTAAAAAAATCATAAATAGTTTTTTCATAAAGTTCCCACTTTCTTTTTAAATAAAATTTTTTTTATTTTTTTCTGTTCTCAAAATATTGCGTAAGTTCCATAAGCAATTCGTTTCCGTAAAAATCATTTTTTATAATTTCATTCGCTTTTTTTAAACATTCATCTAACATCTCTTTGCTTTTTTTCAAACCAAATAAACTTGGATAAGTCAATTTTCCATTTTCCACATCGTTTGATTTTTTTCCAGTATTTTCAAATTCTCCTTCGATATCCAAAATATCGTCTTTTATCTGAAAAGCAAGTCCAATAAGTTTTGAATATTCCACTAATTTTTCTCTTTTTTCTTTTTGTGTATCAAAAGCAATTAGCGGCAATTCAATTGCAGCGGTTAAAAGTTTTCCTGTCTTATGGGTGTGAATGTATTTTAATATTTTTTTATTTTCTTCAATATTTATATTTTTTTTGATATTTTTTTCTGTGTCTAAATTTAGTATTTTTTCAGATTCAACATCTTTATATTGTCCGCCAACCATTCCGTAAAATCCTGCATATTCTGAAAGTTTTAAAATTATCGCAACTTTATTTTCATCGCTAATTTTCGTTGAACTGGAAATGACATTAAATGCTTCCGTCAAAAGCACATCTCCCACCAAAATAGCTGTTGCTTCATCAAATTTTATGTGAGTTGTCAATTTTCCACGGCGATACATATCGTTGTCCATCGCTGGTAAATCGTCGTGAACAAGTGAATAACAGTGAATAAACTCAAGTGCAACCGCAATATCTTCCACATTTTCATAACTTTTTTGAAATAAGTCGCACATCATATACATAAGAATGGGACGAATTCTTTTTCCGCCGTTCATAACGGCATAATTCATCGCTTCAGAAAGTCTTTCTGGATATTCATATTTTTGCAATTTTTTTTGTAAATTTTTTTCTATAATTTCTTTTTTTTCTTTTAAATAATCTTTTAACATAGTTTTTTACACCGTTTCATATTTATATATTTTTTAATTTTTTTAATTAAAATAATTTTTTTAAACTAATCTAGATCTTCAACTTCTATTTTACCATTTTTTTCCAAAACTTTTAGCACTTTTCCTTCACCAATTTCTAGTAATTTTTCTGAATCTTTTATAAGTTTTATCGCTTTTTCATATTCTTCAATTGAATCATCAAGTGACAATTCTTCATTTTCCAATTTTTCCAAAATTTCATCAATTTGTTCAATATTTTCTTCATAAGTTTGTTTTTTTGCTGCCATTTTTTCTCCTTTATTTATAAATTATTTAATTTTATTTTTAAATTTTTTATTCAAAATTATAAAAGCTGACAATTTTTTTGTTGTAATCTCTCTCGTCATATTTTACAAATTTTTCTATTTTTTCTGGCATTTTTTCATAAACGCCATGTTCTGAAATAATAATTCCATTTTCGTCAAGTATTTCGCACTCAAAAATTTTTTTAATTGTCTTTACTGAAATATTTTCTTTATATGGCGGATCTAAAAAAATTATATCAAATTTTTCATTTTTTCTGCCAAGTATTTCTATCGCACGAAAAACATCATTTTTGTAAGCTCTGCAGTTGTCTGACAAATTTAAATTATTTATGTTTTCAATAATTATTCTCAGTGCTTCTTTGTCTTTTTCAATCATAACAGCTCTTTTAGCTCCACGGCTCAGTGCTTCAATCGCAATATTTCCAGTTCCCGAATATAAATCTAGAAATCTTGCATTTTCAATTTGTTCGCCAAGTATGCTAAATATCGCTTCTTTAATTCTCTCTAAAGTTGGTCTTGTATCTCTTCCTTCTCTTGAGTAAATTTTTCTGTTTTTTAATTTTCCAGCAACAACTCTCATTTTTCTCCTTTCATCTGTTAAATTAATTAATTAATAAAAATTTATGACCATTTTGTCATCTAAATTAACATTTCCTACAAGAAGTTCAAAATGTTCCTTATTTTTATTTGTACTTATATTTTTAAATTCATAGTTTTTGTAATCAATATTTTTTATTTTTTTAGCCGATTTATTATAAATATTTACATAAAAAATTTCTGCTTTATTTTTATTCAAAAAATTATTCACTAAATCAAAACTGTATGTGAAATTTTTTGTTCGCAAGAAATCTGTATTTTTTAAGTCATAAGAAAGATAAAGTTTTCCTTCTTTATTTGGTTCTACAGTTTTTGAAATCGCAAACCATTCTCTTTGAATGTCTTCTCCATTTTGATTTTTATAAATATTTTCGTCAAATTTTATAACTGCTCTCAAATTTTGAGATTTTTTGTAATCAGAGAAAAATTTTATATTGTTAATATATTTTCCACGATTATTCGTATTTTTATTGCTAAAATCTTCTTTTTCAACTTTTTCAATGTTCGAATCCAGCCAAAAAAGAAATGTCGATTTTACATTATAATTTCCAACATTCTCAAAAGTGTAAAAACTTTCAACTTTTATAGTGTTATCTTTTTCAATTGTAATATTAAGATCTTCTCTTTTAATTGCAAGTGGCTCTTGCCGCACAATTTTCACATTTCCAACTGCCAAAAATTTACTATTTTGAGTAAATGTTATGACGCTAAATAAAAAAAATGTCGTTAAAATTAATATTTTTTTAAACATATTTACCTTTCTAAATTTATTTATTTAATTAATTATATAAAAATTATCATAGACTAAAGTAAATGTCAAGATATAACTAAATTTTTCTAAATTTTTCTAAATATTTTATTTATACAGATTTTCAATATATTCACTTTTTTTCCCATTTTTATCATAAACAAAAATTGGCATTTCAATCAAAAGTCCGCTATTTGCATCTTTAATCGCTTCAATCATGCAAATTTTAGCATTTTCATTCCATTTAGTATAACAGTTTTTCATTCTCTTTGGCTCTAAATTATATTTTTTTAGTAATTCCAAAATTTCAATTAGCCGCTCACTCCGAAAAACTATCGAAAAACTTCCCATATTTTTTAATAAATATGCTGAAATTTTTATAATTTCTTCAATCGTCAGATTCATATTATGTCTAGCACAAGCCAATTGCTCCAAGTCATTAATCTGAGAAAAATCTCCCTTAAATTCAAAATATGGTGGATTTGTGACAATTGTGTCAAACTGCGCTTCTGAAAAAGTTTTTTTATAATTTTTAATATCTTCGTTCACAATCGAAATTTGTTCATAAAAACCGTTATTTTTAACATTTTCTTTCGCAATTTCAGCCATTGTTTCCAAAAGTTCAATTCCAGTAATTTTTGCTTTACTTCGTTTTGCCAAAAGAATTGAAATAATTCCACAGCCAGTTCCAATATCAAGAATTTTTTTTGTCTTTCTGTTGATTTTCACAAAATCAGAAATTAATACAGAATCTAAAGTGAAATTTTGAAAATCGTTTCTTTGAATAATTTTCAAATCTTTAATTGGTGTTGTCGTTTTTTCTCCATTTTTTTTCATGATTTTTATTATTTTTTACCTTTCTTATTTTTCAACCTTTTTTCAAAAAAATAAAAACTCTTTCTTTACTCTTTAATAAATGAAAAAAATGCAAGAAAGAGTTTTTAAGTTTAAAAAATTACAGAGAGTTTTTTCTAACCATTATATTTTCTGCATCTTCCACATTTAAAATTTTTTCATCTCCGTCAACTAACATCGTAATTAAAAATTTGTCGATATTTATAATTTTTATAAGAGATTTTATCAAAACTCCCTTTTCATTCAAATATTTTCTTATTGCAACACTTCCTTTGATGGAAGAAACTTGAACGGTGTCGCCTTCTTCAAAAGTTAAAATTGATTCAGGTTGAATATCTTTTTTCACTGCTTCCAAATTGTTTACAATAGTTTCAAAAGTTGTGACAAAAGCCTTTAATTCTTCTTTTGGAATATTTTCTGTAATTTTTTCTAAAATTGTTGAATGAAAATTTCCATGATAATTTAACGCCATTTCCCCTTTTTTAGAAAGTTTTACAAAAACTTTTCGTCTATCTTCGTCAGAACGAATCCGCTCGATAAATTGCTTCTCATTTAGTTTATTTATGGCAATTGATGCAGTTCCCATTGTAATTCCAAGTTTTTCAGCCAGTTCGTTCATTGTGATTTTATCTTGTCCGATGGCTTCAATTACATGTATTTCAGTAGTCGTCAGACATTTTATAACTTGATTTAAATTAATTTCTTCAATTTTATAATATGTTTTATAAAATTGATCCAATAAATTTTCCATTTTATTATACATTTATTTTTTCCCTCTCTTTAAAATTTTAATGAGTTAATTTTATTTTCATAATTTCCGCTAAATATGTAAGAACCTGCAACTAATATATTTGCTCCAGCTTGGACTGCCAGTTTTCCAGTTTTATCATTTATTCCGCCATCCACTTGAATATCAATTTCTGGTGCTAAATTTCTTAGCTCTTTTATTTTAGGAAGCATTTCAGGAATAAATTTTTGTCCGCCAAAACCAGGATTTACCGTCATAATTAAAACCATGTCAATATTGTCTAAATCATATTTTATAAAATCCAGCGGAGTTGACGGATTAAGAGCAACTCCAACTTTTTTTCCAAAAGATTTTATCAGCTGAATGGTTCTGTTCAAATGTTTCGTGCTTTCTGCGTGAACAGTTATGATGTCCGCACAGTCTTTGAATAGATGAATCAGACGGTCAGGATTTTCAACCATCAAATGAACATCAAAAACAAGTTTTGTGTGAGGTCTTATCGCTTCTAAAATTGGAGAGCCGAAACTGATATTTGGCACAAAATTTCCGTCCATTACATCGAGATGAAGAAAATCCGCTCCAAATTTTTCCACTTCTTGAATTTCTTTTTTTAAATCGCTAAAATCTGCTGCTAATAGAGAAGGTGCAACGATTATTTTTTTTCCCATCAAAATTTCCTCTTTTCTTTTCTTTTTCTTCTTTTTTTTTCTTTTCTTTTTTTTTCTTTTCTTTTTTTCTTTTCTTTTGTTTTTTAATCTATTTAATTTTTATGTTTTCTAGCGAATAAAGATAAAAGTCATATCGCTTTTTATGAATTTTCTGATTTTGAACATTTTCTTTAATCGCACAATTAGGCTCATTCGTGTGGATACAGTCACGAAATTTACAGTCTTGTAAAAATTCCAGAAATTCTGGAAAAAGGACTTCCAACTCCTTTCTATTTTTCAATTTTGGAAAATCAAGCGTTGAAAAACCAGGTGTATCAATCACATAAGAATGTTCATCAGTCATAAAAAATCTGCTTTCTGTAGTTGTGTGCCGTCCCTTTTTTGTCTTTTGGCTGACATCACTTGTGGCAAGTATCTCTTCTCCCATTAAAGAGTTAATAAGTGAAGATTTTCCTGCACCAGACGGTCCTGAAATTACAATGGACTTCTTCTTTATATAATCTTTTAATTCTTTTATTCCAAAATTTTCTTTTATAGAAATTGGAAAAATATGAACTGTATTTCCAAAAACTTTTTCAAACTCTTCCAAAAATTGGTTTAATTGATCTTTAGAAACAAGATCAACCTTTGATAAAATCAAAATGCACGGAATATTTTGATAATTTGCATTCAATAGCATTTTTTGAAAATTAGTAAAATCAAATTTAGGATTTTCAATTGCAAATAAAATTCCAATGAAATCTATATTTGAGAGAAGTGGTCTGTGCAAATAATTTTTTCTATCAAAAATTTTTGTTATAACTTTTTCATCTTCGTCAAATTCGACCACATCTCCAATAATACAATTCAGTTTACTGTTTTTCACTTTTAAGCTGCCTCTCAATTTGCACTCAAAAATATTTTCTTCGCTTAAATTTTTGGCGTCTTCTTTTACGACATAATAAAAACCTTTAATTTTTCTAATAACTTTTCCTTTAACTTTTTCTTTTATGATTTAATCCCCTTTCTTTTTTATTCTCCACTGTCATCTTCTGATTGTTGACCACCTGAGTTGTTTTCTTGTGATGAATTATCTCCGTCACTTCCACTGTTTCCGCTATTTCCATTATTTGTCGAATTATTTGTACTATTATTATTTCCAGGACTACTACTATCAATTTTATTAATTGTGTCGTCAATCGCTTTTTCTATTCCGTTTTTATTAATGTCATTTTTTGATCTATTTATTATTTCTTCAGTTGTCTGCCGTCTTCTGGCACGAGAAGCTGTATTTATGACAACGGATATATTTTGACCTTGCTGAATTCTAGCTCCTGCTGCAGGATTTGTAGAAATAATAGTATTTAGTGGTAAAGTTGGGTCAGTTGTGTAAGACACATTTTGAATATTTATTCCAACTTGTTTTGCAAGTTCTCTTGCATCGTTTAAGTCAAGTCCTATCAAATTTGGCATAACAGATGGATCTATCATTTGCTGAGAAGATACAAGTATTGAAATTTTTTGATTAATTTCAAGTTTTGTTCCAGGTTTTGGATAAACACCTAAAATTGTATTATATTTTTGGTTCGAAGGATAATAATCAATTGTTTCAATTTGAATATTTTGTCCTCTTAATTTTGATCTGGCTTCCAAAAGTTCAAGTCCGATTATATTTGGCACAACTTGATTTTGTCCATTATTAACCCAAATTTTTATAACTCTATTAACTTTAACTTTTTTTCCAGGTCGTGGATCTTGATTGTGAACCACATTTAACGGCACTTTTTCAGTTTTTGAATGGATAACTTTAACTTTTAGTCCAGCTTCCTTCAAATATTTTATCGCTTCTTTTTCATTTAAGTTCATAACATTTGGAATAACGGTCATACGCGTGTTAAAAAAATGTCTATCAAATACACCTCGTCCAAAAATTCCTAGTGTCACTAAACAAATCATCACAATAACAAATCTTGTTACTTTACCGGGATTTAATTTTCTTGTTGTTGACATCGTACACCTCATATTTTTATAGTTTTTATTTTAATAAATTACTCATTAATATAATATCACAATTAATAAATAAATACAATTTTTAAATGAAAGATTATAAACTAAAAAATTCAACTTTTAATTTTATAACTTTTAAAATAAAAAAAATATGGTATAATTATGATTAAGTAAGATATAAAATAGTAAAAAAATAGATAAAATTTTAAAAAATAAAAAAATTAAAAACAAAAAAACAAAAAAAGAAAGAAAGAAGGAGGATTTTATGAAAAAAATAATGATGTCTTTGCTTATTTTAAGTAGTTTTAATTTATTTTCAGCAAACGAAAATCTCATAAGAAAAATAAGCGTGACTGGAAATTCTGAAAAAGAAGTTATGCCAGATGTTGCAGTTATAAATTTTTTGATTTCAGAAAAAGATAAAGATTTGAATGTGGCGACTAAAAAGACAAAAGATGCGCTGGAAAATTTTAAACAAGGACTTCGTGCAAGAAAAATTCAAATAGGAGAAATTGAAACTGTTTCATTTTACGACAAAAAAGAGACAGAGTATAAAGAAGATGTAAAGCCAAAAAATTCAAAAAATCAAAAACAAAAAACTGAAATAAAAACACCAGTTTCTTATACCGCTAAAATTGAGATTTTGGTAAAAAATATTGATTTTAACAGATTAAGTGGATTAATTGGCGTAGACGGGGATAAAAATTTTGATAAAATTGAAAAAAATTTTTCACAAAACGCTTATTCTGTAAATTTAAAAGAAACAGATAAAACTGTAGATGCAGCATTAAATAAATTATTTGTCAAAGTAAATGATGTAAAAGAAAAATTGCAAAGCGTGAGTGACACCAAAAACGATGTCATTTTTGGCGGATATAAAATTACTGAAAATTTTACAAATGACAGCAAAACTCCTGTTGACATGTATTATGTAATTCATAATTTAAAATTGTCAGTAAAAAATTTAAAAAACTTAAACACAATAATTTCCCTTGCGGCAGACAACGACATTTACATAAATGGTTCAATTCAGTTTGACTTGTCAAATAAAGATGAAATTGAGCAGCAGATGTATAAACAGGCATTTAATGAAGCCGAACAAAAGGCAAAAAGCATCTTAAAGTCAAGTGTACTAAAACTTGGAAATCCAATTATGGTCAGCGAAGATTTGGATTTTCAGCAAAAAATGATAGATAAAATTGACAGTCAGTGGGAAGTAAAAGCAGTGACAAATACAGTAGCACTTTCAGCACCAGAAAAAGAATATGGTTTTGCTGCTGAATATTCAGATGGATACGGATATTCTTCAGCAAAAAGAGCAGTCAGTACAAAAGTTGATTATACTCCAAAACCATTAAAATTGGAGCAGAATGTGTCTGTGATGTATGAGATAAAATAAGTTTAAAAAAATAAAAAATTTAAAATATTAGTAAAGTTGTAAAATCTTTAAAGGAGATACAAAAATGAAAAAAATATTAGTGGCACTTTTTGCATTATTAAGTCTAAATATTTTTTCTGCAAATGAAGATAATGTAAAAAAATAAGCGTGACGGGAAATGCACAAAGAGAAATCATGCCAGATATGGCAACTTTGAGCTTTCAAATTAAGGATAAGGACAAAACTTTGAGTGCGGCGTCTTCCAAAGTGAAACAAAAATTGGAAAAATTTAAAAAAGATTTGAGAACGAAAAATTTAATGTCTGGCGATATTGAAACAGTTTCTATTTCAGATAGAAAAATTAAAGATAAAAATTATTCAGGTAAAAAAACAGTTTCTTCGTATTCTGGTCAAATGAGCGTTTTTGTAAAAGATGTCGATTTTGAAAAATTGGGAGAATTGATTGAATTAAATAGTGGAGATAAATTTCAAAGCGTGGAAAAGGATGATGAAGAAAATGTTTATGAAATTAAGTTAAAAGAGAGTGATAAAACTTTAAATGGAACTTTGAATAAATTATTTTCTAAAATTGATATTTTGAAAAATAAATTAAGATTGATAAATGCGGCAAAAAATAATGTTTTTTTTGGAGATTATGAAATTAAGGAAAATTCTGAAAATTATGAAGAAACGGAAGTTTACGAAGTGACTCAAAATTTAAAAGTTGTGACAAAAAATTTGAAGAATTTAAATGAGATAATTTCTTTGGCTGATAGCGATGGACTCAATATAGCTGGATCAATAAAATTTGATTTGTCAAATAGAGATGAAATTGAATCCCAGATGTATGGCGATGCTTATAATCAGGCAAAACAAAAGGCAGAAAGTATTTTAAAATCAAGTGATTTAAAAGTTGGCGATGTGATTGTCGTAAGTGAGGATTTGGATTTTCAGCAAAAAATGATAGACAGGATTGACAGCCAATGGGAAGTGAAAACTGATGTTGAAAGTTCATTGAATAACTTGGAAAGTCAATTAAATGGATTACAAGGCATGGAAGAAAATAATTATTCAGATATGAAAATAAAAGGTGGGTATGATTTTTACAGAGGTTATAAAACTAGTAAAGTAAGAGTTGATTATACTCCGAAACCTTTAAAAATAGAACAAAATATATCTGTTATGTATGAAATGCAAAAAAAATAAATGAAAGGAGATAAAATTATTTAAATAATAATTTTAAAACAAAATAATGAAAAAAATAATGACATTTTTATTTATGATGACTTGTGTTTTGACATTTTCTGATGTCGTTTCTGGAAAAAGAATACAAGTTAGAGGAATTGCAAAAAAAGAAATATTTCCAAATTCGGCAAAAGTGGAGCTTGTAATAAAAACTCAAGATGAAAATTTGGATAAAGCAAGTCGGGAAAATTCTCAGAGACTTGAAAAATTTAAAAGTCTTTTGAGTAGATCTGGCGAAAAATACGAAAAAATAGATTCAATATCTTATTCAACCGACAAATCTTACGATTGGCAATATGAAACAGTCAATAAAGGAGCAAAAGCATATGAAACAGTTTTAACAATCGAAGCAGATAACATTGACTTGAATAATTTGAAAGACTTTTTACAAGTTTTGGCAAATGAAAAAATTTATGAAGTTGATAAAATTTCACAAGGAATAAATACTTTTAAAATAAAGGTACAGGATAAGACAGCTAAAGTCGCTTATCAAAAAGCAATTGATAAGTTTAATGAACTGCAAAAAAACTTGGTGAAAAAGGAATTGGAAATGTTGTAAAAATTGCTGGATTTAAAAATGATGAAGTCAGTCTTGAAAAAAGAGAAAGTGTAAAAAAAGAAATTAATACCGTTACTCACAATGTGGAAGTTACAACTCGTGATATGAAAAACTTGGGGAATATAATAAGCGTTGCATATGCAGTTGGAATTGGGACAAACGGCTACATTGAATATGACATTGACAACAAGCAAAAATTGGAAGACGAACTTTACGAAAATGCTTACAAAGAAGCATTAAAAAAAGCACAAGTTATCTTGGGAAAAACTAATTTAAACTTAAAAAATCCTGTTACGATAACTGACAAGTCAAATGGCGTAATTCGAGCATATTCTGACTATGATTACAGCTACAATTTGTATGCTTCAACTGATTCAAAAATTTTAGAAAAAAGCGATAAAGAGCTAATGGACAAAGTTTTGGAAAAAAATGTTGTGATAAATCCATCAAAACTCAATATTTCAAAAGAAGTTTATATTGAATTTGAAATGAATTAATTTTTTTAAAGGGAATGAAAAAAATTTCCCTTTTTTTGTGGTATAATTATAATGAAATAATTAAATTTTAAAAATAAAAAATAAAAATAAGGGAGAGTAAAATTAATGGAAAAAAATTTTGAGCAAAAATGGTGGCATAAATCAGTAGTTTACCAAATTTACCCAAAAAGTTTTAATGACACGACTGGAAGTGGACAAGGAGATATAAAAGGAATTACAGAAAAATTAGATTATTTGAAAAAATTGGGAGTGGAAGTGCTGTGGCTAACACCGATGTATAAATCTCCACAGAATGACAATGGTTATGATATAAGCGACTATTACAGCATAGATGAAAGTTATGGGACAATGGAAGATTTTGAAGAAATGTTAAGAGAAGCTCATAAAAGAGATATAAAAATTGTGATGGATATCGTTGTAAATCATACTTCGACTGAAAATGAATGGTTTAAAAAATCTGAAGAGGGTGATCCTGAGTACAAAGATTTCTATATTTGGAAAGATGCGGTAAATGGGAAAGAGCCGACAAATTGGCAGTCAAAATTTGGTGGAAACGCTTGGAAGTGGAGCGAAAAAAGAAAACAATATTACTTGCATTTATTTGATGTGACTCAAGCTGATTTAAACTGGAAAAATGAAAAGGTGAGAAAAAAAGTTTATGAGATGATAAAATATTGGCTTAATAAAGGAGTTGACGGATTTAGATTTGATGTAATTAACTTGATTTCAAAAGACCAGAGATTTTTAAATGACGATGGAAGTGATACAAGATTTGTTCCAGATGGAAGAAGATTTTACACAGATGGGCCTAAAATTCACGAATATTTGAAGGAAATTCACAAAGAGGCATTTGGAGAAAACGAGTTACTGACTGTTGGAGAAATGTCATCAACGAGTCTTGAAAATTGTGTAAGATATTCAAATCCGCAAGAAAAAGAACTTTCAATGGCTTTTTCGTTCCATCATTTAAAAGTGGATTATCCAAATGGAGAAAAATGGGTAAAAGCACCATTTGATTTTGTTGAACTAAAAAGAATACTTTCAAAATGGCAGATTGGAATGTATGAAGGAAATGGTTGGAATGCGACTTTCTGGACTAATCACGATCAGCCAAGAGCTTTATCAAGATTTGGAGATGACAAAAACTTTCATGAAAAGTCAGGAAAAATGCTTGCAACTGTGCTTCACGGACTTCAAGGAACTCCATATGTTTATCAAGGGGAAGAATTTGGAATGACAAATCCATATTTTGACAAAATTGAAAAATATCAAGATGTAGAATCTAAAAATATGTATAAAATATTGAGAGATAAAGGACTTTCTGAAGAGGAAGTGCTTGATATTTTGATGCAAAAATCAAGAGATAATTCAAGAACGCCAGTTCAGTGGGATGATACAAAGAATGCTGGATTTACAAGTGGAACTCCTTGGATTGGAATTCCAGAAAATTATAAAAAAATAAATGCCGAAAATGCGCTGAAAGATAATAATTCAATATTTTATCATTACCAAAACTTAATTCAGTTAAGACGAACAGAAGAGCTTTTGATCACCGGAAGATATGAAGATATTGATTTAGAAAACAAAAAAGTTTATGCTTATAAAAGAATTGGAGAAAATGAAGAATTAATCGTAATTTCTAATTTCTATGATGAAGTTACGGAATTCGATGTAAAAGGATTAGATTTAGAAAAAGCCTTTATCTTGCTTTCAAATTATGTTCAAAGTCCTGAAATAAAAGAAGATAAAATTATTTTAAAACCTTATGAATCAATAATTTTTAAAAAAACAAAATAAATTTAAAATTGTTTAAATATAAAAAAATTAGAAATTTTGTTGACTTTTAAGAAAAACAAGGTATACTTTTATAGTGAGAAAAAATTGGAGAAAATATTTATTAGATTATAAGGAGGAAAATGGCTAAAAATTACGAAGAAATAGCTAAAGAAGTAGTTGAAGCCGTCGGTGGAAGAGAAAATATCCGTTCATTTGCTCATTGTGCGACAAGGCTTAGAATAATGGTAAATGACGAAAATAAAATAGATAAAGAAAAAGTCGACAATATTGAAAAGGTAAAAGGAACAATGTTTACTTCAGGACAGTACCAAATTATTTTTGGAACTGGAACGGTAAATAAAGTTTTCGAAGCGGTTCAAGGACTTGGAGGAGTCAGTGAATAATGTTCTTTAAATTTATCCCAGTAGTTGGATATCAAGGGACAGTTTTACCAGCGTTATTCGTTGGAATGATTGGAGCAAAATTAGAACAAAGATTGAGAAAAGTTGTACCAGATGCATTAGATTTACTGCTTACACCATTTTTAGTATTTTTAATTAGGACCAGTATTCCATTCACTAGAAACTTATATTTTAAAAGGAACAGAATGGATTTTTGCACTTCCTTTTGGACTTGCAGGAATCGTAATTGGAGAACTTCAGCAATTAATAGTTACAGGAGTTCACCATGTATTTAATTTCTTGGAAATTCAGTTACTTGCAAAAGATGGATTTAATAAGTTTAATCCATTGTTATCAGCAGCAGTAAGTTTTATATTGACCTATATGTTTGTAAAATTGGAAAAATAATTAGACAATATAGATTGAAAAGACTATTTCTAAATTTTTTAGAAATAGTTTTTTTGAAAAAAGTTTCAAAAGGAAAAAAATTTTTATATTAATTTTGAAAAAATTTAAAAAAAAACTTGCAAAATTTTAAATTTTGTAGTATAAGATATTTGTTAATCAAAATAAATTTTAAAATAAGGAGATATAATTATGGCAAAAGAAACATTAAACCCATTTGAAATCGCACAAAAACAAATTAAATCAGCTTGTGACAAATTAAATGCAGATCCAGCTGTGTATGAAATTTTGAAAAATCCACAAAGAGTATTGGAAGTATCATTTCCTGTAAAAATGGATGATGGAAGTATTAAAACATTTACAGGATACAGATCTCAGCACAATAATGCAGTAGGACCTTACAAAGGTGGACTTAGATTTCACCCAGGTGTTACAAGAGATGAAGTAAAAGCGCTATCTACTTGGATGACATTCAAATGCTCAGTTGCAGGAATTCCTTACGGTGGTGGAAAAGGTGGAATGGCAATAGATCCTAAAGAATATTCAAAAGGTGAATTGGAAAGAATTTCAAAAGGATTTGCAAAAGCAATTTCGCCAGTAATCGGAGAAAAAGTGGATATTCCAGCTCCAGATGTAAATACTAATGGACAAATTATGTCTTGGATGGTTGAAGCTTACGAAGAAAAAGTTGGAAGATCGGCAAAAGGAATTTTCACAGGAAAACCACTAGAATTTGGAGGTTCTCTAGCTAGAACTGAAGCTACAGGATATGGAGTTCACTTGACTGCTAAAAAAGCACTTAAAAAATTGGGAATTGATGTAAAAGGAGCAACTTACGCAGTTCAAGGATTTGGAAATGTAGGATTTTACACAGCTTATTACGCTCACAAAGATGGTGCAAAAATTGTAGCTTTCTCGAATGCTCATGTTGCAATTTACAACGAAAAGGGAATTGACATGGAAGCTGTAATTAAAGATTTTGAAGAAAATGGCCATATTGAAAAAAATAAAGGATATGGAAAAGATATTACTAATGCTGAATTATTAGAATTAGAAGTAGATGTTTTGTCGCCTTGTGCACTAGAAAATCAAATCACTTCTGAAAATGCTGATAGAATTAAAGCAAAAGTTATTGCAGAAGGAGCAAATGGACCAACAACTCCAGAAGCTGACGAAATTTTATTCAAAAAAGGAATTACTGTAATTCCTGATATACTTGCAAATTCAGGTGGAGTTGTAGTTTCATATTTTGAATGGGTACAAAACTTACAAAGTTACTATTGGCCATTTGATGAAGTTCAACAAAAAGAAGATGCACTATTATCAAAAGCATTTGAAGATGTTTGGGAAATAGCTGATGAATATAAAGTAGATCTAAGAAATGCAGCTTATATGAAGAGTATTGATACAATTTCTAAAGCTATGAAAGTTAGAGGTTGGTATTAAAAAGTTAGTTTTTCTAATTTTTGAAAAATTTAAAAAAAATAATAAAAAAGGCTTATGTTAAAAAATAAGTCTTTTTTTTTTATTTAAAATTTTGAGAAAAAAAATAAATATAATAATTGACAAATCTTCAAAAAAAGTATAAAATTGTAATAGGTACAAATAAGTTATTAAAATATTTTCATAAAATTAGTTAAATAAAATAATATAATAAAATTTAAGGAGGAAAATATGCACATAGAAAATGTGGGTGAATATTTAAAAGGAAATGGTATAAAACCTTCCATCCAAAGAATGAGAATATTTCAATATTTACTTGACCATCACACGCACCCAACAGTTGATGATATTTTTAAAAATTTGTCACCTGAGATGCCGACTTTATCAAAAACTACAGTCTATAATACGCTGAACATATTTGTTCAAAATCGTATTGTTCAAGAAATTGTAATTGAAGAAAATGAAGTTAGATATGATGTGATAACAGAAAATCATGGTCATTTTAAGTGTAAAAAGTGCGGAGAAATATTGGATTTTGATGTTGACTTATCAAAAATTGATTTGTCTTCATTAGGCGATGTGGAAGTAAATGAAATGCATTTTTATCTAAAAGGAATTTGTTCTAAATGTTTAAACAAAAATTAAAATAAAAAAATAAGGAGAGAAAAAACAATGAAATTAAACAACGAATTAGAAGCATTATTAAATGCGCAAGTAAACATGGAAATTGAAGCAGCACACCAATACAAAGCAATGGCAGCTTATTTTGAAGGAAGAGAATTAGAAGGATTTGCAAAATGGATGGATGCACAAGTGCAAGAAGAATTGGAACATTCAAGAAAAATCTATGATTATATTTTTAAAAGAGATGGAAAAGTTGAATATTTTGCATTAGAAAAACCTAAAGCTGATTTTTCTTCAGTAAAAGAAGTTTTCGAAGTAGCTTTGGCGCACGAACAAAAAGTGACTGCTGCTATTAGAGCACTTTACAAAGCAGCTAGAGATGCAGAAGATTATGGAGTAGAAACATTTTTAAAATTTTTTATCGAAGAACAAGAAGAAGAAGAAGAAACTGTTAAAAAAATAATTGACAAAGTTACTTTCTTAGATGCTGACAACAAAAATGTTAATTTGTATTTATTGGACAAAGAAATGGGAGAAAGAAAATAATAAATTAATTGATTTTTTGGCTACACCTTTTTAGGTGTAGTTTTTTTTATTAAAAAAAATAAAAATAATAAAAAAAAATCCCAAAATAAATTTGAGATTCTTTTTATCATTTTATTATTGTTAATTTTAATGTTAATTTGGATCTTAATATTAAGAAGATTAATCTTCAATATAATTATTAACTTCAATTGGTTCAATGTTCCAAATTTCTTTTGCATATTCTGCAATTGTTCTGTCAGAACTGAATTTACCAGCATTTGCGATATTTTTAAGAGCTTTTCTAGTCCATTCTCTTTTATCTTTAAATGCATTTTGAAGTTTGTCTTGTGCTTCCCTGTAAGATGCGAAATCTTTTAATAAGAAGTAAACATCAGGTCTTGAACCATCTACACCGTATAACAATGAATTTTGTAATTCTTTGAAGATACCTGTGTGATTATCGTCATAAGTTCCATCTGCCAATTGGTCAATAACTTTTTTAAGACCTTCTACATTCATATATTCTTCATAAGGGTTGTATTCGTTGTTAGCTTGGTATGCTTCAACTTCTTGAGCTGAAAGTCCGAAAATAAATGCATTATCATTTCCAACTTCTTCAACGATTTCTACATTTGCTCCGTCCATTGTTCCTAGTGTCAATGCACCATTTAACATAAATTTCATATTTCCAGTTCCTGAAGCTTCTTTACTTGCAGTTGAAATTTGTTCTGATACATCTGCTGCTGGGAATATTTTTTCAGCAAGTGAAACTCTGTAGTTTTCTAAGAACACAACTTTAATTTTATCGTTGATAGATGAGTCGTTATTGATAACTTCTGCAATTGAGTTAATCAATTTAATAATTCCTTTAGCTCTTCTGTATCCAGCGGCAGCTTTTGCACCAAAGATGAAAGTTCTAGGTTCTACATCCAAATATGGATTTTCTTTTAATTTATTATACAAGTCCATAATGTGTAAAACATTTAAAAGTTGTCTTTTATATTCATGCAATCTTTTAACTTGAATGTCAAAGATAGAATGTGGATCAACTTCAACACCAGTTGTTTCTTTTATGTAATCAGCCAATCTCTTCTTGTTGTTAAATTTAATTTCAGAAACTCTATTTAAAATATTGTCATCATCTAAATATTTTTCTAATTTTTTAAGTTCATATAGATCAGTAATCCATTTGTCCCCGATTAATTCTGTAATTAAAGCGGCTAACTCAGGATTTGATTTTAGAAGCCATCTTCTTTGAGTGATTCCGTTTGTTTTGTTTAAGAATTTTTCAGGATACAATTCGTTCCATTCTTTTAATTCTGAATTTTTAAGAATTTCTGTATGAAGTTCTGCAACTCCGTTTACTTTGTGTGAACCAACTATTGCAAGCCATGCCATTCTAATTTGTCTGTTTCCAATAATTGACATTTTGTTAATTCTTTTCCAATCTCCTGGATATTTTTGCTGTAATTCAAGAACAAATCTTCTGTTAATTTCTTCTACAATTTGGTAAATTCTTGGTAAAAGTGATTGGAATAAAGCGATATCCCATTTTTCCAATGCTTCTGATAAAATTGTATGGTTTGTATAAGCAAATACTTTTTTACAGATGTTCCAAGATTCATCCCAACCTAATTTTTCTACATCTAAGAAAATTCTCATAAGTTCAGGAATTGCAACAACTGGATGTGTATCATTCAATTGAATTGCAATTTTGTCAGCAAATCTTGAGAAATCGTTTCCATAGATTGATTTGTATCTTCTTACAATATCCTGTAATGATGCTGAAGTAAAGAAATATTGCTGTTTTAATCTTAATTGTTTTCCATCTTTTTTAGTATCATTTGGATATAATACTCTTGAAATATCTTCAGCTTCTACCGCTTTTGCTGAAGCTTGTAAATAAGTTTGATCATTGAATAATTTTAGGTCAAACCCTTCAGGTGATCTTGCTTCCCACAATCTCAATGTATTTATAGTGTCATTTCCGTAACCTACTACAGGTACATCGTAAGGAACTGCATGAACAGTTTCAGTGTTTATCATTTTATAATATTCTTTTCCGTATTCATCTTTATGAACTTCAATTTGACCACCAAAGTTTACTTCAAAAATTCTGTCAACTCTTTTAATTGACCAAGGGTCACCATATTTTGTCCAATCATCAGGATATTCAACTTGGAATCCATTTTCGATTTTTTGTTCAAACATTCCATATTTGTAACGAAGTCCATATCCGTGTCCAGGTAATTTTAAAGTTGCAAGTGAATCTAAGAAACAAGCGGCAAGTCTACCAAGTCCACCATTTCCAAGTCCAGCATCCATTTCAGAATCTTCAAGTTTGTTAATGTCAACTCCGAATTCATCCAAAGTTTCTCTAATAACATCATTAATTTTTAAGTTAATCAAATTATTTCCCATGAATCTTCCCATTAAAAATTCTGCAGAGAAATAATAAGTTTGTTTTGCCTGTTTTTTGGCATAAGTTTTTTTAGTGTTGTACCATTTTTCTACAACATATTCCAAAGTTGCACGAGAAACTGCATAATACAATTCATATTCGTGAGCTTCTTCGACAGTTTTACCAAAGTTTGCTCTTAATTCTCTAGTAATACTTTTTTCAATTCTGTTTTATCAATTGTCATTTTTCCTCCTAAAAGACTTTCAATTTTTTCAACTGATATTTTACCCTTTTTTTTAAAATTTTTCAATTAAAAAAATATTAAAATTTATCTATAAAGATAAAATTTAATTATAATTTCTATAAAATACCTTTTTCTTTAAAAACTTTTGTTAATGTTTCATAAGTTTTTTGTTCTGCTGAAACAAGTGGCAATCTCACATCGTCGTTGTCTATCATTTTTAAAATTTTCATAGCAGCCTTTACTGTGACAGGATTTCCTTCTAAAAACATATTTCTGCTGACATCGTAAAGTTTTGTATGTAAATCAAACGCTTTTGCAAAATTTTTGTTTAAAAATGAACTGATTAAATCATTCATTTCTTGCGGCATAATGTTTGCAACAACAGAAATTACTCCTTTTGCTCCAATTGATAGCATTGGTAAGATTAAATGGTCTTCTCCTGATAGAATTTCAATTTTGTCGCCACATAAATTTTGAATTTTAATCATTTGTTCAAGACTTCCTGTCGCTTCTTTTACAGCTACAATTTCTGGAATTTCTGCCAATTTTGCAACTGTTTCAGGTTCGATATTTGTTCCAGTTCTGCCAGGAACATTGTATAACATCACAGGAAATTTTGACTCGTTTGCAATTTTTTTGTAATGTTCATAAAGTCCACGCTGACTTGGTTTGTTGTAATATGGACAAGTGCTAAGTGCAGCATCTGCTCCCAATTCTTTTGCATATTTTGTAAGTTCTATCGCTCTATTTGTATTATTTGAACCAGCTCCTGCGATAACTTGAATTCTTCCTTTTACTTCTTCCACAACAATTCTAATAATTTTTTCGTGTTCAGAAAATGTAAGTGTTGGTGCTTCTCCAGTTGTCCCACAAGGTACAATTCCAGCTGTTCCATTTTCAATGTGATAATTTACTAATTCACGCAATTTATCTTCGTCTAATTCAGTTCCATTGTTTTTAAATGGCGTAATTAGAGCAACATAAGATCCTTCAAATTTCATTTTTTAATCCTCTCCATTTTTTATCTTTTATATTTATAAAATCCTTCGGCAACTTTTTCACTAGGTCCAGTCATAAAAGCGTCGTCACCTTCTTTGTCATATTCTATGACAAGCTGTCCACCAGGTACTTTTACATTGACCTTGTATTCTGTATAGCCAAAAATTCTCGCTAAAACAGCAGCGGCAGTGACACCTGTCCCACAGGCAAGAGTTCTTCCAGCTCCTCTCTCCCAAGTGATAACTTCAATGTGAGTCTTGTCGTAAACTTTTACAAAATTCACATTAACTTTTTTTGGAAATAATTCAGTATAATTTTCAATTTTTTTCCCAAAAGTATTAATAATTTTGTTGTCAAATTCATCGACGAAAATTACACTATGGTCAGTTCCAGTAAAAATGTAAGAAATTTCAAATTCTTTTCCATCAACTGTAATTTTTTCTTTTAAAAATCTCTCTTTTTCGGTATTAATTAACTTATTTACATCAAAGATAGGTTTTCCCATATTTACACGAGCGTTAAAAACATCGTTTTCACAGTCGTAACTTGTTCTGATAGTCAAATCTCCAGGAACAGTTTTTACTGTAAATTCGTTGCCATCAACCAAATGATTGTTAGTTAGATATTGAGAAAAGCATCTGATTCCATTTCCACACATAGGCGCTTGACTTCCATCTGAGTTAAAAAAGAACATAAATGGCATATTTGCCACATATTTTAAAATTATAAGTCCATCTGCACCAATACCATAATGTCTATCACAAATTTGAGCTGCAAATTCATTGTAATCAGGAATTCCTTTTTCTATCAAGTCTCTTTCATTTACAATGACAAAGTCATTCCCAGCTCCCTGATATTTTTCAAATTTTAACATAATTTAACCTCCATTAATTTCTTAATTTTAATAAATTATTTTAATTATTTTTATAATTTTCTAGAAAATTTTTTAGTATATAATCTGAGATACTTTCTTTTGAAATCCATTCATTTCCTTTTAATTCAAATTTTAATTCAATGTCCATAATTTCTGAGATATTTTTATCATTTTTCATTAAGTTTTTTGAATAAGTATCTAAATATTGAGATATTTCAGATTTTATTTTTTCATTTAAAAGTATGTCCAAATCTACTTGACCATTTTTTTCATATTTTTTTAACATATATTCTTTTAATTTACTTAAAGTATCAAGTGCATCTACAAATTTTAATTCAAGAGTTCCATTTGCCTTGTTTTTTGATATATTCTTAATATCATACAATTCAATTTTCGAATTATAGATAATATTTTTTAAATGTTGTTCTGTAATCATTTCCATCAAGATTCTAAATGATTTTTGTTTCTTTTTATCTGCCACTTCCATACCGTTGAATTGTATCATCTCATCAGTCAAAACTGATTTTTTTTTCATCATTTCATTAAATAATTTATTTTTTTCAGTTTCATTAAACTGATTTATTGTTTTATTTATTGCTGATTTTAATTGAGCTTTATCATTAAATTCACTAAAGGATAGAATGTTAATAAACAATAGTAAAAATAATAATATTTTTTTCAATGCAAAGCCTCCTATAAATCAAATTCTTTAGCAAATAATTCAGCCACTTTTTTACCCATCACTTCATCGACAATTAGAGAAATACTTATTTCCGAAGTTGAAATTTGGTGAAAACTTATGTCGTTTTCTGCTAAAATTTTGAACATTTTTGAAGCTACGCCAACATTGCTTATCAAACCAATTCCTACAATTGAAACTTTTGTTACATAAGGATTTACTATAAAAGAAGTTTTTTCATATTTTTCTTCGATTTCCTTTCCAATTTTTTCAAGAGCTGCCATATCAGTTTTTGGACAAGTGAAAGCAAAACTTCCGTGGTGACTAGAAACATCATTTTGACTAATCATATCTATATTTATTCCACTTTTTTCTGCTTTTTCAAAAATTTCAGAAACATTTTGCGCATTTGTTGGGATTTCCTCCACATTTACCATTATTGTATTTTCGTTTATTGACACTCCTGTGATTACTTTTTGTTCCATATTTTTATTCTCCTTTATTTTTTCGATTGAAGTTATTATTGTTCCATTTTTTTCACCTAATGATTTTCCTACATAGATTTCAACTCCATATTTTCCACCTAATTCAACGGCACGAGGTTCCATCACTCCAGCTCCTAAATAAGCTAGTTCCATCATTTCGTCATAAGAAATAAATGGCAATTTTTTAGCATCACTGTAAACTCTTGGGTCGATTGAATAAATTCCATCAACATCTGTATAAATTTCGCATTTTCCTTCAAGAGCTGCCGCCAATGCAACTGCTGATGTATCAGAACCTCCACGACCTAGAGTTGTCACATCTCCAGCTTCATTTACTCCTTGGAATCCAGCAACTACAACGATTTTTCCACTGTTTAAATGTTTTTTTATAGAATTTGCATCAATGTTGTCAATTCTATTTTTCATGTAATGTCCGCTTGTTTTAATTCCCGCTTGAGCTCCAGTAAGTGAAATTGCGTCATATCCCAAAGTTTGTAAAGCAATGCTTAAAAGTGAAATTGTCTGCTGTTCTCCTGTTGACATAAGTCTGTCCATTTCTCTTGAACTTGGATTTTCTGTTATTTCATGAGCTAATTTAATAAGTGCGTCAGTTGTCTTTCCCATAGCAGAAACAACAACAACAACATCATTTCCAGCGTCTTTTACACTTCCCAAATATTTAGCAATGTTCATAATTTTTTCTGTTGTGGCAACCGAAGTACCACCATATTTATGCACGATAATCACAATAAATACACCTTCCTTTTTTATTTTTAATTTTTATTATAATTCAAAAATTTCATCATTTCTCAATAAATCTTCATAAGATTCTCTTCTAACAGCAACTTTTGCTTTACCGTCTTTTACAAATACAACTCCTGGCGTAACCATTCTGTTGTAGTGACTTGACATTGTATAACAATAAGCTCCTGTCGTACCAACTGCAACTATATCCCCAATTTTAGTCGATTTTGGCAATTTACCATTTTGAATAATAATATCTCCCGATTCACACAATTTCCCAGCTAATGTAACATCTCTTGTGTCAGTATCTTCCATTTTATTAACAACACCAGCCTCATATTCAGCTTGATAAAGTGCAGTTCTTATATTATCTGACATTCCTCCATCAATAAACACATAAGTTTTTCCACCAACAGTTTCTTTAATTCCACCAACTTCATACAAAGTAGTTCCCGCATTTCCGACAATACTTCTTCCTGGCTCAATACAAAGTTCTTTAAATCCAATTTGATATTTAATTTCCATTGCTTCAGTATAAGTTATAATTTCGCTAAGTACTTCTTCAATCGGCTTAGGATCATCTCCATTTTTGTAATAAACTCCAAATCCTCCACCCATATTTACTGTGTGAACTACAATTCCTAATTCTTTTTTCAATCTATCCAAATATTTGAAAATTTCATCTAACGCAAATATAAAAAATGCAGATTGGAATATTTGTGAACCAATATGTGTATGGAACCCTTTAAATTCAATATATGGACTATCATTCAATCTTTTTACAATATCAATCAAATTTTCTTGGAAAAGTGAAATCCCAAATTTCGATGTAAGTCCTGAAGTTTTTATATAATGATGCGTATGTGCTTCAATCCCTGGATCAATTCTCACTAAAACCGCTTGTTTCTTACCTTTTTCCTTACAAACTTTTTCAATCTTAGCAATTTCATCTTCATTATCTACAACAATCGTATCAATCCCATATTCAACAGCCATTTCAATCTCATTCACCAATTTATTATTCCCATGCAAATGCACTCTTTTCATCGGAAATCCTGCTTTATGTGCCGTATACAATTCTCCACCAGACACCACATCTAAATCCAATCCTTTAGATTCAACCAATTTAATCATCCCAGTTGTCAAAAATGCTTTCCCTGCATAAGCTATTCTTGTCTTAAATCTTGATGATTGAAAAGCCTCTTTCATTTTATCAATAGTTGTTTCAATCAATTCCTGATCCATTACATAAAGTGGCGTTTTAAACTCTTTTGCCAACTCTATCGTATCAACTCCTCCTATTGATAAATTCCCTTTTTCATTAATTTTTGCCGTTCCAAATAATTTCATTAAATTATTATCCTTTCGTATTATTTAATTTATTTTTTATTTTATTCAGCATTTAAAAAAATTAATAATTAAAAATGCTGATAATAGCATATCAGCATATAAAACATACATTTATCTTTAACTTTTAATTTTAAATAATGAATTATATCTGACAGCTCCCCATTATCTTATTGATAATGACAGTTCTACGGATATTCTCCACAGACCCAGTATCAAAGCTGGTCAAACTTTGTACTTCGGCAATTATTCCTTTCAATTTATTTCATCAAATTGACCATTCTCCGTAAATCTACTTATAATAATCGCACCTCTATCTTTTTTATATTTATTATTATAACCAATTTTTTAACTTTTGTAAAGAATTTTTACACAGTTAATAATTCTTTTTCTTTTGCAGCAAGAGCTGTATCAATTGCAGCGATGTATTTGTCAGTTGTTTTTTGAACTTTTTCTTCATTTGTCTTTAATTCGTCTTCAGTAATTTCACTATCTTTTTCTAGTTTTCTAAGTTTATTATTAACATCTTTTCTTATGTTTCTTATGGCAATTTTTCCTTCTTCAGCTTCTTTTTTTACCATTTTTACATATTCTTTTCTTCTATCTTCAGTTAATTCTGGAACTAGAAGTCTTATAACTTTTCCATCATTTGAAGGATTAAATCCTAAGTTTGCTTGTAAAATTGTCTTTTCAATAACTTTTATTAGTGATTTATCCCATGGATCGATTACTAGAAGTCTTGCTTCTGGAGCTGAAATTGTTCCCACTTGGTTAAGTGGAGTTGGTGCACCATAAGCTTCGATTGTCACACCGTCAAGCATAGAAACATTTGCTCTTCCTGCTCTTGTGTGAGAAAATCTCTCTTTTGTATTTTCAACTGATTTTGACATTTTGTCTTCAGTTTCTTTTAAAATTGTATTTAGCATTTTTTTACCACCTTTTTATTTATTTTTTTACTGTTGTTCCAATAGTTTCCCCTTGCGCCATCTTTAAGATATTACCTTCTTCAAGTGCGTTGAAAACTACGATTGGCATTTGATTTTCCCTGCAAAGAGAAAGTGCGGCTGTGTCCATCACGCCTAAATTTTTTGAAATTGCTTCGTCAAATGAAACTGTGTTATATTTTACAGCGTCGTCAAATTTCATAGGATCTTTGTCATAAATACCGTCAACTTTTGTACCTTTGGCAAGTACATCAGCCTGTATTTCTACAGCTCTTAGCGCTCCCGATGAATCTGTCGTAAAGTAAGGGTTACTTGTTCCTCCTGCAAAAATTACAACTCTTCCCTTTTCCAAATGTCTTATAGCTTTTCTTCTGATAAAAGGTTCAGCTACTTGTGGCATTTGAAGAGCGGTCATAACACGAGTTGGAACTCCTAGATTTTCAATTGAATTTTGAAGTGCAAGTCCATTCATGATAGTTGCAAGCATTCCCATTGTGTCGCCAGTAACTCTGTCAAACCCTTTCTCCATTCCGCTTATTCCACGAAAAATATTTCCACCACCGATTACGATAGCTATTTCTACACCTTTTTCGTGAACTTCTTTAATTTGTTTTGCAAAACTCTCTAAAACTTTGTTTGAAAATCCAAATTCTTTGTCTCCTGCAAGTGCTTCACCACTTAATTTTAAAAGTATTCTTTTATATTTTAACACAAAATCCAACCCTTTCATAAATTTTTTTAAAAAAAGGGGATTTTATCCCCTTAAAATGATTAATTATTATTGTCCTAATTGAGCAGCTACTTCTGCAGCAAAATCTACATCTTCTTTTTCGATTCCTTCTCCAACTTTAAATCTGTCAAATGAAATAATTGTGCATGGAGCGATGAATTTTTCAACAGTAACTTTGTCGTCTCTTACATATTTTTGTTGAACTAGACAATTTTCTTCGTAGAATTTTCTCATTTTACCTTCTAATATTTTTTCAATTATATTTGCAGGTTTTCCTTCAGCAGTTAATTGATGTCTTGCAATTTCTTTTTCTCTATCTAAGTCAGCAGTTGTAACTTGTGATTTATCCAAATATTTAGGATCCATTGCAGCTACATGCATTGCAACTCCTTTTGCTTTTTCGATATTTTCGTCAGTTGCTTCACCATTTACATTTAATAAAACTCCAATTTTTCCACCTAAGTGAATATAAGTTTCGATAAATCCTGTAGTTGCAACTAATTTTAATCTTCTGATGTTCATGTTTTCACCAATTTTAGCGATTAATTCTGTCAAATGAGTTTCAATAGTTTTTCCTTCGTGTTCAAATGCTTTTAATTCATCTTCACTTGTCAAATCGTGTTCCAAAGTCAATGTAACTAATTTTTCTCCAAATGATTTAAATTCGTCATTTTTAGCAACGAAATCTGTTTCTGAATTAAATTCCAAGATAGCACCTTTTTTTCTATCTTCAGAAACTGCTGCGAATACCAATCCTTCAGCTGCTACTCTTCCTGATTTTTTAGCTGCTTTAGCAATTCCTTTTTCTCTTAACCAGTCAATTGCTTTTTCGATGTCTCCGTCATTTTCTCCTAGAGCTTTTTTACAGTCAAGCATTCCTGCTCCTGTTCTTTCTCTTAATTCTTTAATAAGTGCTGTTGTAATTGCCACTTTATTTTCCTCCTATATTATTTATTTCTAATTTTTGTTTTTTTTATTTTGTTTAATAACCAATTTGTTAGTGAACTACTCCAACTTTTAGAAGTTAGAGACTTCTTGCTATCTTTTTGTTAAAAAAATTATTTTGAAATATTTTTTAGTATATTTAAAATTTCTGGATTTTCGTTATCAAATTCTAAAAAATCCTTCGCATATTTTTCTGCCATCTTATAATTTTTAGTGCCAGAATAATGGACTGCTAATCGGTATATTGAATAAGCATTACCAATTAATGCCATTTGTTTGTGGCTTCTAAGTTCTTTAAGTTTCTCGTGCGTAAAACCAACATCTGATAGTTGCTTTACATATTTGTCTACTATGTTCTTTTTTTCAGTTTTCTCTTTAGCAGTTAAATTTAATAATTTTAGAAAATTTTCATCACTGTATAATAAAACCAGTGAATACGCTCCTGTGTCATTATCTCCTAACTCAATTGCTTTTAAATAATACTTCTCTGCCTCTTTTAAATTACCTAGTATATCATAATCAGTTCCTATTTCTTCATAAGCATAAGCATCATTTGGATATTTTTTAACATATTCTTTTAGTAATGCAATTAGATTTTTCTTATCACTCTTTTCAGATAAAGCCATATATTTATTTTTAAATTCAGTCTTTTCTTTTGAATACAGATTCATAAGGCTTCCATCTACTGTAAAATACTGATTATCCATATTTTCAGTATAATTTGAAGTGCTCACAGTTTTTTTCTGGCTGTTTGCACCTAGAACACTTAAACTTGCTATTAAAAATAGTCCAATCAAAACTTTTTTCATAATCGCTCACCATTTCTTTTTTATTTTTGACCAATAAAAATGTGAGTTCATTTCTTTATTAATTTAAATTTTCTATTTTACAAGAACAGGGAAATGACTTTATTTCCCTATTGTTTTTATATATTTAGCAAAAAATCAATTGTTTTAATTATCGATATTCAGATGGATTATCACTTAAAATTAAAGCGCAAATAACATATGCAAGTATTCCGCTTCCAAATCCGAATGCAAATAAAACCCAGATTATTCTTATAACATTTGAATCAACATTAAGATATTCCGCGATTCCACCACAAACTCCTGCTATTTTTCTATCTTTTACTGATTTGTATAATTTTTTTTCCATAATATTACCCCCTAAAATACAATTTTTAATTTTATTTTTGTAAAATTAAATAATTTTGTATTTTTAGTGTATCAATTTATAATTTTAATAATTTTAATTTATAAATATTATTCTTCAGTTGGTACTTCTTCTTCAACTACTTCTTCTACAACTTCTTCAGTAGTTTCAAATTCTTCGTTTAATGGAGTTTCATCAGCGTTTGCTTCAATTCCACCGTTAGCTTCAATTGCAGCATTTGCGATAACTTGAGAGAATAATTTTACTGATCTTATAGCGTCATCATTTGCAGGAATTTTGTAAGTTACTAAATCAGGATCTACATTTGTATCGATTAATGCAATTACAGGAATTCCTAATTTTTTAGCTTCTTCCAATGCCAAGAATTCTTTTTTGATGTCAACTACAAATAATGCAGCTGGTAGTGTGTTCATTTCTTTAATTCCACCGATGTTTTTAGAAAGTTTTGCCATTTCTTTTCTTAATAATCCAGCTTCTTTTTTAGTGTATGCTTCGTCTAAAGTTCCATCAGCATCCATTTCTTCTAATTCTTTTAATCTTTTTACTCTTGTTTTAATTGTTTCTAAGTTAGTTAATAATCCACCTAACCATCTGTGGTTTACATAAAATCCTCCAGCTCTTTGGGCTTCTTCTTTAATAGCTTCTTGAGCTTGTTTTTTAGTTCCTACGAATAAGATTTTTCCACCTTCTTCAGAAATTTGTCTTACAAATTCATAAGCTTTTTCAGTTGCTTCTAAAGTTTGGTGTAAATCCAAAATGTGGATTCCGTTTCTTTCTGTAAAAATATAAGGTTTCATCTTTGGATTCCATCTTTTTGCTTGGTGTCCAAAATGTGCTCCTACTTCTAATAATTGTTTCATTGTAATTACTGCCATTACTAATTTCCTCCTAAATTTTTTTGGTTTTTTCTCCCACTTTTCTTTTGCAACAGATTGCAGAATTTGCAACACCCTATCGCAAAATAATACAAAGTGTGATTAATTCACAATATTATAACATTGATATATATTTTTTGTCAAATATAAAAATAAAATTTTTAATTCGATACTTTTTAAATAAATTGTTAAAATCACAATTCTTCAACTAAAAATTTAAAAAATTCTAAATTTGAGAAAAAAGAAATATGTGGATATCCTGCAAGAGCACTTTTTTTTCTATATCCACAATTCCATTTTCTATCGTCATTTTTAAAAATTTTATAAAATGTAAAATTTTCTTTATTTTCACCTATTTCAGAATAGTGAAATTCATGTCCTTTTAATTTAATCTCATTTCCTGTTTCAATATTTATGTATCCAAAACGCTTGATATTAAGATTTTTTCGCATTTTTATTTCTAAGTCAAAAATTCCGCAAAAGTCATAATTTGCACCATCTAATAGATGGATTTTTTTAGCTAAGTACATAAATCCGCCACATTCCGCATAAATTTTTGTTCCTTTTTCAAATTGTTCCAAAATGCTTTTTTTCATAGAAATATTGTCTTGCAGCTCCTTTGCAAAAAGTTCTGGATAACCACCACCAAAGTAAATAAAATCAATATTTTCTGGAATTTTTTTATCGAAAATCGGACTAAATTCAATTATTTCAAAGCCGCAAAATTTTAATAAGTCAAGATTTTCCTGATAATAAAAAGAAAAAGCTTTGTCTTTTGCAATTGCAATTTTTTTGCCAAAGTATTTGTTTTTCAAATTTTTAATTTTTTCCCAGTTCTCAAAAGTCATTTCTGGCTCAAAATTTTTAGCAATTTTTTTAATTTTTTCCAAATCCAAATATTTTTCTCCAATTTCACAAAATAAATTTTTTCGCTGCAAAATTTCAGCTTCATTTTCTTCAAACGCCAATTTTAATCCCAAATGTCGACTTTCAAGCGCCAAACTTTCATTTTTTGGAACATACCCGAGACATTCAATATTTGCATATTTTTCTATAGCTTGTTTTAAGCTCAAATAGTGTCTTTGTGAACTCACATTATTTAAAATAACGCCACATATATTTATTCTAGGATCTAGCATTTTAAAGCCAAGAGCGATGGCGGCACAGCTTGTAGAAATCGCTTTAGCACTAATTACCAAAATCACTGGAATATCTAAAATTCTTGCAACATGTGCTGTACTAAAATTGTCAAATTCATTGGAAAGTCCGTCAAAAAGTCCCATAACTCCTTCAATAACCGCAATATCTTTATTTTGTGAATAAATTTCAAAAATGTTTCTCATATTTTCTTCACCAACCATAAAAATATCCAAATTATGTGACTTATTTCCCGTGAAAATCTCGTGATAAGTTGTGTCGATATAGTCAGGACCTACTTTAAAAGGAGCGACATTTTCTAGGCAAGACATAAGAATACTTGTAACTGTTGTTTTTCCACTTCCGCTGTTTGTTCCAGCAATCAATATTTTTTTAACTTTTTTCATTTTTATTTTTATTTTTTTCCTTTCTTTTCTTTACTTTTCTTTTTTTCTTTTTTTTTTAAATTTTATTTATTAATTCATTAATTTATTAATTTATTTATATTTTTTTATTTTATTTCTTCTTTCTTCTTCTTCTTATTTATTTTTATTTATTTTTATTTATTTTTATTTTAATTATTATTTTATTAATTAATTAATTTTTTTTTTTATAAAAATTGTTTTTTTTGTATATTATTATACTTTATTTTTTTGAAAATTTAAAATAAAATAATTTTAAAATTCTAATTATTGTAAATTTATAAAAAAAATAAATTATTTCATAATTGATTTTATTACAATTTTTTGATAAAATATAATTGTAAATTTTGTTTGAGAAAAAAACATTTATAAATAAAATATTTTGGAGGTAAAAATAAAATGAGTTTATTACAATTAAAAGATATAAGATCTGAAGTTGAGGGAAAAGAGATTTTAAAAGGTCTTAATTTAAACATTAACAAAGGGGAAGTTCATGTTATAATGGGACCAAATGGTGCTGGAAAATCTACGCTTGCAAGTATTCTGGTGGGAAATCCGAAACATAAATTAATCGGTGGAAATATTATTTTGGACGGAGAAAATATTAACGATGATACTGTTGATGAGAGAGCAAAAAAAGGAATTTTCTTGTCATTTCAATATCCTGAAGAAATTCCGGGACTAACAGTGGAAGATTTTTTGAGAACAGCGAAAGAGGCTGTGACTGGGGAAAAACAATATTTGATGCAATTTCACAATGAATTGGAAGAAAAGATGGAAAAACTTCACATCAATCCAGAGTATGCTCAAAGACATTTGAATGTAGGATTTTCTGGAGGAGAAAAAAAGAAAAATGAAATTTTACAAATGGCAGTGCTTGAGCCAAAATTGGCGATTTTAGATGAAACTGATTCGGGACTTGACATTGATGCGACAAAAATCGTGTTTGAAGGTGTGCAAAAATTAAAGACAAATGATACAGCGCTTTTAATTATAACACACTACGACAAAGTTTTGGACTATTTAGATCCAGATTTTGTACATATTCTGATGGATGGAAAAATTGTGAGAACTGGTGGAAAGGAAATAGTTGAAGAAATTGAAAAAAATGGTTATGGAGAAATGAAAAAGCAATTTGGGTTATAGAATTTTAAGAGAAAAAATTAAAAAATGGAAAGTGTAGGAAATTATGGAAACAAGAAAAAAAACATATGTCGCAGATATTGAACGGGGAGTCTATGACATAAAAGACGAAGTTAAATACAGATATAAAGTTCAAAAGGGGTTGACAGAAGAAATAATTAGAAAAATTTCTGCTAGAAAAAATGAGCCGGAATGGATGTTAAATTTTAGACTAAAAGCGCTAGAAGTGTATAATTCAAAGCCGATGACTGATTGGGGTCCAGATTTGTCGGACTTGGATATGAATGACATAATTCACTATTTGGAGCCAGATTCTGCGCCAATGAATGAAAATTGGGACGATGTGCCAAGTTATATAAGAGATACTTTTGACAGACTTGGAATTCCTGAAGCGGAAAAACAGTCACTTGCAGGAGTTGGAGCGCAATATGATTCAGAAGTTGTGTATCACAGTATTCATAAGGAATTAACTGAGCAAGGTGTCATTTATACGGATATTGAAACAGCCATCAAAGAATATGAAGATATTCTAAAAGAATATTTTATGACTTTAATTACAGTAAATGATCACAAATTTTCAGCACTACATGGAGCAGTTTGGTCGGGAGGATCGTTTATTTATGTGCCAAAAGGTGTAAAGGTCAATATGCCACTTCAATCTTATTTTAGATTAAATGCGCCAGAAGCTGGACAGTTTGAGCATACATTAATAATTGTTGATGAAGGTGCGGACTTACATTTTATCGAAGGATGCTCTGCGCCAAAATATCAGAAAAATGCGCTTCACGCTGGAGCAGTTGAGCTTTTTGTAAGAAAAGGTGCTAGACTTAGATATTCTACGATAGAAAACTGGTCAAGAAATATGTATAATTTAAATACTAAAAGAGCGCTAGTTGAAGAAGATGGTGTAATTGAATGGGTTTCAGGTTCATTTGGGTCAAGAGTTTCAATGCTTTATCCGATGAGTATTTTAAAAGGGGATCGTTCAAGATGTGAATTTACAGGAGTTACTTTTGCATCAAGTGGACAAAATTTGGATACTGGTTGTAAAATTGTACACATTGGAAAAAATACGACTTCGACAGTACATTCAAAATCCATTTCTAAAAATGGGGGAGCGGCTTTTTACAGAGGTCTTTTAAAAGTTATGCCAGAAGCGACTGGAACTAAAGCGACAGTTGAATGTGAATCGCTTATGTTAGACAATATTTCGTCTTCAGATACGATACCTATAATTGACATAAGAAATGACAGCGTCGATATAGGGCACGAAGCTAAAATTGGAAGAATTAGTGATGAGGCAATCTTTTATTTGATGTCGAGAGGGATTAGTGAAGATGAAGCAAAAGCGATGATTGTAAGAGGATTTGTTGAGCCAATCTCAAAAGAATTGCCACTGGAATATGCAGTTGAGCTAAATAAACTTATTGAATTAGAATTGGAAGGAACAATTGGATAAAATTTTTAAATTTTTTTAAAATTAACAAAAAATAAAATAAAATAAAAAGATATTAAAAATTTTAATTTTTAAATAAATAAATATAATTAAAATATTAATTTGTAAAGGAGAAATGGGATGCTAGAAAAGACAAGTTTAGAAAATCTTGAAAATAGCGAATACCGGCTAAAAGTTTTTGAAAAATATAAAGACTTGAAAAAACCTGAGTGGAAAAGAGTTAAATATAAATACGAAGAACCGCAAGAATTTAAAAAATTTGATAATTTTTCAGCAAAAAATGAAAATCAAGAAGGTGTGGAAATAAAAGGGATTAATGATTCTCTAGAAGATTTGGAAAGATTGAAAAGTAGTTATGAATACGGACTTGGAGAGTTTTTTAAATTACAAAATTTTGCTTTTTATAATCAGGGACAATTTATTAAAATAAAAGAGAGAAAAAAAATTGAACATCCAATTTATTTGACTTATGTAACAGATAAAGAAAATAATTTTTTGGTTGACTACAATGTGATTGAAGTGGAAGATTTTGCAAGCGCTACAATTATTATAAGCTATAATTCAAGTGACGATGCCGAAAGTTATCACAACGGAGTTATAAAAGTGTTTGCTGGAGCAAATTCAAATGTGAAAATAATAAAAATTCAAACATTGAATACAAAAAGCAGAAATTTTGAAAGCTCTAAAATTGAAGTGAAAGGGCAGGGAATCGTAAATTATTACAGCGTTGAGCTAGGGGCGCAAGTAAATGCAGTTAGCCACACTTCATATTTATTGGAAGATAATTCACAGGCGTATGTATTTCCAGGATATTTGGCTGATGGAGATAGAAAAGTTGACTTGGAATATTCAACAGTATTTTACGGCAGAAAAACATTGGGAGACATTCACGGAAGAGGAGCTGTAAAAGATACTGCAACTAAAGTATTTCGTGGAAATATGTACTTTAAGCAAGGTGCTTCAAAATCGGAAGGAAGAGAAGGAGAATTTGCCATTTTGCTGGACAAAAATATAAATGTTCACTCAATTCCGACATTATTTTGTGATGAAGACGATGTAATTGGAGAACATTATGCGTCAATTGGAAAAGTCAATGAATCACAGCTGTTTTATTTGATGAGCCGTGGATTATCTGAGAGCAGAGCAAAAAAATTAATTGTGGAATCGTCATTTAAACCAATATTAAATAATATCGATGATGAAACATTAAGAGAGCATTTATTAGAAGAATTGGAAAAAAGAATATAAAAAAAATATAAAGAAATATAAAATTTGAAAAAATACCCACTGAGTGCTATACTTTAAGTAGTAGTGAAGTGGGTTAAATTATATTTTTTAAAAATTTAAAATAAAAAAATAAATAAAAAAATAAATAAATAAAAAAATAAAAAAATTTAAAATAAAATAATATAATTTTTAAAATAAAATAATATGATTTAATTTAAAATAAAATAAAACTCTTTAAGAAAGGAAGAAAAAAATAAAAATGAATTATAAAAATAAATTTCCGATATTTTCAAATATAGAAAATCATTATTTAGACACAGCTGCAACTTCTCAAAAGCCAAAAGTTGTGCTGGATAAAATTAGAGAATATTATGAAAAGTATAATGGAAACCCTGGACGAGGGTCACATAAATTATCTGTGGAAGCACAGTCGCTGTTAAGTGATGCAAGAGAATGTGTGAGAAAATTTATAAATGCAAAAAGAGCCGAAGAAGTGATTTTTACAAAAAATACAACTGAAAGTATAAATTTAGTCGCTTATACTTATGGAATGAATTTTATAAACGAAAACGATGAGATTATTTTAGGAATTTCAAATCATCATGCCAATATTGTGCCTTGGCAATTTGTGGCAAAACAAAAAAAAGCTAAGTTAAAATATATTTATCTTACAGAAAATGGACAATTTGACTTGGAAGATTTAAAAAATAAAATTTCTGACAGAACTAAAATTGTTGCAGTTTCTGCGGTTGTGAATGTAACAGGTGTAATTCAGCCGATAAAAGAAATAATTGAGATAGCTCACAGTAAAAATGCTCTGGTTTTGGTTGATGCAGCACAGTCAATGCTTCATTTTAAACACGATGTGCAAGAATTAGATGCAGATTTTTTGGTATTTTCAGGACATAAAATTTTTGCACCTATGGGAATTGGTGTGATGTATGGAAAAAAAGAGATTTTGGACAAAATGCCACCATTTTTGTACGGTGGAGATATGATTGAATTTGTTACAGAACAGGAATCAACTTTTGCGCAGTTACCGAATAAATTTGAAGGCGGAACTCAAAATGTGGAAGGAGCTGTGACTCTGGAAGAGGCGATTAAGTTTATTTGCGAAATTGGGTATGAAAAAATTGAAAAAATTGAGGAAAATTTGGCAAATAAAGCACTAGAAGAATTAAATAAACTTGATTTTGTGGAAACTTATTTTACAAAAGATGTGGAAAGAACAGGAGTTATTGCGTTTAATGTGATTGGAGTTCATTCGCACGATGTTGCATTCATCTTGGATTCTTTTGATGTAGCCGTGAGATCAGGTCATCACTGCGCACAGCCACTTATGAAATATATTGGAGTTGCGTCTTGCTGCCGTGCTAGTTTTAGCATTTACAATGATGAAAGTGATATTCAAAAATTAATTGAAGGACTTTTGAAAGTAAAGGAAGTTTTTAAATTGTAAAAAATCGAAAATTAAAAATTAAAAATTACAAATTTTTGGAAATAAAAAATAATAAAAAAGGAGATAAAAAAATGGATTTGGAGAGAATTTATCAGCAGACAATATTGGAATATAGCCGTAGAAAAGAATTAAATCATGAAATGGACAATCCAACTTATGTGGAAAGAGGTCACAATCCAAATTGTGGAGATGACTTGACATTGGAATTAAAAGTGGAAAATAATATCATTGTGGATGCGGCATTTATCGGCTCTGGGTGTGCTATTTCGACTGCTTCAATGGCAATGTTAATTGATTTGATAAAAGGAAAAACTTTGGAAGAAGCAAAAGAAAAAGTTGACATTTTTTTCAAAATGATGAGCATAGATGAAAATAAAGAAAAATTGACAAAGGAAGAAATGAAAAAATTAGGAGATGCAGTGCTTTTGGAATATGTGGCTAAAATGCCAGCTCGGGTAAAATGTGCTACGCTTAGTTGGCATTCACTAAAAGTGATTGTAGAAAATAAAAAATAAAAAAAATAATTAAATTTTGAACTTTTTAAAGAGTTTTTATAAAATAAAAAATTGTGAAATTTTTAAAATATATGGTAAAATAATAATAAAAAAGAAAAATAAAAAAACAAGAAAATAAAATTAAGGAGAAAAAATTAAATATAATGAAAGAATTAAAAATAGTATTATTTGGACATCCAACTTTAAAGAAAGTTGCCGAGAAAGTGGAAAAATTTGATGATGAACTGAGAGAGACATTGAATGAAATGGTTAATTTGATGAGAAAAGCTAATGGAGTGGGACTTGCTGCAAATCAAGTTGATATTCCTGAAAGATTTTTTGTGCTCGAGTACGAAGGAGTTGTGAAAAAGGTCGTTAATCCAGAAATATTAGAATTTAGTGAAGAAAAGGTGGATTTTGAAGAAGGATGCTTGAGTATTCCTGGAATTTATAAAAAGGTTGTAAGACCTAAGAAAATTAAAGTTAAATATTTTGATGAAAATGGAACTGAAGTTCAAGAAGAGCTTGATGAAATGTGGGCTAGAGCATTTCAGCATGAACTGGATCATTTGGACGGAATTTTGTTTACAGAGCGGCTTTCTGTTATGAATAAAAGGCTTGTTGCAAAAAAATAGAAGTTTTGAAAAAAGATTTTAGCAAAGGTAGAATTTATAGGGAAGATTTGGATTAAAAGAAGGAGTGAAATTTTTTGAAAACAATATTTATGGGAACGCCAGAATTTGCAATTCCAAGTTTGGAAGTTGTGGCAAAAAATACGGATTTGAAGGCAATTTTTACGAAAGAAGATAAAGTTAATGCCAGAGGAAACAAAATAATTTTTTCGCCAGTAAAACAGTTTGGAATTGATAACGAAATTGAAGTTATTCAGCCAAAAAAAATAAAAGATGAAAAAATAATTGAAAAAATAAAAGAGATAAATCCAGATTTAATCGTAGTTGTGGCTTATGGAAAGATTTTACCAAAAGAAATTATAGATATACCAAAATATGGAATAATTAATGTTCACTCTTCGCTTTTACCAAAATACAGAGGTGCTTCTCCGATTCACTCAGCAATTTTAAACGGTGACACGAAAAGTGGCGTGAGCATAATGTACATTGAGGAAGGATTGGATTCAGGCGATGTGATATTGCAAGAAAGCTGTGATATTTTGGAGAATGACACGCTTGGAACTTTGCACGACAAGTTGAAGGATTTGGGAGCAATAGGACTTGAAAAAGCACTGAAATTGATTGAAACTGGAAAGGTCGAAGCTACAAAACAAGATGAGAGTCTTGCAACATTTGTAAAACCAATTACGAAAGAACAGGCTAAAATTGATTGGAATAATACAAAAGAAGTGATTTTTAATCAAGTTCGAGGGTTAAATCCATTTCCAGCAGCACATACTTTTAATGAAAAAGATGAAAATATAAAAATTTATAAAACTGAAAAATTAGATAAAGAATATGAAGGACAAAATGGTCAAATTGTCGATATTATAAACAAAAAAGGACCTGTTGTAAAAGTTAAAAATGGAGCTTTAGTTTTACTTGAAGTGAAATTTCAAGGGAAAAAACTTCAAAGAGGAGTAGATGTAATTAACGGAAGAAAAATGGCTATTGGTGAATGTTTAAAATAAATTTTAGTAAAAATAAATTATAAAAATTTATATATTTTTGAAAAGGAGTGTTGAAATGAAATTTAAAAAATTGGAAATTTCAGAAAAAGTGATTCAGAGATTGACAGAATATTTATCAATTTTAAAAGATATTCAAAAATATGAAAATGAAATTAATTCAATTGAACTTGCCAAAATAATGAACACTACATCGGCACAAGTCAGAAAAGATTTATCCACTTTTGGAGATTTTGGTGTGCGTGGAAAAGGTTATGATATTTCTAAGTTAATTGAAATTATTGAAGATATTTTAGGAATAAATAGAGTGAATAATGTTATAATTGTTGGACACGGGAAAATGGGAGAAATGATTTCATCAAACAGCAATGTTTTGGGAAAAGGGTTTCAGATTGTTGGAATTTTTGACAAAGATAAAGATAAAATAGGAAAAGTTGTTTCTGAAAATCTTGAAATTCGTGATGTCAATTATGTAAAGGAATTTAGAGAAAATTTTTGTGGAGAAGTTGATACGGCAATTCTTGCTGTTGTAAAGGAACAGGCGCAATTCGCTGCAGAACAGCTTGTAAAAAATGGAATAAAAGCCATTTTGAATATGACGACTTACAAACTTGAGCTAGGTTCGGATATAACAGTTGTCAATATTGACATTTCGGCAAAATTGCAAGAGTTAAATTTTTGGAGATTGAATAAAGAAGAAAAATAAAATGGAGGTTTTATGGGAAAACTTATTGATGGAAAAGTGCTTTCACAAAAAATTTTTGAAAATATAAAAGAAGAGCACGATAAAATTAAAGAAAAAATTGGGAGAAGTGCGGGACTTGCAGTGATTATAGTCGGAGAAAATGCGGCTTCGCAAGTGTATGTGAGAAATAAAATAAGAGCTTGTGAAAAAGTTGGATTTTATTCTGAAAATATAAAATTGCCAGAGAACATTACGCAAGAAGAGTTGCTTTGCGAAATAAGAAAATTAAATGAAGATAAAAAAATTGACGGAATTTTGGTGCAATTGCCACTTCCAAAGCATATTAATGAATTAAAAGTTATAAATGAAATTGCAAGTTCAAAAGATGTTGACGGATTTCACACTGAAAACATTGGAAAAATGATGATAGGTGACAAGACAGGTTTTTTGCCATGCACTCCGTATGGAATTATGCAAATGCTTGAAGAGTATAAAATTGAACTTTTGGGAAAAGATGCTGTAATTGTTGGAAGAAGTAATATAGTTGGAAAACCGCTTGCACTGCTTTTAATTCAAAGTGGAGCGACTGTGCAAGTTTGTAATTCAAAAACTAAAAATTTGAGCGAGAAATTACAAAAAGCTGATATAGTTGTCGCAGCCGTTGGAGTTCCTAAATTGATAAAAGGTAGAGATATAAAAGAAAATGCGGTTGTAATTGATGTGGGAATAAATCGTGTGGATGGAAAACTTTGTGGAGATGTGGATTTTGACGAAATTTTTGAAAAAGCTAGTTTTATAACACCAGTTCCTGGCGGAGTTGGACCTATGACAATTGCAAGTCTTATAAAAAATACATTTAAAAGTTATAAAAATAAATTATAAAAAAGTTGAAAAATCAAGTAAAAATAAAGAAATAAAAAAAATAAATAAAAAGTAAAAAGAAAAATAAAGAAATAAAGAAATAAAGAAATAGAAAAATAAAGAAATAAAGAAATAAAGAAATAAAAAAACAAAGAAATAGAAAAATAAAGAATGAAGAAAAAGTAAAAAAGGAAGTGTATCAATTATGGTAACATATGCAATTAGAATAAAAGATAGACAAACTGGGAAAATATTAGTAATTAAAATAGCGGCAAAATCTATTCAAGAGGCAAGGCAAATAGCGGCAAAGGATTACGGTGTGGCTTATGAAATTTTATAATTGATGTAAAAAAGATCAGCATAAAAAACTGGTCTTTTTTAATAAAAATGAAAATTGAATAATATTTTTATTGTTATTTATTTAAAATCAATGTATAATATAGGGGTAAAAAATTATGAAAAAAAGGAAAGTGAGAAATTAAATGAAAGAAAAGATTAAATTTATTAAAGAATTAGCACAAAGCATGAATGAAAATAAAATTGAAACAGTAAAATATGAAGAAAATAATTTTGAAGTTATGTTAAGCAAGAAGAGAAAAGAAAAAAAAGTTGTAGTTAGTGCGGGAGCAGTTCCACAAAATGTAGTTTCAAATGCAGCGCCAATACAAGAACAATCTGTGGAAGTGCAAGAAGAAAAATCAAGTGAAGAAAATGAAGAAATCACAGGAAATAAAATTACTTCGCCAATGGTTGGAACTTTTTATTCAGCGCCATCGCCAAATACACCGCCATTTGTAAAAGAGGGAGCAAAAGTTGAAAAAGGTCAGACACTTTGTATTGTAGAAGCCATGAAACTTATGAATGAAGTAAAATCAACAGTTTCAGGAACAGTAAAAAAAATATTGGCAAAAGATGGAGATGCAATTAAAAAAGGTCAAACTTTGATTATAATAGAATAAATTTAAAAAATAAAATTTTTGTTTTATAAAAAATTATTTAAAAAAATTATTTTTTAAAATTAAATATATTTTTTGAATAGAATTATTAAAAAAGAAGGGATAAAAATTGGGAGAGAAAATAATATCAATGGATATTGTGTTATTTATAGTTGTGCTGTTTTTTACAGCATTTTTATCGACAGCTGAATCAGCGCTTTTATCACTTAGGCAAATTCATTTGATTAACGGTGATAATGAAAAAGATGTAAAAGAGGGAAAACTTTTAAAATTGTGGTTGAAAAATCCAAATGAGCTTTTGACAACGCTTTTGTTTGTAAAAACAATTTTGTGTTCTTTTCTAATTTTTTTAGAAGTAAATTTAATAAAACAATTTGTTGAGAAAAAATTATATTTTTATTTAGCATTTTTCATTTTCTCAATAATAATTTTAATATTTGCTGAAATGATTCCAAGGCTTATCGCAAGAGTAAAAGTTTATGAAATTTCAAAAACTGCGATAATTCCGTTAAATACATTAAGAATTGCGATAAAACCAATTATTTCGCTTTTTATACACATTTCACGATTTATTATGAAAATGTTTAAAATAGAAGTGAAAGATCAGATGTTTGAAATAACAGAAGAAGAAATTTTAACATTTGTAAAAGCGGGAACTCAAAGTGGAGCTATTGAAGAAGGCGAAGAAGAAATGATCTCAAGTATAATAGAATTTGCCGATATGACTGTGAAAGAGATCTTGACACCAAGAAGAGATGTTTTTGCGTTAGATTCTGAAAGTAAGCTAGAAGATGTCTGGGAAGAAATTTTGGAACAAGAATTTACTAGAATGCCGATTTATACTGGGACAATCGACAATATCGTGGGAACGGTTCATATAAAAGATTTACTTCGTTATGCAAATGACAAAAGCAGTGGCAACCTTTCGATGAAAGAATTTATGAAAGAAGCATATTATGTGCCAATTACAAAATCTCTTGTGGAACTTTTGGAAGAATTTAAGACAAAACAGCTTCATATGGCAATTGTGATTGATGAATATGGTGGAACACAGGGAATTGTAACAATTGAAGATTTGCTTGAAGAAATTGTTGGAGAAATTAGGGATGAATTTGATAAAGAGGAAGAAAGTATTCAAAAAATTCGAGAAAGAATATTCGATGTAAAAGGTGACACGCTTATTGAAGAAATAAACGAAAAACTTGATTTAGATATTCCGTTATCTGAGGAATATGACACAATATCAGGTTATATTCAAGATAAGTTAGGAAAAGTTGCAGATGTCTTTGACCAAATTAAAGAAGATAACTTTGTTATGAAGGTGTTGGACACTGACAATAAAAGAGTGGAAAGAGTCAGAATAGTTATTTTAGAAAAAAAAGAAGAAGAATAGGAGAAGTAAAAAAATGGAAGAGTTAAGACCTCGCATAAGAGTGGCAGGAATACTTATTGAAGATGATAAAATCTTATTAATTCAGCACAAAAAAAATGATAAAAAATATTGGCTAATTCCTGGTGGCGGAAATGACTGGGGAGAAAGTACAAAAGAGGCTGTAATTCGTGAATATAAAGAAGAGACAAATCTTGACATAAAAGTCGATAAATTTCTATTCTTTTCTGAAACAATTTCGCCAGATAAAAGTCGACATGTACTAAATTTATTTTATAGCGTTCACAGAGAAAATAGAGATGACAAAGTTATGAAATTGGGACATGAAGCTGTACTTGCAGATTTAAAATTTTTTGGAAAAGATGAAATAAAAAAATTGACGATTTATCCGAATATTAAAGATAATCTTATTAAAATTATGAATGGGGAAAAAGTTGAAGATTATTTAGGAAATTTATGGAATGACTAAAAAAATGATAAAAATAAAAAAGAAAAAGAGGACAAAAAAATATGAATAAAAAAGAAAAAGAATTTGTTGCAAATTTAGTGAGAAGTATAGAGGATTTTCCTGAAAAAGGTGTAATTTTTAGAGATATTACAACGGCTCTTAAAAATAAAGAGGGATTACAAATTATTATAAAAGATTTGACAGAGAGATATAAAGATAAAGGAATTGACTATGTCGTAGGAGCTGATGCCAGAGGATTTATTTTTGGTGCTGCAATTGCTTATAATATTGGAGCAGGATTTGTTCCAGCAAGAAAGCCAGGAAAATTACCCGCTGAAGTTGAAAGCGTCGAGTATAGCTTGGAATATGGGAAAAATAGCATAGAAATTCATAAAGATGCTTTTTCTAAAAATGATAGAATATTAATAGTCGACGATTTATTGGCAACTGGTGGAACTGCTAAAGCGATGGTTCAATTAGTGGAAAAATTGGGAGCTAAAGTTGTGGAATTAGCATTTATGATTGAACTTGCCGATTTAAAAGGAAGAGAACTTTTAGATGGATACGAAGTATATTCTCAGCTAATTTACTAATACAAAAAAAAGTTTTTTATAAATTAAAAAAAAGAAATTAGGAGTATACTTACTTAACTTAAGAAAGAGAGAAAAAAAGAAAAATAAAAAGAAAAAAATAAAAAAAGAAAAGGAGAAATAAAAATGAAATTAAAAAAATATATATTGGTATTCTTAGTTATGGGATCAGCATTAAGTTTTTCATCTTCAAGAAGATTAAAAAGATTGGGAAAAAGAATTTCAAATATAGTTAAAAAAGATAACAAAGAAACAACTGACAGACAAGGTACAGATGACATTTTTCAAAAAATTGAGAAAAAAGGTAAAGACAAAAAAGACAAAAAAGACAAAAATGTCAACAGAGCTGGAATAGATGAAGCAATTAAAAAGAAAAAAGTTGAAGATAATTCGCCAGAAGTAAACTTAAAAGAAACTCAAGAAGGTCTTCGTAACAGAAATAATCAATAGATAAAATTTGATTAATTATGAAAATTTAAATTAAAAAAATAAAACGAAATAAAATAAAACAATGAAAAAGAAACGAAAAAAAGTAAAAAATAAAATAAAAAAGGATTGAAATATAAATCAGTCCTTTTTATTTTTTATTTTGAGAAGATCCATAATTTTATGTAAATGCATATACAAATCTAGTAATATAAGGATTCTCTAGTTATTTATACAAAAAAAATTGCACTTTTTTTATTTTATTTTATTTAGATTATTTTTTTTGAACTAATAAGTTTTATAGTTGTTACAATAATATAGATAAATACAGCATAAGGAATTAATTCAAATCTGTGTAAAAATGTCCAGATTACATCGAAAACAAATATTAATAACGAAATTCTTAAAATTCCAAATATTTTTTTTATTAAATTTAATTTATAACCAAAAACAACTGGTCTGAAAACTTTATTGATCTTTTTTGAAAAAATGTTTAAAATAATTATTGAATATGACAATGCTTCAAACTGAATCCCAAGTTTCCAGAAAATAGCCATTGTAAGTCCTATCATAACTCCGTAGTAAAATTTTCCCCATGAATATGTTGGACTTGTCGGCATGTCTGTAGCCATAAAAATTCCTGCGAGCATAAGTCCTCCTATTGAAATCTCAGCTTCTTTTACAAAAAGTGAAACTATAAAAACTGTGGAAAATAAAGCCGTTGGAATATGCCAAGAAATTCTATTTTTTAAAAGCAAATAAATTCCTCCAGCAATAAGTGCCAAAACTGAAACTTCTCCTAACGCACCTGTTGGATTTAGCAGGATTTTATCCAAATAATTTGTAAAATCGTTGTTATTTATAAAAGAGAATATTTTTAATTCTGAAATATTTAAGGAATTTCCAAACCATATCGCAGGTGATGACATTGTAAGTGGGAAAAAAACTGTCATAAATTCTCTTCCAACAATAGCGGGATTTAATCTATTTTTTCCAATTCCGCCGAAAATTAGTTTTCCAAAAATAACAGCCATTGCGCCACCAAATGCAGCTACATAAAACGGAGTGTAAGGCGCTAGTGTAAATGCCAGTAAAATTCCTGTAATTACAGCCGACAAATTTTTTATGCTAGTTATTTCGTTAAAAAATATTTTGGAAAAAATTATTTCTGTCAAAACTGCGGATATTACACAAGTTGCTATGAGTATAAATGCTGTAAGTCCATAAACTAAAAGTGCGATTAACATTCCTGGCAAAAGAGCAAGTATAACATCAAGCATTACTATTTTTACATCATCTTTTACTCTTATATAAGGCGTGTAACTATTTTTAAAATCCATTATTTATTTCCCTCCATTCTTATCAAAGTTTCTTTTCCATTTTTTATGCTTTCAATTAAAGGAACTCTCGATGGACAAGCATATTCACAGGCACCGCATTCGATACAGCTCATTATATTAGCTTTTGCCATCATTTTATATTCGTTTTTTTCATAAAATTCAGCAAATTCCAAAGGCATTAAATTCATTGGACAGACTTCCACGCAATATCCACATGAAATGCAGTTGTTTCTCTCAATTTCTCCTTCATTTTTTAAAAATAAAATTCCAGAAGTTCCTTTTATAGTTGCAGTTGAATTCTCAAATATTTCTTGACCCATCATAGGTCCGCCAAAAATAATTTTTGAATTTTCATTTGGTTTCAATGTTTTAATTATATGTTCAAGTGGAGTTCCAATTTTAATTATGTAATTCCCAATTTTAGATAAATTTTCTCCAGAAATGGTCACAATTCTTTCAACTAGCGGGATTCCATTAGTAAAGGCATCATAAGTTGATTTTATTGTACTTACATTACTTACAACAACTCCTTTATTTATCGGAAGTTCTCCTTTTTTTATTTTTTTTCCAGTAATTTTTGCAATAAGCTGTAATTCACTTCCTTGTGGATACGAAGTTGGAAGTATTTTTATTTTAATTTTCATCTTTTCTTCCAAAATTGCTTTTTTCAAAATTTGTTTCAATTCAAAATTTTCGTCTTCAATTCCAATCACAATATTTTTAGGATTAATTAGATATTTTACAATTTTAATTCCTTTTATTAAGTCATTTGCAAAATTTTTCATAACGGAATAATCTGAAGTCAAGTAAGGTTCGCATTCTGCACCGTTTATAATAAAAGTTTTAACTTTTTTATTTTTTATGTCATATTTGACATAAGTGGGAAACTGTGCTCCACCTTCTCCAACAATTCCGCTATTTTTGATAATTTCAAGAATTTCTTCTTTTTTATAGTTTTCTAACTCTGAAATTTCTCTTTTTTCAGTTTCAATTTCTTCGTCTTTAAAATCATTTTTTATAACAACAGTTCTAGTCATTTTTTTATTTGGCAAAATCATTTCTTTTATGTCAATAACTTGACCAGATACAGGCGAGTGGACAGGTGAAGAAATGTTTCCTTGCATTTCCCCAATTTTTTCATATCTTTTTACAAAATCTCCAACTTTTACTGTTTCTTTTGAAATTTGTCCGATATGCTGTGCCAAATAAATATGAAAAATTTTTGGATCTTGCAATTTTTCTATTTCCAAAACTTTTGTCATATGTTTCATTGACTCAATTTTCATTATATCTTTACTCATTTTCTCTCCATTTTTTTCTTTTTTATAATTTAAATTTAAAATTTTTAAATTTTTTATTTAACATATTCTAAAAATCCGTCAGTATAATGTATTTCCCCATTTTCATCAATCAAATATCCTTCAATTTTTATTTCTTTTGAAAGTTTTTTTATTATTTCATGAAAATTTTTAGGAGTTTGATTATAAAGTCTAGTTGAAATCATATCTCCAAAAAAAGCATTTTCAGTAATGATTCCAATCTGTTTGTTTTTTGCAGGAAATCCTGTTTTGGGACTGATTATGTGACCATATTTTTCACCATCAATTTCCAAAAATGTATTTACCTGATTTGAAGTAGAATATGTTAAGTCTTTTATTTCTATCTCAAATAAATCATTATATTCGTCATTTCCTTCATACTTTTCTTTTGTAATTTTCAAAATTTTTCCATCATCATTTTTTAACAATTTTTTCTCAGGTTCAGGATTTTCTACAATAATTCCCCATCCGTTAATAGCCGCAATACTGCTTCCACCAGCATTAATTATGGCGTCGTCAATTTTAAGTTCTTTCATTTTTTGAATAGCTTTATCAATCGCATATGCTTTTATAAAAGAACCTGTTATAATTTCTTGATTTTTATCAATTTTTACTTTTAAATTTTTTTTATCGATAATAATTTTTTTATAATCCACCAATTTTTTTATTTTTTTAATTTCAAGATTTTCTGGAATTTTATCAGAATTTTCTTTATAAAATCCCCATAGTTTTATAAGTGGCATTATAGTTATGTCATATTCTCCATTCATAATTTCAGAAAAATGTACTACTTTTTCCAATAAATTCACAGTTTCTTCATTCACTTGCACAAATTTTCCGTTATTTTTATTAATTTTATCAATGTAAGAATTTTTTGAATACGAATTATAATTTTTATTCACATCTTCCAAAATTTCAAATAGTTCATCAAAAACTTTATTTTCAAAGCTATCAGGAATTTTTATCTTAATATTTGTGTGAAATAAAAATCTAGTTTGTACTTTATATTCTTTTTCCATTTTTGTCTATTCTTTCTCTTAAATAATTTAATAATTTTTTTATAAATTTTATTAATTTTTGTTAGAAGTTGCTCCTTCAGAACTTTTTACTTCACTTGGATTAGTTTTTTTCTCTTCGTTAGCTGTTTTTCCAGAATCTTTATTTTCTTTTTGAATTTCTAAATTATTTTTATTTTCTGGATTTTTATTTTGATTTTCATTTTTGGAAGAAGTCGCTCTTTCCTTTGTTTTTTGTTCAATCTTTTGATTATTTTGATTGATTTCTTTTTGTACTTTAGAAGAAGATGAAGCTCTTTCGGCTCTTTTATTTTCTTTTTTTATGAAATTTTTATTTTCATCTTTTCCTTTAGAAGAAGTTGCTCTTTCAGGTGATTTATTTTCAATAGTTGTGCTATTTCCTAAAAAATTTATATTTCCAGAAGGATTATTTGTGGTCACTTCTGCAATTTTAGATTGCTGTCTGGCGTAAATTCCCCACACAACAAGTGCTATTGCTCCTAAAAATAATATTATTTTTTTTATATTTTTCATTTTTATCTCCATTCTATTTTTTAAATCAAAATATTATATCTCATTTTTCTTTGTTTCAACTTTTTTAAGTTATTTTCTTTTGTTTGTTTATACAAAAATAAAAAAGAACCGTTTAAAAAATTTATTTTCTAAACAATTCTTTATAATTTGAAAAAATTAGTTAAAAGTATTATAAATTAGGCAATTTTTCTTTTAAAAATTCCAATAGTTAGTTTTCTGTAATATGGAACAAAAATTGGTCTTGCTTTTTTATCTTTATTTCCAAATATTTTCTTATGTACAAATTTCGCGATAAAATATGAAAGAATAACACTTGCAACAACATCACTGCTCCAATGATGCACCAAATAAATACGGCTCACTCCTACTAAAATTCCTAAGATGAATAACGGTATTTTTATTGCTTTACTTTTTATAATAAAAGATAAAATCCAAATTGTTCCCCAAATAGTAATTGTATGTCCTGATGGAAAAGATACATAACTTCCTTTCCAAAATGAACTATTTTTAATCAAAGTCATGATTCCATAAAATTTATCAGGATTTACAGTTATCGACGGTCTTGCTCTTGCGAACAATACTTTCATTACATTTACCGTAACTTGAGTGGAAAGCAAAGTAAAAATTATTGCTAAAATATATTTTTTAAAAAAATTGTATTTCTGTTTATTGATTAAAAGGAATGAGAGCAATACAATTGTAAGTAACAATTCAAAATATCCTTCTCCAAATTTAGTAATAAAACGAAAAAATCTTTCAATACTTTCTGAATGTTTAAAAATGCTAAAATCTGAATTGTATGATAAATGTTTAAAAAAGAATTTATCTACAGAAAAAATATAATTTGTTAGTTTCAATTGTATCACTTCTCCTTCTCTATTTAAATGAAAAAATTATTAGTTATTTGATTTATGTTTTTTTATTTTTCTAAAATTAAAATATAATATTTTTAAGATAATTAATATTAACATAAAAAATAAATTTTTAAATGAATTTAAACTGAATAAAAAATTTTTAATTTTTGGTGCACTTGGGTTATTAATATATTATTTAGTAATATTAAAGTGTTCGTTAAAAAAATTTATTGACTTTTTATATAACAGGTGTTATAATGCCATAAATAACATGTGTTATAATAATATAAAATTAAAAATAGTGGAGGTATTTTTATGAAACAAAATTTTTTAAGTAATAGTATAAAAATTAAAACAACAGAAAAAGAATTTTTAAAGAGTACTTTTTTAGTATTGAGTGGAGTTGTATTTTTATCAATAATGTCACAACTTATAATACCGCTTTATTTTACTCCCGTACCTATTTCGCTAGGATCGTTTGGAGTAATATTAATGGCGTTATTATATGGTAGAAAATTGGGAACAGCAACTGTGCTTTCATATGTTGCAGCAGGTAGTTTGGGAGCTCCAATTTTTGCTGGATTTAAAGCAGGTTCATTGTTTTCACCAACAGGAGGATACATTTTAGGATATATTGCAGCTACAGTAATTTTAGGATTTTTATCTGATAAAGGTATTGCAAAATCTTATGTGAAGACATTTCTTTCATTGTTACTTGCCAGTGCCGTTATTTTGGCATTAGGTGCATTAGTATTGATATTATTTGTGCCTATTAAGAATGTATTTATGGCTGGTGTACTTCCTTTTATTCCTGGAGATATGTTAAAAGCAATTGTAGCAACTCTTTTATTTCCAAGATTATGGAAATTTATAAAAAAAAATAAAAATTAAGTTATTTTATTTGTTGAACGAAAAATCTCCTTTATAAAAATTTTAGGAGATTTTTTATTTATATTATTGTGTCTTCAAATAATACAATTTTTTTAGTACAAAAAAGAAAGGAAAAAACGAAATGTCAAAAAATAATAATCAAATTGAACTAGTTAAATTTATATCAAATTTAAAAAATAAAATTATAAATGAAAAATATGAAATAAGTCGTAAAGAAGCAATCTTTTTATCAAAAATTCCTAATAATGATATGGAAACTTTAAATATACTTTTTGAAGCAGCGAATCAAATTAGAGAAAAATTTTGTGGAGAAAATTTTGATTTATGCACCATTATTAACGCAAAATCTGGGAAATGCTCTGAAAATTGCAAATACTGTGCACAATCAATTCATTTTAAAACAGCAGTAGATGTATACGGTCTTATTTCAAAAGAAACAGCACTTCGTGAAGCTGAAAGAAATGAAAACGAAGGTGCTCATAGATTTTCACTTGTGACAAGCGGCAGAGGATTTAATGGAAATGAAAAAGAATTAAATGACTTGGCTGAAATTTATGAATCTATACGAGAACACACTGATAAATTAAGTCTTTGCGCTTCTCATGGCATCTGTACAAAAGAAGCGTTACAAAAATTGGCTAATGCAGGTATTTCAATGTATCATCATAATTTAGAAACATCGAGAAGATTTTATCCTAATGTCTGTACATCTCACACCTATGATGATAGAGTTAATACTATAAAAAATGCAAAAGCAATTGGGTTAAATGTTTGCAGTGGAGGAATATTTGGTTTAGGAGAAACTATTGAAGATAGAATTGATATGGCATTTGATTTAAAAGAATTAAAAGTCAATTCTGTTCCGATAAATATTTTAACTCCAATCCCTGGAACTCCATTTGAGAATAATAAAGCAGTAGAGCCATTAGAAATTTTAAAGACTATATCTATTTATCGTTTTATTATGCCTAAAACTCATTTAAGATATGCTGGAGGAAGAATTAAATTAGGAAATTATGTAAAAACTGGTTTAAAATGTGGAATTAATTCTGCACTTACAGGAAATTTCTTAACAACTACAGGAACAACAATAGAAAAAGATAAGAATATGGTAACAGAATTAGGATATAAAATTTAAAAATTTTTTGCAATTTTTATTTTTATATATTTTTAAAAACCTTTTTTTCAAGGAAAACAGAGTGGCTATGACCACTCTGAAATTATTTATACAAATATATTTGGATTTATTATTTTTTTTTAATTAAAAAAAATAAAAAGAGATTTATAAAAAGCTCCATTTTTATTTTTAAATTACTATTTTAAACGAAAAAATTATTAGTTATTTGGTTTATATCTTTTTATTTTTCTAAAATTAAGATATAATATTTTTAAGATAAGTAATATTAACATAAAAAATAAATTTTAAAATGAATTTAAACTGAATAAATTTTGGAGAGGAAAAATAAAAGAAAAATGGGGAAGATATTAGTTGTTGAAGATGATAAAAAAATATCGAGAATTTTGAAATTACAGCTGGAGCGGAAAAATCATGAAATTACGGTAATTGAAAATGGAATTGATGCTTTGAATGAAATTGATAAAAAGAGGGATTTTTATGATTTGATGCTTTTGGATTTGGGACTGCCTTTGATGGAAGGAAATGATGTTTGCAAAAATGTTAGAAAAATATCAGAAGTTCCAATAATCGTTGTTTCTGCGAAAAATAACATTGAAGAAAAAGTTGATTTACTGAAATCTGGAGCGAGTGATTATGTTACGAAACCTTTTGATTTTCTTGAGCTTGATGCAAGAATTGACATAAATATTAGAAAAGAGAAAATTTCTGAAATTGTTTATAAAACTTTAAAGTTAAATACGGAAAATTATTCTGTTTATTTGGAAGAAACACCTGTTTTATTGACAAAAACAGAATTTGAACTGGTTAAACTTTTGACTGAGAATAAAGAGGAAATTGTTTCACGAGATAAAATCGTTGAAAAAATATGGGGCTGGGAAGCTAGTGATAATCTAATTGACAGTACGATTAAAAAAATTAGGCAAAAATTAGGAAAAGAAAAAATTAAGACTGTGAGAGGAATTGGGTATATTTTAAAAATATGAAAAAAATAAAATTAAAAAAAATAAAAGATAAAATAATTTTTGCAAATACAGTGAGTCTAGTTTTTATCTCGTTTATAATTATCTTGGGAATGACTATATTTTTAATTCATAAAGCTGTTGAAGCCGAAACTAAAGAAATGGATAAACTTGTCTTATCTGCCATCGAAAAATTAAATAATGTTCCGACTGATAAATTGAAAGAGACTTACAAAAATTACGATTATGCTGATAAACAATATATTTCTCTTGCGGTTGAAAAAAATGGGAATTTTATTTATTTGACAGATGATGAAAATCATTCGGATTTTAAGAAAATTAAAGAGAATAAACTTGAAACAAAATGGGACAGATTTGTCTACAAAAGAATTTACACTGTGAATAATACAAAATATTATGCAATAAGAAATTTTAAATTTATTGAAGCACATGAAATTTTGTATGTTATGCTTTTAATGTTTGTTTTAATTACAATTTCGATTATTGTAATTTCAAAAATTGTTGCTGAAAATGTGTTAAATCCTTTGACAAACATAATTTCCCAAAGTAAGGAAATGAATGAACACAATATTGATGCACAATTGACAAAAACAAGAGATGATGAAATTGGAGAATTAATTGATGTATTAAACGAAACTTTTAAGAAAAAAGAGGAAATTATAAAAAGTCAGAAGACATTTTCTTCTGATGTGTCACATGAATTAAAAACGCCACTTGCCATAATGAAAGGTTATTTGGATGTTTTAAAATGGGGGAAAGATGATGAAAAATTATTAGAAGAAGCCATTGAAAATATGGATATTGAAGTAAAAAATCTTGAAAGAATTATAAATACACTGTTTTTAAGTTCCAATCTTGAAAAAATTACTATTAAAAAAGAAGTTATTGATGTAAAACAACTTTTTGAAAAAATAAAAAAAGATTATGAACTTTTGAATATCAAAAGGGAAATTTTAGTAAAATCTGATGACAATGCGAACATCTTTGTCGATAAAAACTTGATTTCAGAAGTTTTGCGTGGATTGATTGACAATAGCATAAAATATTCTATTGGAAATATTGAATTAATTGCGAAAGAAAGTGAAGTAGTTGAAATTATTGTAAGAAATTATGGAGAAGGAATTCCTAAAGAAGAAAAGAAAAAAATATTTAGTAGAAATTTTCAAGGTAAAAATGCTAAAAAAGGAGCAGGACTTGGACTTTCTATTATACGAGATATTATTTTATTAAATGATGGAGAAATTTACTTGGAAAATAGAAAAGATGGAGTTGATGTGAGAATGGAATTTAAAAAAATTGAAATTGAATAATAGAGTGTGTAAAAATTTTTGTATAAACAGAATAGCAAAGTATTGAATTTACTGAATTCATCTATTAATTTACACAAAATTATGGACACTTTCAAATAAAAAACAGAGTGGCTATAACCACTCTGAAATTATTTATATAAAATAATTTATTATTTTTTCAACATTCTAGATAAAAACTCTTTCGTTCTATTATGTTTTGGATTTTCAAAAATAATTTCTGGCTTATCGTCTTCCAAAATTATTCCTTGATCCATGAAAACTACTCTGCTTGAAACATCGTGAGCAAAATCCATTTCATGCGTAACAACAATCATTGTAAGTCCACTTTGAGCTAAATCTTTCATTACTTTTAAAACTTCTCCAACCATTTCAGGATCTAGTGCTGATGTTGGTTCATCAAATAACAGTACTTCTGGCTCCATTGACAATGCTCTTGCAATTGCGACCCTTTGCTTTTGACCACCTGAAATTTGGCTTGGTTTTGCATTGATAAATCTTGACATTCCAACTTTTCCTAAAAATTCTTTTGCAACTTTTTCAGCTTCTTCTCTAGTTCTTTTCAAAACTTTCATTTGTCCAATGACACAGTTATCTAGAACACTCAAATTATTGAATAAATTAAATTGCTGAAAAACCATTCCAACTTTTGCTCTCAATTCAACTAAAGGAACATCTCCACTCAACACATCTTTCCCATGAATCAAAATTTGTCCACTAGTAGGCGTTTCTAGTAAATTTATACATCTTAAAAGCGTAGATTTTCCACTTCCAGAAGAACCAATGATACTCACAACTTCTCCTTCGTGCACATTAAAGTTTACATCTTTTAAAACTGTTCTATTCCCAAAATCTTTTCTTATATTTTTAATTTCTATTACTTTTTGTTTACTTGACATTATTTTTCTCCTTCTTCAACTTCTTCTAAAAATTCAAATGTTTGAGGCCCATCTATTTTTTTCTCAAGTTGTTTTAGAAGTAGTGACAATGTAAATGTTAAGAAGAAGTAAATCACACTCGTTATAATAAACACTTCGTAATATCTCGAATATGTTCCCGCAACAGATTTTGAAATAAAGAATAATTCTGTAACACTGATTACATTCAACACAGATGTATCTTTAATATTTACAATAAATTCATTTCCAATCATTGGTAAAATATTTCTAAACATTTGTGGGAAAATTATACTCTTCATTGTTTGGAAATTTGTCATTCCAATTGCTTTTGCAGCTTCAAATTGCCCTTTATCAATCGAATCAATTCCACCTCTTATAATTTCACTCATATAAGCTCCAGTATTTATCGAAACAATAAACAACGCAGCTACAATCGGTGATAAATTTAATCCAAATACTTGCGACAATCCATAATAAATTACCATTGATTGCACCATCATTGGCGTTCCTCTAAACACCGCAATATATATCGCAAAAAATTTATTTAAAATATAAAATCCAGCTTTTTTAAATTTAGAAGTTCTGTGATCAGTTTCAGCTTCCACTTGTCTTGACAACGCTACTACCATTCCAATCAAGAATCCAACTACAGTCCCTGTCAATGAAATAAATAATGTAACAATTGTCCCTTTAACAAATTGATGCCAGTTTTTTTGGATAAAGAATGCTACCCATCCAAAAAATGATCTTGAAGTATTTCCAGGTTGTGTTTTTATTGCCTTTTCCATTATTTTTTGTCTAACTTTTGGCGTTAAATCCTGATCAAGTATTTTGTTTACTTTTTCTTCTAATTCTGTATTCCCTAACTTCATCCCAATCGCAACATTTACTTCTGAAGTTTCATACTTAAATCCTGTATTTTTATCAAATGATATATATGTTAAATTTGGATTTGAATATTGAGCTGCCATCGCTCCTGGTCTTTCTGACACATATCCATCAATTTTATTAGAATTTAAAGCAACTATCATCGCTGGAAAACTTTCCATTGCAGTCTGTTTACTAACACCTTTCATTTGATCAATTACATCATAATGCAATGTATTTAACTGTCCTGTAATTCTAGCTCCTGAAAAATCATTGATTGATTTTGCTTTGGCATATTTTCCATTTTTCTTAACAACTACTACTAAATCTGATTCATAATATGGTTTGGTAAATAATAGACTTTGTTTTCTTTCAGGTGTTGCCGACATACCAGCTATTACCAAATCAACTTTCCCAGATGTCAATGCTGGACCTAATAAAGCATCCCATTCTGTTTTTACTATTACTAATTTTTTCCCTAATTTTTTAGCTATAACCTTAGCTATTTCAACATCGTAACCACCACAGTATCCACCATTAGTTGGAACTGCACCATTTTTATTCGTATCTTGAAACCAGTTGAATGGAGCGTATCCACACTCCATCCCTACTTTAATTTCATTACTTGCACTATATCCTGTTACGAATGTCAACATAAAAATTAAGAATACTACTAATCTACTTTTTATCTTGTTCATTCTCATTTTTATCTTTAACAATACTCCTTCTTAAATTAATTTTTTTAAAATATTAAAATGTTTTTTTGCAAATATATTTTTTTATAAATATTTCAATTTTCCTTTAAATTCTTCGATACTTTTGTATCCTTTTTCTTCCATAATTTCTTTTAATTCATTTGTAATTCTTGAAAATGCACTTGCTCCTTCTTTGTGTAAAGTTGTTCCAATTTGAACCATACTTGCACCACATAGAATATGCTCAAATGCATCTCTTCCTGATAAAATTCCTCCAGTTCCAATAATTTGAATACTTGGGTTTAATCTTTGGTAGAAAGCGTGAACATTTGCAAGAGCAGTTGGTTTTACATATTCTCCACCAATTCCTCCAAATCCATTTTTTGGTTTTATAACCACACTCTCATCTTCAATTACAATTCCATTTCCAATGCTGTTTACACAATTTACAAACGCCAATGGAAATTTGTTAAAAACTGCCGCTGCTTGGTCAAAATGTACTAAATCAAAATATGGTGGCAATTTTATTCCAAGTGGCTTTTTAAAATATGAAAAAATGTCTGTCAACAATTTTTCAGTTGTTTCCAAGTCGTAGGCTATTTGTGGTTTTCCAGGAACATTTGGACATGATAAATTAAGTTCTGTTATTCCGTCAAAATCACTTTCTTGAACTTTTTTTAACAATGTGTGAGTGTCATTTTGCGACATTCCCACAAGTGAAAAGAAAAATGTTCGTTCTGGATGGGTTTTCTTTAATTCCAATAAGAAATTTAAATAATAGTCAAATCCTAAATTTGGAAGTCCCATCGAGTTAATGCTTCCTAATTTTGTGACGTGGTATCTAGGTTCAGGATTTCCATCTCTTGGCTCTAGCGTTGCTGTTTTTGTGACAAAAGTTCCAGCTGAAGAATTTAATATTTGTGTCAGCTCGTCTTTGTCGTAGCATAAAACTCCTGCTGCATTCATAATGCAGTTATCAAATTCAAAATTTGCAATTTTTGTCTTTGTAGAAGTCATAAATTTAGTTTCCTTTCTTTTTTTTTATTTATTTAATTTTATTTATTTAATTTAAATTTTTTTATTTTTTTCTTTCTTTTGCTTTCTCTTTTTTTATTTTTTTATTATATTATTATTTATTATTGAATATGAAGTGCTAATTTATAATATTCGATGGCAGTTTTAAACTGGTTAGCTGCTTCGTAAAGTTTTGCAACTTCGATAATATTTTCGTTTTCGCATAAATATTTATTTTCTTTAAAGCATTCTTGTGCAATGTCAAATTTTCCAAGTGACACGCAGCTTTTACCGTAATTAAATCGCAACTTTTCCTTGTCGATTCCGTCCATATTGACTGTGGGACTGTCTTTTAAATGTGAAGTTGCATTAAAAAAGTTGTTGTAATTTGAAAATGCAAGTCCGTAATTTTTTTCTTGTGTAAAAATATCTCCCAACTTTATAAACGCATCTAAATTATTTTTATCGGCAAGTAGTGACAAATAATGCTTTCTTAGTGTCAAATTATCTTTGTAATAATCAACCAATTTCTTTTGAGCTTTTTTATAATCATATTCATCAGCCGCAATTTTCCAGTTATTTTCAGCTAAAGGTAACTCATTTTTTTCTTCATACAAATTTCCTAAATAATAATAAGCTTTTGCATTATCTTTTGCAGCACTGAAATATTGCTGTGCCAAGTCAATTTGTCCAGAATCTTTGTAAATTTTTGCAAGGAAAACTTGTGCTTGTTGATCTTGTTCTTGATCAGCCGCAATTTTTAAATTTTCTATTGCCATATCGTTTTTTTGATATTCGTAGTAAAGTTTTCCCAAATTATAATGAGCCTTTCTATTTCCATTACCAATCGCCAATTTGAAGTAATATTCTGCAAGTTCAAAATTAGCTTTTTTTCTATAAACTTCTCCCAGCTTATTTTGAAACTCAAAATCTCCGCCATCAGCAAGAGGTTTTAAATATTTTTCCGCAATGTTAGTTCTATCGTCTTTTAAAAATATTTCAAAAAGTAGCAAAAATGCTTCTCTATTCCCAGATTTTGTCGCTTTTTTCAAATATTTTTCCGCCAGTACAAAATCTCCTTTTTCAAAGCATCTTTTCCCTATGTTAAAAGCTTGACCTAAATCATTGTTGTCAAAATTATCCAAATTCATCCCTTCCATAATCATCACCTGTTTTAAGTTATATTAGATTAATTATATCAAAAAAAAGTGAGAATAGCAACTGATTAATGAATGAATGCAAGAAAACATTTGTAAACTTTTAACTTATATTTTTTTATGAATATTATAATTTTTATAAAGTTTTTTTTTTTTGACTTTATTAAAAATAGATGTTACAATTATTTTACTATATTAAAAATAACAGGAAAGAAGGGAATCAAATGTTAAAAGAGTTTGAACACTATTTTAAAAAAATGATTAAACGAAAAGAAAAATATACGAAGGCATTGCTAATTACATTTTTAATGACAGGAGCATTGGGATTTTCTGTTCCAATAACTCCAAATGCTAATGGCGAATATATTGTAAATTCTGGTACTGGAGATGGAGAAGTTTATATTTCTGGTGGTACTAGAAACATTTTTAAAGTTGATGATGGTAAAAAACTTACTTTTACAGGAGCTGGAGATGTTTTTTCAACAATGGCTACAACACCTCCTACACCAAGACCATTAATAACAATTTCAGGGTCAAATACTGAGTTCTTTGGAACGGGTATAACAAATAAAGCGGAGTTTTCAAGTGAAGATAATATTGTTTTATACTCTGTAAAGGGTATAGGAGGAAACTATATTAATGGTTCGAATCAGAAAGTAACATTTAAAAATATGAAAGCAGGTGATGCATCAATAAGTTCTGGAGAACCAGCAATAAAAGTGGAAGCAAAAAATGGAAATAATATAAAAGGAGCAGAGTTCAATCTGATAGGAACAACAAATAATGATGATGATGAATTTGGAATAGCACAAAATAGTAATTGGGTAGTAGAAGTTGAAGGAGATGCAATTAATAATAAATATTCAGAATTAACAGTTAATGTAAAAGGGAATACAAGTATAACAGGATTAATGCATAAAGAAGTTAAGTCTGTTATAAATGTAAATTTGGAAGATGGGGGTAAGTGGTCATTCAGCAAAAATTATAAAAATGGTTCAACAACAACAACAATTAATTCATTAAATATTGGAAATGATGGAATTTTGGATGTAACTTTTTATCCTTCAGAATCAGATGGTGAGACTGGTATATATACTATGAAATTAACTTCTGATGGAATTAACAATGATGGGACATTGACAAATGCAGGAGAAATAAATCTTTACAATGGTTCTTACAAAGATGTTTTCACAATTGAAGGAAATTATCATGGAAATAATGGAAACATAATAATGAATACTCTTTGGAATGCTCCAGGAGGAGAAAATGGAGAAAATTCTGAATCGGATTTAGTCTACATCACTGGAAATGCATCTGGAAGCACTAGAGTTTCTCCTTCTTCTTTTGAAGATGAAGCAGATTACAATATTATAGATGGAACTATTCAGCAACTTTCTACAAGATTAAATAGTGTTCCTGTTGTAAAAGTAGCTGGAAATTCATCGCCAACAACATTTACTGGAACTGCAAAAACTACTGGAGCAGCTGAAGCACAGCTTACTAGTAGACAAGTTAATGGAATTTGGGAATATTACTGGACTATAGCGCCACTTGGAAATGCAAATTTAGGGGTAATTCCTGGAACAGGAACAACAACTGGATCAAATGGAGGACAAAATACTTCTTCTAAACCAATATATATAATGGCACAGCCAGTTTCTTCGTATGTCTTAATGCCAAAAGTTAATTTAGAAATGGGATATGAAACTGTTGGAACTCTTCACGAAAGAAGAGGAGAAAATCAAATTTTAAATTTAGAAAATATGTCAAAAGATAAAGGTCAAATTTGGACTAGAATTTTTGGACATGGATTAAATGAAAAAGGAAAAGAAAGATTTGAATACGAAAGTGATATTTATGGAGTTCAAGTAGGACATGATTTTAAAATAAATGAAGATTCAAAAGGAAATACTCACTTACTAGGAGGATATATTTCATATAATAGAGCAAATACAGATTTTTTTGATAAATACAGAGCAGAAAATGGATATATTTCCGATGATAAATTTACAGGAAAAGGAAAATCTGAAAGTGTTTCTTTAGGACTTACAAAAACCAAATATACACAAAATGGATCATATTATGATTTAGTTGGTCAGATGTCATTTTTACAAAATAAATATAATTCAAGAGATGATTATGCTGCAAAACAGAAAGGCTATGGATTATTACTGTCAGCTGAAGTTGGAAGACCATTTAAATTTTCTAAAAGTGTAAATGGAACTAGTTGGTCAATTGAGCCACAAGCACAGTTGAGTTATCAACATTTGCATATAAAATCTTTTAATGATGGCTTAAGAAGTGTGAATCAAGATAACAGAAATGGATTGAGAACGAGAGCCGGAGTAAGAATTTCATACGACAAAAACTCAGAAGTTACAAATAGAACAAATACATATTATGCAGTAGCAAATGTGTGGCACGACTTGACAAAAAATAACAATAGAGCTACAAATATCGGACTTGACAAAGTGAGTGAAAAATATGGAAAAACTTGGGGAGAAATAGGAATAGGTGCTCAAGCTCCTGTTGGACAAAAAAGTAATCTGTATGTAGATACAAGATATGAACATTCATTTGGAAACGAAAATCGTTCAGGTTATAAAGGAACTATTGGATTTAAACATACTTTTTAACAATATTTAGCAAGAAGTCTCCTTCTTCTATAAGTGGGAGATGAATTGCAGAATATAGCTTGAAATAACAGCTCTTACATGGTATAATATTCATAGTCAGGGCAGGGACTGTCCATTGAGCTTGGTAAATATATCTGCAAAAGCAGATACTTCCCAAGAAGCTCCCTCTTCTACAAGTGAGAGTAGTTCACTTAACTATATTTTAATATAAATTTTAATCTATCTTTATTTTTAAAAAGATAGATTTTTTTTGAAATATATAGTAAAATTGAAGAAAATAAAAGCAGGTTTGATTTTGACCTGAAAAGGAGGAAGATATGGAACAGGAAAAAGTGATAAATAAAACATCAAAAGAGTTGCTTGAGCAGCTTTTTGACAGAATTAAGAAAAATAATTTGGATGTTGATACTGAAGAGATTTCTCAAGCATTTACTTTGGCGAATGAGTCGCATATTGGACAAAAGAGAAAAAGTGGAGAAAATTATATTTTACATCCTGTGGAAGTGGCAGAAATTCTTGTGGATTTGAAGATGGATACGGATACGATTGTCGCTGGAATACTTCATGATGTCGTGGAAGATACGCTTATTACCTTGCCTGACATTGAGTATATTTTTGGTGCAGATGTCAGAAAACTTGTTGACGGAGTGACGAAACTTAGAAATTTGCCGAGAACGGATAGCAAAAAGATTGAAAATATTCGGAAAATGGTCGTTGCAATGTCTGAAGATATTCGGGTTGTAATTATAAAACTAGCTGATAGACTTCATAATATGAGAACACTTAAATACATGACTCCAGCAAAGCAGCTTGAAAAATCTAAAGAAACGCTTGAAATTTTTGCGACAATTGCACATAGAATTGGGATGTCAAAGATTAAAACAGAGTTGGAAGATATAAGTTTTAGATATTTACATCCAGAAGAATATCAAGAAATTAAAGAGCTTGTAAATACAAAAAAACAGGAGAGAGAAAATTATACTAAAAAAGTTATTGAAAAAATAGAAAAAGAACTTGAAAAGCATAATTTAAAAGGAGAAGTTACGGGAAGACCCAAACATCTTTACAGCATTTACCGAAAAATGATTGAAAAAGAAAAGAGATTTGCTGACTTGAATGATTTGATTGCGGTCAGGATAATTGTCAATCGGGAAGACGAATGCTACAATGCGCTTGGAATAATCCATAATTTGTTTATTCCAGTTCCTGGAAGATTTAAAGATTATATCGCTGCACCTAAGATAAATGGGTATCAATCGATTCACACAACTGTTAATGGACCTGATAATCAAAAAGTGGAAATTCAGATTAGAACAAAACTGATGCACCAAATTGCTGAAGACGGGGTTGCGGCACACTGGAAATATAAAGATAAAAAATATAAAGATAAAAAATCTAAAAATGAAGAATATTATGCAGCTGTTAAAAAAATTATTGAAAAAAGTACAAATGAAGTGAATGAAAAAGAAAAGACGAAAAGTTTTGCAAAAGAAGTTACGGGAGATGTGCTAAACCAGACAATTTTTGTTTTTACTCCGAAAGGCGATGTTGTTGAACTTCCAAAAAATTCAACTGCACTTGATTTTGCGTTTCAAATTCACACGCAAATCGGTTATAGAACGATTGGAGCTAAAATTAATGACAGAATAGTTCAACTTAATCAAACTCTAGAGAATGGAGATAAAGTCGAAGTTTTGACTTCCAAAAATACAAAAGGTCCAGGAAAAGACTGGATAGCGATGGTAAATAATCACAGTTCAAAATCAAAAATTAGAAAGTGGTTTAAGGATAAAGAGTTTTTGGAAAAATCAAAAGAAGGGGAACAGCTTTTAGAAAAAGAATTTGAAAAATTGGGATTAAAATTTTCGGATATTGCGGAAGAAGAAAAAGTATTTTTGTATATGAAAAAATTTAATATTTCTTCAAAAGAATTGCTTTTTTATAAATTTGCAACTGGAGATTTGTCGCTTGACGGATTTTTGAAAAAATTTGAGAGAAAACAGGAGAAAAAGCTGGAAGAAGTTTTGGAGGCGGAACAGGAGAAAGGGAATAAGAGAAAGGAAAAGAGTCAAGGTGGAATAAAAATTTCTGGAACAGAAAATACGATGTACCGTTTTGCAAAATGCTGCAGTCCGCTTCCTGGAGATGAAATTTGCGGGTATGTTACTCGTGGAAGAGGAATTGCGATTCACAGAAAAGATTGTCCAAATTTTAAAAGGCTGATGGAAATTGAGCCAGATAGGGAAGTTGATGTTTATTGGGATGAAGAAGAAATTAGCAAAAATACGACAAGATATCAATTTAATTTTTCGATAAAAGCGTACGACAGAAATGGACTTCTTTTGGATATCATAAGAATTTTAAACGAATATAAAATGGAAATAGTGAATGTCAACACAAATGTTTTGAAAGAAAATGGAAATCAAATTTGTCTTATGCATTTAGGAATAATGATAAGAGGAAGAGAAGATTTTGATAGACTTGCAAATAACTTGAAATCAATAAAAGATGTGATTGATATAATAAAATAAAGGTTTTTGGGGGAATAAAAATGAAAATGCTTATAACAATAATTATATTTTTTTTTATTTTAAAACTAATTTTTAGAGTTGCAGAAAAATTAATATTTTTTGTGATAATATTTGCATTGGTATATTATATTTTGGAGCATTTATTTTAAAGTATTTTGATTTATAAATTCAGTTTTAAATTAAAAATGGATTTTTATTCAAAATTATGTTAAAATACAAGGGATATTTTTAGTTGAGAAAATATCAGAAAAATAGGGTAAAACAATGGTTTTATAAAAGTTAAACGAATTTATAAAAATATACAATTTTTTATAAGTTTAATTGTTATAGTAATTATATTTTATTGAAAGTTATTTTAAATTATTAAAAAAACTATTTAATAAAATAATATTATTAAAAACAAAAAGTTAAAAAACATAAAAATTATCCTTTTCAAATTTGAAAAAGTCATTTTATTATGGCTTACAGTGCAGATAAAATTGCACAATTTAAGGAAAAGGAGGTAAAAGTTGTGAAATGAGATATTTGAAAAAATCTTTAATGGTTTTTATTCCGCTTCTTTTGGCTTTGATTGCACTAAAGTACTATATTTCAACACCACATTTTAAGTCAACGCTGACGAACATTTTGAAAACAAATGTATTAAATGTTGAGTTTGACAAAGTTAGACTTTATGGATTTGACAAGATTCAGATTGATAATTTGAAAGTTAGAGATTTGTCAGGAAATATGGTAATTGATGCAAAAAAGGCAGTTGCAAAAATAAATTTACTTACACCGACTAGGCTTAACAGAATAGATATTTACAATGCAACTGTAAATTTGGAGCGAAGAAAAGATAATGACTTTAATATTTTTCACATAATGAAGAAAGAAAAAAAAGTAAAAACATTTGACAGGACAAGTCGAATTGGAAAAATTTTTGTTCACAATGCGCTGATTAATTATGCCGATACAAGTTTTAAAGAAAAAATACGAAAATCTATGTCAAGTGTAAATGGAAATTTGGAATCTGCAAAATCTCGTGGATTTTTGTTAGTGGCAAAAGGAACGGGAAACTTGAATGCGGACAATACGCTTGAAACTTTGGGAATCGAATTAAATCAAAAGTTAAATTCGGAGCAGTCGTTAAAGTCAAGATTTGATAAAATTAAAAATAGTTCTGAAAAGAGAAAAGAGCTTCATTTAAATTTTGATTTTGGAAATGTGAAAGTTACAAAAGAACTTGGTCAGTATCTTCCGCTTGAAATGATAACAATAAAAGGCGGAATGTTAAATGGAAAACTTAATTTGACAAAAAATGAAGTTACAGAAACTATGGAACCAACTGGAAATTTGGCTGTAAAAAATGGAATATTGAGTTATATTGATTTTGACGGCGATATTGATAAAATTAATGCAAATATCAATATGACAAAAGAAAACATTAAAATTGACGCAAATTCAATGTTGGCACAAAAACCAGTTTCACTGCTGTTAAATTATGGACAGAAAAATTCAAAACTTACTCTAAAAATAAAGACAAAAGAAGTTCCTTATTCGCAAATTGCAAGGTACAAAATTTTGAAAGATTTTAAAGTGAAAGCCGAAGGAAATGTCACTGGAGAATTAAATGTAAAAGTTGATGTTGAAAAAGCAAAAACGAAAGAGCAAGAGAAAAAAAATGAAATAGAAAAAGATAAAAATAAAAATAAAAATAACTCTAAAGAAAAACCTGCAAAAGTTGAATTAGATGGAAAATTTTCATCAAAAAATATAAAAATAGAAAATTATAACTTTAGAAATATTAGTACAAATATGAAACTTTCCACTCAAAAAGGTTTTTTAGAATTAAATGATACAGCTTTTCGTTTTGATGAAGTTATAAGCGGATTTCACATAAAAGATGATGTAAAAATTCCAAAATTTATATATGATTTAAATAAAAAAACTGGAAAAGGTAATTATGTCTTGATAAATAAAGGTTCAGATTACGATATTCCAAGGTTCACTGGAAGTGCACAAATTTCAAATAAAAATATTATTTCAGGAACACTTGTTTCAAAAAAATTAAATGCGGATTATGTAGTAAATCCAACTGCTAAAACAGTTCTTGTAAACGCAAAAGGAAAAGGTTACATAACTGTTAAATATGGCGGTAAAAAATATGTAATAAGTCCAGAAGTAAGAAAGTTATTTGTCAAATTTGATGCAAAAAATATGCTTCGTTCAGGAAATATAAAAGCAAAAATTAAAAATTTGCCAATAAAAATGATAGAGAGCGTAGTTGCGGACATAAATATAAATAGAGGAAATTACAACATAAAAGCTAAAGTAAATACTGGCGGAATCGTAGTAAATATAAAAGGTACAACGACAGCTGATATGAAACATTCTTACAGCATTCGAAATGAAAGTGAAATGGATTTGGCAAAACTTTTGAAAAATTATGGATATAATTTTAAAGGGATGGATAGAGCAAAACTTCCGATGGATGTGAAAGCTAGAATTGGCGGAACAAATGAGAAAATTGGAGGAAGTTATGAAATTTACAGTCCTTATGGAGAATATTTTGTAAAATATAAAAATTTACATGCGAGTGGGAAAATTCGTGATTTAGCAAAAATGGATTTGGATATGAATGTTCTGGCAAATGAAGTTTTGTGGGAAGACCAAAGACTTAAAAATTTAACTGCAAAATTAAATATGAAAAACGATATTTTGAAAATCCAAAGTTTGGGAAATGATAAATTGTTTGCACAAGGAAGTTATCATTTAAAAACTGGAAGAGCAGAAATTGACGCCAAATTGAATAATTATGTCTTTAAATCCAAAAAGTTAAATGACGCAAAATTTCTTTTAAATGCAAAGGCTAAGATTAGTGGGAAAGTCGATGACAAACTTTCTGGAAATTTTGAAGTTTACAGTCCTTATGGAGAGTATATTGCAGAGTTTGAAAATTTACATGCAAATGGAAAAATTCACGATTTGGCAAAAATGAACTTTGATATGAATGTTTTTGCGGATGAAGTTTGGTATCAATATCATAGACTTAAAAATTTGACTGCAAAATTGAATATGAAAAATGATATTTTAAAAATTGAAAGTTTAGGAAACGACAAATTATTTGCACAAGGAAGTTATAATTTAAAAACGAAAAATGTAAAACTTGACGGAGAACTTAAAAATTATGTCGTTTATGGCGTAACAGATCCACAGTTGAGCATGTATGTTGATAGTTTAAAAGCAAATATTTTTGGAACGCCAGATAATTTGAATGGAAGAATTTTGCTGACTCCGTCGACTACAAAAATTAATTTTAATTCGATTGGACAGACAAGAGCGGATTTAGATATAAAAAACAGCGTAGTAAACTTTAAAGATGTGACTTTGAGAGGAAATAATATTTCGGGAACATACAATTTGAAAAATAAAGTAGCTGATCTGGAACTTAATTTAGATGAAGACGATATTCCAAAATTATTAAAAGTCGACGATTTGACATTTGGAACAAAATCTAAAATTAATTTAAAAGGTCATTTAAATAAATTTAATATGTATGGACATTTAATTTTGGGAAATATGAGTTACAGAAGTTATAAAATTCCACATATTGTAGCAAATATCGACTACAGTAACGGAAATATTGATAAGTTATTTAAATATGGAATTTTTGATATAAAAAGTTTAAAATTTATCGGAGAAAATGATGAAACATTGTTTGAGACAAATACAAAATTTGACTTGGCAAATGTTGACATTGACTATAAAGTTGAAGATCACAATTTTGCGCTAGATTCAGTACAAGATTTGAAAAATAAAGGATATAGCGGAAATATTGACTTTAATTTCTTTTATAAAGGAAGTTTCGAGAAGTTTTTGACTGGATTAAAAATAAAATCTGACAAAGTAACTTTGGCTGGATTTCCAGTAACAAACCTTGATGTAGATCTTCAAGGAAATGAAAAGACAGTAAATATCGGACTATTTAATTTGAACTATGAAAATAATCCACTTGTAGTCAGCGGATATTTTGATTATTCGCCAATAAAATACGACATTTCGGTATTGGCACAAAACTTTAATTTAAACTTTCTGGAAGCTAATAAAGATGTGGCAAGTGCGAGTGGAATTGCAAATATTGACGCTATTCTTTCGAGTAGTAACGGAACTTCAGGGCATATTTTGTTAAATAATTTTAATTATAAGACAAAAGATGAGTTGACTTTGGTTGACAATGTCAATGCCAATATTGATTTGAAGGGCACAAAACTTATTGTAAATAGATTAGATGGTGGATTTAACAATGGAACATTTAATGTAACAGGAAATTTGGATGTGCCAACGATACCGCCTGACTTTATGAAAACTAAGCGATTGCAATTTGGGAAATTTGAGTTGAATGCGGATTTAAATAAACTTGGGCTTCATTATGGAACTGATATTGATTATGCGGTTACAGGAGATTTAGTACTGACTGAAGATAGATTGTTTGGAAATTTACTTGTAAGTGATGCTGAAATTAGAGCGATACCTGATTTTGAAAATAAAGCAGCTTCAAATACTTCTGAACTTCAAAAGCAGGAAAAAGATAAAAGCATTGTGGAAGGAATAGTTGAAGAAGTTTTAGACAAAATTATGAAACAATATACAGCTAATTTAAATATTCAAATTGGCGATAGAGTAAAATTAAACATTCCTAGTGTCAGCCTTGTTAAAAATATAAAAGGTACAATAAAAGGAGCGTCTGAAATTACATTTGAGAATGGAGCAATTGGATTAATTGGAGATTTTAATGTTTCAAAAGGTTCGTTTTATTTAAATGGAAATGAATTTAAAATAAATAATTCAGTAATTAGTATTTCAAAATCGACTTTGGAGACAGACTTTATGTCAAATGCATTTGTTGATTTTGAAGCAAGTACAAAAATTGGAACTGACAGAATAGAGATAAATGCCACAGGAAATATAAATAATCCTAGTATTAAATTTAGTTCAAGTTCTGGAAAAACTGAAGAAGAAATAATTTCACTTTTAGCTTTTGATAAAGTAATTGGAAATGGAAGCAAAAATAAAAAAGATGGAAAAGATAATTCAGAAGACGGAGTTATTGTAGCAGGTTCACTTTTAAATACTGCATTAAATGAGTTGATTTTTTCTTCAATAACTGATAAAATTGAAGGGGCCTTGGGACTATCAAAAGTATCTGTATCAACAAATATAGATAAATCAAATAGAACTGGTAAATATAATGCTTCTACAACATTAAGTTTACAGGATAAATTATATAAAGATAAGGTTTATTGGAATTTAGCAATAAAATTCCCTTTCCAATCTTCGGGAGAAAAAGAAGAAAATCCAATAGGATACAATGCTTGGTTAAGTTATAACATTGCAACTGGACTTGATCTTAGAGTTGGAGGAGAAACAGCGCCAAAAAATAATAAAATCAATTTAAGAGCACCGAATAGAAAGCAAAATAGGATAAATTATTATTTTGGAGTTGATTTTTCAACAAAAGCCGATAGTATTGGTGATTTATTTAAAAGAATATTCAAAAAAAGAAAATTGGATACATTAAAAAAATAGGAGGAAAAATGAGAAATAAAATTTATGCTTTAATTGTGGTAGTTACATTATTCGTTTCGATGAATAATATGTCACAAGCAGCTGAAAAAGGAGAAAAGACTGTTGAAAGTAAAAACAAAATAAAACAAGAAAAAACGGAATCATCAGCATTAGTAGCAGATGCCGCAACAGGTTCTTTATCAGCAGCAGCAGTGTCAGCAACGACGACAACAGAAAATGAAGATGATGAGACGCCAAGAGCGACAACATCTCAAAATCAAAGCGAGGAAATAAATTCTACTGGCGAAGAAACAACTTATTCTGCGACAGATTCTGAAGAAGAAGTTCAAGAACAAGGGAAAAAAAATAAAAAAAATAAAAAAGAAAAAAATCTAAAGAAAGACAAGAAAAAAATCAAGTAGTAATAAATAGAAATGATTTAAAAGTTGGGAGAATAAATGTTTCTAATTTGAGACAGTTGCCAGAAGATTTGATTAAATCAAAAATTCCAGTTCAAACTGGAGAAGATTATTCAAACAAAGATTTGAGTGATATTTACTTGGCATTAAAAAGAGAGAAATATATCTTAAATGTAAATACAGTTCCAAATGTTAATGGAGATGCAGTAGATATTGATGTTGCAGTTGTTGAACATCCAAGTGCGCAAGAAATTCTTCAGTCACAATTACAGCATGAAGAAAATCAAAAGGAAACAAACTTTACAGTAAGAAGTGTAGATATTCAAGGAATTAAAACTTTAAATAAAGAAGATTATTTAAAAGATTTTCCAGTAAAAGTAGGAGATAAACTTATTCCACAAAAGGCAATTGACGGTGCTCAAAAAATATTTGAATCAGGTTATTTTTCATCTGTAGAACCAAAAATAGATAGAAAAGCCGACAATACTGCTTCAATATTGTATGAAGTAAAAGAAAATCCAGCTGTTCAAAGTATAAATATCCAAGGAAATACTTTATTTACTAATGCTCAATTGGAAGAAGCATTAGGAATAAAAAGAGGAGAAATTTTGAATGGTAATTTATTAAGTCCTGAATCAAACGGTATAATAAAATTATACAATAAAAATGGATATGTAACAGCAAGAATTGAATCAATAACTGTTGGAGAAACTGGAGATATAAATATAGGTCTTACTGAAGGTATAGTTAAAGATGTAACTTTTGAAAAAAATATATTAAAAAATGATGATGAAAGACAAAATAGCAAAAGATTAAATTTAAGAACAAAAGATTATGTTTTGGAAAGATATATGGAAGTAAAACCAGGGAAGGTATTAACTAGTAGCGACATAGAAAATTCAATCAAAGAATTATATAGAACTGGTATTTTTACTAGACTAGAACCAGAAATTTACGGAAGCGACAGTGATCCTAATGAAAGAAATGTAAAATTGTTAATAGAAGAAAGACCTACAACAACAATTAATGGAAGTATTTCTTACGGTACTTCAGTTGGTTTAGTTGGAGGACTTAAATTATCAGATGAGAACTTTTTAGGAAGAGATCAACAGGCTTCAATTAATGTGGAAGCTTCAAATAGAGGAAATAAAACATTTTCATTGGACTGGTTTGATCCTTGGGTAAGAGGAACTGAAAGAGTTCAAGCAGGAGGTTCTGTTTACTGGACACAATCTGTTGATGATGACGCTGACTGGGATGAACTTGAAAAAGTAAAAACAATAGGAACAAGATGGACACTTGGTAAAGGATTAAGTAAGGATATTTACGCAAGAATTTCAGCAAGATACGATCATAAAAAAGAAATTTATTCAGGAGGAGATGTTAAAGATAAATATAATTTAATAGCGGTAACTCCAGAATTAATTTATGACACAAGAGATAATATAAGTGATCCAACAAAAGGACTTTATGCTGATTTGACTTATGAAAGAGGAGATCTTTTGAAAGATCCTAGAAAATATGATAGATTTGAAGCTGATTTAAGAGCGTTCCATCCATTATTTGGTAAGAAAAATGTGATGGCATATAGAGCAGTTTGGGGGTCAACAGGAAGTGGAACTCCTGATGCGATGAGATTTAGTGTCGGAGGAGCTGAAACACTTCGTGGATATGAATATGGAGCGTTTGATGGATATGATCAATTTTATGCAAGTATTGAAAATAGAACAAAAATCAATGATACAATACAATTAGTTGCTTTTTTTGATATAGGAAATGCTTGGCAAAAACAAAAAATAAATCCAGCAACTGGAAGAAGAACTTATTCACCTGACAGAAAAAATGCACATAAATTCAAAGATCTTAAAAAAGGTTATGGAATTGGACTTAGATTAAATACGCCAGTTGGACCGTTAAGATTTGACTATGGTTGGCCAATGGATCCTGAAACACCTGGTAAGAAAAAAGATAGCGGTAAATTTTATTTCAGTTTTGGACAATCATTCTAGAATATAATTTGCAGTTAAAAATTGTAAGTACAAAGTTGTTTTATAAGACAGGGGATTTAAAAATTCCCTGTTAATTTTTTGAAAATAAAAAGAGGTGGAAAAAATGTATGGTATAAAAGAAATAGCAAGTTTAATAAATGGAGAAATTGTAGGAAATAGCGAAATAAGTTTTACAAGATTAGCGCCTTTTTTTGCTGCAAGTGAAAAAGAATTAACTTTTGCAGCTGATGAAAAAATGTTAAAAAATATTGACAAATGTAATGCTGGAGCTTTAATAGTTCCCAAAATTCCAAATTTGCCAAAAGATAAAACATTTATTGTAGTGGATGAAAATCCTAGAGAAATAATGCCGATTTTGTTAAATCATTTTAAACCAAAAGTAAAACCTTTTGAAAAGCCAATAGAAGATTCGGCAGTGATAGACGAGACAGCAAATGTTTCAAAAATTAATACATATATCGGTCACAATGTAAAAATAGGGAAAAATGTTGTTATTTATCCAAATGTTTCAATATTTGAAGGTACAGAAATTGGCGATGGAACAATTGTATATCCAAATGTTACAATAAGAGAATTTTGTAAAATTGGAAAAAGATGTATTTTTCAGCCAGGAGCGGTAATTGGTTCAGATGGATTTGGATATATAAAAGTAAAAGGGAACAATGTAAAAATAGAGCAAATTGGAAATGTAATTTTGGAAGATGAAGTAGAAATAGGAGCAAATACTTGTGTTGATAGAGGAGCAATTGGTGATACGATAATAAAAAAAGGAACTAAAATTGACAATTTAGTTCATATTGCTCACAATGACATAATAGGTTCAAACTGTTTTATAATAGCGCAAGTGGGAATTTCAGGAAGTGTGGAAGTCGGAGATAATACAACTCTTGCAGGTCAAGTTGGAGTAGCAGGACATTTAAAAATAGGAAACAATGTTGTAATTGCTGCAAAATCAGGTGTAACAAATAATGTACCTGATGGAAAGCAAATGTCAGGATTTCCATTAAGAGAGCATATAGATGATTTGCGAATAAAAATGTCTATGGGAAGAGTTCCTGAACTTGTGAAAAAAGTAAAAAAATTGGAAAGAAAATTGGAAAATAAATAAAATTTCATTTTATTTTATTCTGATAAAAAAAGGTAAAATCTTGGACATAAGCATAATCATTTGGATTATAATCGTTATATTTTTAATGAATGATCCAGGGGATAAAACATAAAAAAATTTTATCTTATTTCTTTGATTCAATCCAAAATAAAAATGTATCTGATGGAAAAAATCCAAAAGATACATTTTTTATAAGAAAAAAATTTTAAAATAAAAAAAATTGATAACTGGTATTATCAATTAAGTAATGGTGCCCAGACGCGGAATCGAACCACGGACACAGGGATTTTCAGTCCCTTGCTCTACCGACTGAGCTATCTGGGCATAAATGGCGGAAGTGACGAGACTCGAACTCGCGACATCTTGCGTGACAGGCAAGCACTCTAACCAACTGAGCTACACCTCCAAAAAAAATGGTGGTCACAATTGGGCTCGAACCAATGACCCCCTGCTTGTAAGGCAGGTGCTCTCCCAACTGAGCTATGCGACCATCACATTATTTACTACTCAATTATTATATCACAAAAAGAAAAAAATTGCAACTACTTTTTACAAAAAATTTTATATTTTTTTGAAAAATAAAAACAATATAAAAAATTAGTGAAGTAATGAAATAATAAATAATAAAATAATAAAAAAATTTTAGAATTATGGATAATATGTTAAATATAATTAAATTAAAAGCCTATTCAACGACCTTAATAATAGTTGAAGTATATAATAAAAAAATATTTGGAACTTGAATAAATATAAAAGGAGAAAAAATGAAAAAAATATTTGTAGTAATTTTACTTGTGATGAGCGTAAGCTATATTGGAAATGCAAAAGTAAAAAATGAAAAAATTAAAAATGTTAAAAAAACTTTGACTACATTGAAAAGTTTAAAAAGTAACTCAAAAGAATTGAATAGTCAGGAATATGCAAAAGTTTTGGAAAATTTTATAAAAAAATCTGAGAAATATCTTGAAAGTGGAGATAAAATTCAGCTTGTAGACGATTATATAAATGATATTGAAAATGCTAAAGTTTCTAAAAAGGCATTGAAAGATAATTATGACGCTGATAAAGAGGCTTTTGGGATTGTTGAAGTGGCAATATTTATGAAAAGCTCGTATTCAGATGGAGAAAAAGCTAAAAAATTGACAGATGAAGATTATAAAAAAATGCAAGAAAAATTTGTAAAAACAAATAAATTTAAACAGTTGGAGGGATATGTAGAAATACAGCCAGTACAGCCGCTACAAAATAAATAATAAAAAAGCTCAGATAAATTTAATTAAGTAAATTATCTGAGTTTTATTTTTTTGTAAATACAATTATATAAAAGATTTTCGTTTCTTAATAACTTTTCATAATAAAATATTAAAAAAATATATAATATAATAAATAGTTATGATATAATAAACAAAAGCAAAGTATAATTCTAAAAATTTATGTAAATTTAATGAAAAAATAAAAAAATAAAATAATTAAGAAGATAAAGAAATTAAGAGAATAAGAGTATAAATAAAAGAATAAAAGGATAAAAGGATAAAATAGAAAAAATGGAGTTTAAAGAAAAAAATTTTTTAAAAAAAGATAAAACAAAAGATAATCAAATTGAAGATATGAAAATTGTTACTAAAAATATGAGCTTAAAAAAAATTTCAGAAAGTGAGATATTTTTTGTTCCGCTTTTGCAACATAAGGGGGAGAGAGCTTTTGAGATTGTGAGAGTTGGTCAAGAAGTTAGAAAATATGAGAAAATAGCGCAAGGTTATGGAAATATTTCGGCAAATATCCATTCGCCTGTTTCAGGAAAAGTTATTAGAATTATGAAAAATTTTTTGCCTGATGGAAGTAAAGTTAGAACAATAATTATTAAAAATAATTTTAAGGAAGAACAGGTGAAACTTGTAAAAAGAGATGTAAGAGAACTTCGGATGACAACAAGTGAAGAAATTTTGAAAATTATTGAAGAAGCTGGGATTGTGGGTCTTGGTGGAGCAGGATTTCCAGTGGCGGCTAAATATAATATAAAACTTGAAAAAATTGATACATTTATTATTAATGGAATGGAAAGTGAACCTTATTTGACGGCGGACTATTTGCTTATGAAAAATTATGCAAAAGAAATTTGCCGTGGAATTAAAGTGGCTGAGAAAGTTTTAAGACCAAGACATATGGTTATTGCAATTTCAGAAAAAAATAAGGAATTAGTCAGCATTTTTGAGAGAATGGCAAGAGAAGTGAACATAGATTTGCAAATTAAAATTTTGTCAGCTGATTATCCGCAAGGAAGTGAAATTTTATTAATTGATAAAATTACTGGTAAAAAAATTCAAAAAGGGGAATTAACCATTGAAAAAGGAGTTATTGTGAGTAATGTTGGAACGATTAAAGCAATTTATGACGCTTTTTTTGAAGGAAAACCGCTAATTGAGAGAATTGTCACAGTTTCGGGAGAAGAAGTTCAAAATGCTGGAAACTATAAAATTAGAATAGGAACGCCACTTGTTCATATAATTGAGTCTTTAAACATCACAAAAACGGATAAAATTATTTTTGGCGGACCAATGATGGGAAATAAAGTGAAAGAACCTAGTACGCCAATTATTAAAGGGACTTCTGGAGTAATATTTTTAAATGAAGAAAAAATTGAGTCAAAAAATTGTATTTCATGTGGAAGATGTGTTGAAGTTTGTCCGATGAATTTAATTCCGTTTGAGTTTTCGGAATATTATGAAAAAGGAAGATATGTAAAGATGCTAAACGCAAATATTTTTAATTGTATTGAGTGTGGTGCTTGTGAATATGTCTGTCCAGCTAGAGTACCTTTGATTGAGAGCATTAAAAATGGGAAAGAAATTTTGATTGAACTTATTAATTTGGAGGTGGAAAGTTAATTTATGGATGAAAAATCGCTGATGGAAGAAATTTTAGGAATACGATCTAAAAAAAATAGGGGAGAGACATTTTTGTTTGAAGACGAAAGTGAAAAAAGATCCAAGTCTGATAAAAATATAGAAAATGAAGAAGAAGAAAAAGAAAAAGAAAAAGACAATTTAAAAAAAGAGAATAATAAAAAAGAAAAAACTAAAAAAAATAAAAAAAAATCACATAAATTTTTTAAATTAAATAAAAACAATGAAGAAAAAGAGATTTCAAAAAAAGAAAAACAAATAAAAAAAGAAAAAGAAGCGGAAGAATTATTGGAAAAAGCAAAAAAAATGCTAAAAATTGCTTCTGATATAAAATCTAAAAAAAGATTTTTTTCTCCATTTATTTACGCTAGTGATACTGTGGAAAAAATAATGACAGATGTTATTTTGGCATTACTTCCATCTATTTTAGTTTCAATTTTTTTATGCGGAATAAAATCGTTTTTATTAATCTTGATTTCAGTTATCTCAACAGTTTTGACAGAAAAAATTATCACAGCAGTTTTTTTTAAAAAAGAAAAAGATTCAATAAAAGATTTGTCGGCGGTGGTCACAGGAATAATATTTTCTTTGATGCTTCCAGCTTTTGTGCCATATTATTTTGCAATTTTTGGCGGAGCGTGTGCTGTTATTTTTGGAAAAATGTTATACGGCGGACTTGGAAAAAACTTGTATAACCCTGCAGTTGTTGGGAAATTTTTTGTATTAATATTTTTTGAAAAAGTATTTTTGAAATTTAAACTTTCGAATACAAATTTTCAAATTTTAAATTTAAAAATATTCAGAAATATTTTAGATTCGCCGTTTACAAAATTTTTAGATAGTTTAATTTTAAGTCAGTCAAACTCAATCGGAACTTTTTCAGGACTGGCATTAATTTTAGGTGGAATTTATTTGGCAATAAAAAAAAGAATATCGTTATTTACTCCTTTGAGCTTTTTTTTATTGATGTCAATTTTGTCATTTTTTGTCCCTGAAATTTCTAAAATTCCAATAGGAGAAATATTATTAGTTGGAATTTTTATGGCAACAGATATGCCAACAACTCCAGTTTTTTCAATTGGAAAGATTTATTTTGGAATAATGATGGCACTTGTGACTTCAATATTTTTGTCACAAAAAATTGAAAACGAAGTATTATTTTATGCAATAATAATTTTAAACAGTTTCACTCCACTTATAAATAGAGTTTTAAGACCTGTCGCTTTTGGAAGAAATGTGAAAATTGAAATTATAAAACAGTTTTTGCAATTAATTGTGTTGACATTTTTAATTATAGTTGCAACTATTATTTTGATAAATTTATGTAATTTTAGATTATTCAAATATTTAATTTATATTTACGGCATAATTATGGTTATCTTTGCATTTATTTTTTTGAAAAATGATTAATAAATATATTGATTTGAGAAAATTTATTAAATAACAGAAATAAATAAAAATATTTTTAGAAGTTGTAAATTAGTTTGACAAGATGTAAAATAAAAAAATAAAAAAGCTATTCAGAAATAGAAAATACATTCTGAATAACTTTTATTTTTAGTCGGCTAAATACACATCAGTTAATTCTAAGTTACGGTAACCTGATCCAGTAAATTCAACTGTCCAATATCCGTTATAAAATAATGTTCCAAAAGGGTCACCTTTAAAATGAAATGTTTTTCCAGTATCAGCACTTACACAAGTGTTTCTCGATGTAACAGAACATCTTTCAACATATCTAGAAAATCCTAAAACTCCAAATAAAAGAAATGCCGATAAGATAAATTTTTTCATAAAAATCAACTCCATTTATTAAGATATATTTTTCACATAGTTTACTATATTATATCCTAAAAAATAAAAAAAACAATAGGAAATTTATATTTAATCTTGCTTAAATAAAATTATGTGGTAAACTAATAGTGAAAAAAATTTTGAAAGGGAGTAAAAAAGATGAGAGTGATTATATTTTATGGACTTATTATTCTAATTGTTCTTGGACTTGTTTTATCATTGTTTGCTTATGTGAGAGTGCCGAATGATAAAATGGCGTTTATTTCAGGATTTAGAAAAAGAATGGTTAGCGGAAGACTTGCATTTTATGTGAGAGCTTTTGAGAGAGTCGATTATCTTGATTTGGCAGTATTTTCTGTCGATGTGGATACAAAGCAGTTTGTGCCTACCAATGATTTTATTAATATAAAAGCTGATGCAATTGTAAAATTGCAGGTGGGAACGGCACAGGAGATAATGCTTATTGCAAGTAAAAATTTTTTGAATAAAAATCATGAGTATATGAGTAATGCGATAAAAGATGTTCTGGAAGGTAATTTAAGAGAAATTATCGGACAGATGAATTTAAAGGATATGGTTCAAAATCGAAAAGTTTTTAATCAGAAAGTTGAAGAAAATGTAATTGACGATTTGAGAAAGATGGGACTTGAGCTAAAATCGTTTAATGTACAGTCGTTTACTGATGAAAAGGGAGTTATTGATAACTTAGGAATTGAAAATACAACTAAAATTTCAAAAGATGCAAGTATTGCAAAAGCCAATTCAGAAAAGGAAGTTGCGATTGCGAAAGCACAGGCTTATAAAGAAGCACAGGATATTGAAATAAAAACTCAGGAAGAAATTGCGGAAAAGCAAAATGCACTGAAAATTAAACAAGCGGATTTGAAAATAGAAAGTGATACAAAACAAGCTCTTGCAGATATAACTTACGATATTCAAAAAGAAAAAAACCGTAAAGAGTATGAAGAAGTTATAGGAGATGCAAATTTCACTCAGCAAGATCAAGCAATTCGTGCAAATAAAGCAAAACTTGAAAGTGAAATTAAAATTGATCAGCAAATAAAAGCCGATGCAAAATTGTACAATATGACAAAAGACGCTGAAGCAAGATTAGTTGAAGAACAAAGACAAGCAGATGCTGAACTTTATAAACGGCAAAGACAAGCTGAAGGAATAAAATTACAGGCTTTGGCAGAGGCAGAGGCAAAGAAAATTCAGGCGGAAGCAGAAGCAAATGCAGTAAAAATTAAAATGTTAGCAGAGGCTGAAGGAATAGAAGCTAGAGGTAACGCTGAAGCTGGTGCAAAAGAAAAAATGTTGCTTGCAGAAGCTAGAGGTAAAAAAGAAGCATTATTAGCAGAAGCAGAAGGACTTGATAAAAAAGCGGAAGCAATGAAAAAATATGGAGAAGCAGCAGTTGCAGAAATGTACTTTAAAGCACTTCCTGAAGTTGCAAAAAATGTGGCAGCGCCATTAAACAATATTGATAAAATAACAATGTACGGAGACGGAAATACAAGCAAATTGATTTCTGACATCACTCAAAGTATCGGAAAAATCAATGATGGAATTTCTGATGGAGCAGGCATTGATATAAAATCGCTGCTTGCAGGATTTTTGGGCGGAAAAGTGCTGGATAGTATTAAAAAAGATGATGTCGTTAGAAAAGGAAAAGAAGGTGAAGAAGAGAACAATAAGGGATAATCTTTTTATTAAAAATATTTAAAGATAAAAAAATCACGATTATTGATTTGATTGTGATTTTTTTAGTATAATTTAAAATTTTGTATGAAATTTAGTTTAAAAAAATTTTTTGAAAATTGAAATAGCCGCTGTTTTTTGATATAATTTATTGATTAAAGTAAAAAATTTTAGGAATAATCAAGGAAGGTTGCTATGATAAAAAGAATAGATACAAAAAGTGGGAAAACAATTTCGTATGTATATAATTTGAAAGATGAAGATTATAGAATTGTGTCTGAAAGATTGGAGATGGATGAAGAAAAGATAAAAAATGTAATTGATGAAGAAACTTTTACTCCGAGAATTTCAAAATCAGACTGGGAAATTTATAAATTATATTATCCGACTGTGAAGAAACCTGTGATAGATAAAGAGGTTACATCTTATGAGATTAATCCAATTGTAATTTGTATGAGGGAGGATAGGGTTGTCATTTTAGATGATGACTATTTTGAAGATTTTTATGATTTTGTTGAAGAATATGCTGAATTGAGAGATGACATTCTTGAGGAAAATCGTTTTTTTCTAAATATGCTTCATAAAATTTCTCAAAGTTTGTATAAATATGTACGAATTTTAATTGGAGAACACGACAAGATTGAAACGGTTTTGAGGGAGCAGCAAAGTAATGAGAAACTGATTTCACTTTCGGAAGTGGAGCAGGGTTTTTATGTTTACAATATTGCAATGAGAAACTTGGATTATGTTGTTGAGAATTTGAAAGAAGATGAGCAATTTCAGCAATTTGAGGAATACATGACGAGAATTTTACAAGAAATAAATTTTACACTTGATTTGTCGTCTTCGTATTGTGAAATTTGTAAAACAACACGGGAAACATACTCTTCATATATTGGAAATAATATGAATATTACAATGAAAGTTTTGGCAGCGGCGACAATACTAATCACAGTTCCAAATATGATTTTTGGATTTTATGGAATGAATGTGAAGTTGCCGCTTCAAGACAAAGGATTTTTTGCACTTGGAATAATTTTTGTGATAATGGTGGCTTTGATGGTTGTATTGTGGAAGTATTTGAAAGATAAGGTTTTGTAATATGAAAAAAATCTTGACTTTTTTATTTATGTACTGTATTATGTACATAGGTGAAAGGAGTGATTTTTGTGACAAATACAAATGCAACTAATTTGAGAAAAAATTTATTTTCTTATTTAGAATTAGCGATTGACTATAATGATGTTATTAATGTGAATACAAAAAAAGGAAATGCAATTATTATTAGTGAAGCTGAATATAACGGTTTATTAGAAACTTTATACTTATTATCGGATCCAAATATGAAAGAAAAGATTGAAACTGCAAAGAATGCTACTGATGAAGATTATGAGGTTTTTGAATGGTAGAAGAATATAAGATTTATATTTTAAAGAAAGCTAATAAAGACAAGGAGAAAATAAAACAATTTCCAGCATTAAAAAATAATGTAGATAAATTGATAAATCTTATAAAGAAAAATCCTTTTCAAACGCCACCATCTTACGAGATTTTAACTAAAGATTTGAAGGGATATTATTCAAGGAGAATTAATAAACAGCATAGACTTGTTTATGAAGTTATTGAGAAAGAAAAAAGGATAAATATTATTAGTATGTGGACACATTATGAATTTTAATGAGTTAAATAAGGATTAGTTTTTGCATAAAGTGAAAGCTAATCTTTTTAAATTTTCGTATTTATTTACTAAGTTATAACTGATAAAATTATAAAAAAAGATATTTTTGTTAGATATAACTGATAAAAATATTGATTTTTATTTTTTTGTAAGTTATAATTGAAAAGAGGTGATAAGATGTTAAAAAGAGATGAGTATATAAAACAAATAGTACCTTTTATTGATAAAGATGTGATAAAGGTTTTGACAGGAATAAGAAGAAGCGGAAAATCGGTTATGTTGAAGCTTTTAATGGAGGAATTAAAGAATAGAGGAATAAATGAAAATCAGTTTATTTATATTAATTTTGAAAATTTGAAATATAGAAATCTAAAAAATTATGAGAGATTGTATGATTTTATTTTAAATAAGGTTGATGATAAATATAAGAGCTACTATATTTTTTTAGATGAGATTCAAGAAGTGGAAGAATGGGAAAGATGTGTGAACTCTTTGAGGGTGGATGAAGACTTTAATTTTGATATTTATATCACAGGTTCAAACGCCAAGCTGCTTTCAGGGGAACTTTCGACATATCTGGCTGGGAGATATATTGAATTTGTTGTGTATCCGTTTTCATTTAAAGAATTTTTTGAAATTATGAAAGAGAAAAATAAAGAAATAGATTTAAAAGAAGCATTTCAAGACTATATAAAATTTGGAGGAATGCCGTTTCTTCATAATTTGGATTATAATTTTGAAGCAAGTATGCAATATTTACAGGATTTGTATGCTTCCATTATATTAAAGGATATTACCCAGAGAAATAATATTAGAGATACAGATTTGCTTGAAAGAATAATAAATTATGTTGTTATGAATATTGGAAATACATTTTCAGCAACATCAATTTCTAAATTTTTTAAAAGCGAGAATAGAAAAGTTGCAACAGAGACAATACTAAACTATATAAAAGCATGTGAAGAGGCATTTTTAGTTTACCGAGTTGCTAGAAATGATTTATTAGGAAAGAAGATATTGAATGTGAATGAAAAATATTACATAGCTGATCATGGAATAAGGGAAGCAATAATGGAAAATAATCAAAAAGATATAAATCAAGTACTGGAAAATATTGTGTACTTTGAAATGTTAAGAAGAGGATATAATGTAAAAATTGGAAAGGTAGATAATCTTGAAGTAGATTTTGTCTGTAAAAAAAATGATGAAACAATATATATTCAGGTGAGTTATCTACTGGCATCAGAAGATACAAAAGAAAGAGAATTTTCAGTTTTAGAAAATATTAAAGACAATTATCCAAAATATGTGCTGTCGATGGATGAATTTGATATGTCAAGAAATGGGATAAAGCATGTAAATTTGATAGAATTTTTAGTAAAATAAGCTAACCGTAAAAATTGAATAATTGTAAAGAACAATATTGATTAAAAATAATATTTTTCAGTATTTTTTGTTATATAAAATAGTGTTGCTAAAAGAAAAAAAGTAGGTATACTTAAGTAGAATAAAAACAATAAATAAAAAATTAAAGAAGGGAATGGTAATGATGAAAATAAGCAAATTTATCGATCACACAATTTTGAAGGCGAGTGCTACAAGAGAAGATATAAAAAAATTGTGCGATGAAGCGAGGGAATATGGATTTTATTCAGTTTGTGTAAATGGGGCAAATGTTGAGTATGCTTTTAGTCAAGTTAAGGATAGTGATGTAAAGGTTGCAGCAGTAGTTGGGTTTCCTTTGGGGGCTATGGCGACTGATGTAAAGGTATTCGAGGCGAAAAAGGCGATTGAAGATGGTGCTTCAGAAATTGATATGGTTATTAATGTTGGAGCATTGAAAGATAAGGATTATGAATTGGTGGAAAACGAAATTAGAAGAATTAAGGAAGCGATTGGGAAAAATATCTTGAAAGTGATTATTGAAACTTGCTATTTGACTGATGAGGAAAAAGTGAAGGCGTGTGAATTGGCTGTTAATGCGAATGCTGATTTTGTGAAAACTTCGACAGGTTTTGGAACTGGAGGGGCTACATTTGAAGATGTGGAACTTATGAAAAAAACAGTTGGAGATAAGGCTAAAGTTAAGGCAAGTGGTGGAGTGAGAGACTTTGAGACTGCGAAAAAATATATTGAATTGGGTGCTGAAAGATTGGGAACAAGTTCTGGAATTGCGATTGTAACTGGGGCTGAAAACAAAAGTTCTGGATATTAAATTTTGAAAAAGTATTTTTTTCTTTGAATAAAAAAATTATGATATCAAGGGGTCAATACCCCTTGTCAAAAAATTATAATTTTTACAAATAATAAATTTTCTAAAAAAGGTGGGAAAGATGAAAATTAAAAATTATTTATTTTTTGTATTTTTGCTATTGATTTCTGTAATTAGTTTTGGAAAAAATACTAATGCTCAAGAAATTTTATTGACTGATAACGGTGTAATTTTGAATTTAAGAGGGATTTTTAAGATGGATTGGGATAAAAGTGATCCAGAGGTGCCTTGCTCGGGTACTGGATATGGCGAAATGCTGTTTTATCCTGAAAATAAGGATATTGTGAATGGGAAACCCTTAGTTTTGAGGCTTAGAGATTTTGACTATAATAATCCAGATGTGAATGTGGATTATGAAAAGGAAGCAGCTAAGGATGAGAAAATTATAACTGAAACATTGAAGAAAAGTTTTCCAGAAGAGTACAAAAAAATGCAAAAAATTAGTAAAGGGAAATTTGAAGTTCCAGCGACAGTTAAGATAAAAAAAGTTTTGCCGTATACAGAATGTGATTTTACGACTGTTTATGCTTATGCTACAGAATTAAAGAGAGTTGATGGTGCGAAATCGAAAATTACTGAAATAAAAACGAAAAAATCGAAGGATTCTGAAGAAGAATTTTCAGATCCTAATGAACCTTTTGATTTAAAAAAATATGAAGTGAGTTCAAAGGATGGATATGCGAATTTGCGTGAAAAACCGACAAAAGAATCAAAAATTGTTTCAAAAATGGATAATGGAACTGTTGTGAAATATATTACAAAATATGGAGACTGGTATTATGTTTTTGATGTTGAGTATCCTGATGAAAGTAATAAACTCTCAAAAGCAAAGGAATATCGAGGTTTTATCCATAAAAGCCAGTTGAAAAAATATATTGATTAAAAATTTGAAAATATTTGAAAATATAAGAATTTCATACAAAAATTTTATACTAAATATCATTTGAAAAATAGGAAAATATTTTATTTATTTTTTGCTAAGGAATTTTGATCTCTCATTAAATAGAATTCCTATCTAATGGGAAATAGTATGGAAATATAGAAAAAGGAAGAGAAAAAATGATTTTTGAAGAAATAGAGAAATTTTACAAGAAAGACACGATTACGGTAGCAAAGGAGTTACTTGGGAAAATTTTGATTTCAAAAAGTGAAAATGAGATATTTGCTGGATACATTGTTGAAACAGAGGCGTATTTGGGTGAATTTGACAGAGCGGCTCACGGTTATGGGAAAAAACGGACTCCAAAAGTAGAAGCATTGTTTGAAAAAGCTGGAACTGTTTATATTCACTCGATACACTCTCATAAAATGTTAAATATTGTGACTTGTGAGAAAGGAAATCCGCAAAGTGTGTTAATTAGAGCTATAGAGCCAATTTTGAATGTTGAAAGAATGGAAGAAAATCGTGGAAAATGTGGAATTTTAGTGAGTAATGGTCCAGGAAAATTTACAAAGGCGTTTGGAATTGACGACAGATTTTATAAGACGGAAATTCAGATTGTTGAGGAAAATATGTTTGAAATTGAAAAATTTTCTGAAAAATTAGAGAATAAAAATTTTAAAATTAAATATGATATTTCTAAAATAGATGAGAAATATTTGTATCTTGATTTTGAAAATGCTAAAATTCCTAAGAAAATAGGTGTTTCTGCGAGAATTGGAGTTCCGAATAAAGGTGTTTGGACTGAGAAAAAGTTGAGATTTTTTGTGAAAGGAAATAGGTTTGTTTCGGGGATGAGGAAAGCGGATATGAAAGATGATGTTTGGGAGTGAGATATTTTTATTGTAATTTTTGTTTGAAAAGAAATTTATAAAATTGAATTTGAATCGAAAGGAGAATATGTGAAGAAAAATATCTTAAAAGTATTGTTATTTCTAGTTTTGGCAAATGTGGGATTTGGAGATGTTGCACAAATTATAGGAGAATATTATTCGATAGATAAAGATAAGGTTTATTATGAAAGTAAAATTTTAAAAGGAGCAAATCCGAAAACTGCTGAGTTGATAGGAGATAATCTTTTGAAAGATGATAAGAATGTTTATTATAGGGGTAAAAAAATAAAAAAATTAAAAATTAAAAATTTTGAGAAATTGGGATGGAATTATTGGAGAAATGATAACGAAATTTATTATAAAAATAGAAAAATAATTCTTGCTGATATTGTAAGTTTTAAAGTTTTAAATAAAGAATATGCAAAAGATAAAAATAGTGTTTATAGTGGGAGTCGTAGTTTAGGATTTTGGAAGGATGGAAAAATTAAAGATCCTGAAACATTTGAATTTTTATCAGAAAAAATAGAATACAGTTCGTTTTATGGGAAAGATAAATATAATGTGTATTATATAGAAATAATACAATCAGACTGTCTTGGTACAGATGCAAGTATAAGTTACGAAATTCATAAAATAGAAGGAATTAATAAGGATAAAGTCAAATTCTTGAATAAAAAATTTATAAAAGACGATAAAAACATTTATTTTAAGGGAAAAATTTTAGAAGGTGCGGATTATAATACATTTGAAGTGCTTCCTAATGGAGATGGAAAAGATAAAAATCAAAGTTATGAATAAATGATTTTAATCAAAGAAAAATTAATTTTTTTACAGATAAAATAAAAAAGATAGGAAACAAAAATGGAATTTAGAATTATAACATACAATATTTTTGGGGCAAGACTTACCAATGGAAGGGAACTTGCTCGGAGCTTAAAAAAGTATAATCCAGATTTTATCGGACTTCAGGAAGTTGATAGAAATACAAAAAGAAGCAAATTTCGGGATATTGTACAGGAAATGGCACAGGAATTGGGTTATCATTATCATTATTTTCAGAAAACAATGGATTTTGATAAAGGTGAGTTTGGAATTGCGTTTATTTCAAAGTATGATGTGAAAAATATTTACATTCATCAGTTACCTGGAAAAAGCAAGGAAAAAAGGCAAGTTTTGGCGGCTAGATTGAATACTTCAAAATTTAAAAAGAAAATTTTAGTTGTGAATACACATCTTGATAACAGTTTGGACAATAAAAATGAGGAATTGGATGATTTGTTTACTGCAATTGAGGGATTTAAGGGCGATGTGAAGTTTTTGTGTGGAGATTTTAATCTTTTACCAACGACAGAATATTATGCGAAAATTAGGAAAGATTGGAATGACAGCTATTTTGAGGGTAAAGATTTGGAAAATAATAATAACTCAGAAAATAGGGAACTTGAAACGGCTAGAATTGATTATGTGATGGTGAAAAAGGGTGCAGATTACAAAGTGAAAAAGAGTTTTTATATTAATGATGATTCAAGGGATTGGACTAAGTTGTCGGATCATTTGCCGTATATGGCGGTTTTTGAGGTGGAGTAAGTTTGTTGGGAATGATTTTGAGATTTTTCTTTTATTAAAATAATGGGTTTATCGTAAACTTGATTTGATAAGATTTTTTGAAATAATTTTTACAAGTTTTTGAGAATGCTGTTGTAATTTTTGTTGTATATTTACATTTTTCGTTGTAAAAAGTGTATAATATCTACATTTTTTCATTGTAATTTTTGTTGAAATATGCTATATTTCATACATAAAGTTATAAAAAGAGGTGTTTTATGTATAGAATTGCTATTGAAAATCTTTATGAATGGAAAAATAAGAAAAATAGGAAACCTTTGATTATACAAGGGGCAAGACAAGTGGGGAAAACTTGGCTTATGAAGGAATTTGGAAAGAAGGCTTATAAAAATACAGTTTATATAAATTTTGATTCTAATTCTAATATGAAAGAATTGTTTGAAACAGATTTAGATGTAGAGCGACTGATTATGGGGATTGAGCTTTATAGTGGAATAAAAATAGTACCTGAAGAAACTTTGATTATTTTTGATGAAGTTCAGGAAGTTCCAAGAGCAATTTCCAGCCTTAAATATTTTTACGAAAATGCACAGCAGTATCATATTGTTTGTGCAGGTTCGTTGCTAGGAGTTGCACTGCATGAGGGAACATCATTTCCAGTTGGGAAAATTGACTTTTTAAAGTTGTATCCTTTATCTTTTAAGGAATTTTTACTTGCCACAGGGAATGAAAAATTTTTAAAACTTGTTGAAAATAATGATTATCAGATGATAAAAGTGTTTAAGCAAAAATTTATAGATATGCTTAAATACTATTATTTTGTAGGTGGAATGCCTGAATGTGTACTTCATTTTTCGGAAAATAAGGATTTTAATGAAGTAAGGGAAATTCAAAAGCGTATACTTTTAGCTTATGAACAGGATTTTTCAAAACATGCTCCAAATGAAATTGTGCCTAGATTGAGAATGTTATGGAATAGTATTCCATCACAACTTGCAAAAGAAAATAAAAAGTTTATCTATGGTCTGGTTAGAGAAGGTGCGAGGGCAAAAGAATATGAAATGGCATTAATGTGGCTTATTGATTGTGGTCTTATTTATAAAGTGAACAGGGTTAATAATCCTAAACTTCCATTAAAAGTATACGAGGATTTAAAGGCTTTTAAATTATTTTTACTTGATACAGGACTTCTTACCTGCATGACAGGATTGAATCAGAGTACGCTTATTGAAGGAAATAAACTATTTGTTGAATTTAAAGGAGCATTAACAGAACAATATGTGCTGCAGCAACTTGTTACAATTGAAAATTTGAATACATATTATTACACAAATGACCGTGGTTCATGTGAAATTGATTTTTTATTAGATAATGGAGAAAGTGTAATCCCTGTCGAAGTAAAAGCTGAAGTAAATTTGAAAGCAAAAAGTTTGAAAATGTATAAAGAAAAATATAACCCCGAAATATCAGTAAGAATATCAATGAATGATTATAAAAAAGAAGAATGGTTGTTAAATTTACCGTTGTATATGGCAGAGGAAATTGGAAATATTGTGGAAAAAGAAAGAAATGATAAGGGATAGTTAGAAATGTTGGGAAATGACTGATATTTTGACTGATAAAATGACTGATAAAGAGTTTCAAAGGTTGAAAATACTAAAAGTATATTTTGAGAAAAATAATTATATTGATAATAGTGAGGCTCAAAAGATTTTGAATGTTTCGGATTCTACGGCGAGAAGATTTTTGAATAAACTTGTGAAAGGTGGGATTTTGGAAGCGATTGGAGAGAGAAAAGGGAGAAGATATAGGAAGAAATAATAAAATTTGGAGATAAATTATATGGAAATAAAATATTCAAAATTTGAAATTAATATGTGGGATATATTTTTTCTAGTAATATATTTAAGTCATTTATTAGGAGGAATTGATATTTTATTTAATAAAAAAGAAAAGGTTGGAATAATTTTTTTGGTTATTGGAATAAGTTATTTTGTTTATAGATTTCTTTTGGTAATGATTATTAAAAGTAAGATGAAATTTGATTTTTTTGATTATGAAGTGAAAATAAAAGGTATATTTTTTGAGAAAACTATTGAATATAGTGATATAAAAAAATTGATAGTGAGAAAAAATATACTAAGTTCTTATGATATTCTTTTGAATTTTGACAGTACAATAAGTGTTTATAAGTATTTATGCAATTTGATAACTGATGTTTCAATAGAAAATAATCATGAGAAAAGTTATGTTTTTTGTGATATAAAAAATAAAGATGAAATTTTGGAATATTTGTTGGAGAAAATAGGTTATCCAAAAAAAGAAATTCGTGAAAAAGTGAATGGAGAAAAATTATATGTGAAATATTCAATTTTTGAAAGATTTCATATGTTGTGCTGTTCAATATTTAGCATAGTATCAATTTTTTCGGTTGGAGTTGCTTGGGGGGATTTAGAATTAATGATTGAACTATTTGTAATAATAATATTATTACTAGTGATGATTATGATAAAATTTTTTAGAAAAGATTATATTATGAAAAGATATAGTAATTACAGTATATCAATATTTGAAAAGAAAAAAGGAATTTATATTGTAGACAGTTTTTTGGAAACAGATGAAAAAGTAGTGATTAATTATGAAAATTATTTTTATAAAAGGGATTATTATTATTTTCAGAATAATGTTATGCCTAAAAATTATAAAAAATATGATAATTGAAATTATAAAAATAGTATGTATTTATATGAATATTACACATGTTTATATTTTCTATTAAAAATAATGATTTTGAAAAGGAATTATTACAATGAAGAATAAGGATTACATTGAAGGATTTATTGAAGGTGTTTCAATGTGTTGGAATAATGGGATGAAGATTTGTCCTGAATATACGGCAATATATATTGATACATTTTTTATTGATAATGATAAAAATAATGATTTGAATGAAATAATAAAGAAAAAATTATTGCAATATTATGCAAATAGTTCATCTGAAAAAAAAGATGATAATATTAGAAAAAAATTGGAAAAATTGAACATTGTTTTCAAAAAAAATAGAAAATACGAAAAGCTGATAAAACAAAATGAAACAAAAACTGGTTACGATAGAATTTCTGAATTTATTAAATTGCAAACAGAATTTACTGTTGAGGAAATAATTGAAAATTTAGAAAATAAAGCAGATAAAAAGGAACAATACTGGAATGTAAGACATTTTTTTTATCAAATAACACATTGGTTTGGTGAGCCTGTAAATTTTTATTTAGCGATAAAGAAATATGAAGATATTTTAAGTGAATTTTATGCATATAATGTTTTTTCAGCTGGAATAATACGGTACAAAGAACATTTATTAATGATTGTTTATGGTTCTGATGAATAAAAAAATCTTAAAATCAATTGCTTTTAAAACAGATAAAAGATATAATTAAATAAAAAAGAAAGGAAGATAAAAAATGAAAAAAATAGAAAGAATAACAATAATAGTTTTAGACAGTGTTGGAGCAGGAGAATTGCCTGATGCGAATTTGTTTGATGATTGCGGATCAAATACTTTAGGGAATATGGCGAAAGCTCATGGTGGAATGAGTTTGCCTAATATGGGTAAATTAGGACTTGGAAATATTACTGAGATTGAAGGAACTCCAGCTGTGGAAAGTGCTGAAGGGGCCTATGGAAGAGCGATTGAGGTGTCGCATGGAAAAGATTCTACGACTGGACATTGGGAAATTGCTGGTGTGCCATTGGAAAGACCGTTTCCAAACTATCAAAATGGATTTTCAGATGAAGTTATAAAGGAATTTGAAGAAAAAACTGGAAGAAAAGCTATGTTGAATAAGCCAATTTCAGGGACTGTAGCGATTGATCAATATGGAGAAGAACAAATTAAAACTGGAAATTGGATAGTTTACGGTTCGGCAGATCCTGTGTTTCAGATTGCTGCGAATGAAGAAATTATACCACTTGAAGAACTTTACAAAGCATGTGAAATTGCACTTGAAATTTGTAATGAAAAATCGCCTGTAGCAAGGGTAATTGCAAGACCTTATGTTGGTAAAAAAGTTGGAGAATTTAAAAGAACTGCAAACAGACACGATTTTTCGATTGATCCGCCAAAAGAAACAATGCTTGAAAGATTGGAAAAAGCTGGACTTGATGTAGTTGGAATTGGAAAAACGAGCGACCTGTTCAATGGAAAAGGAATTACAGACAATAGAAAAGCTAATCAGGATAATTTGGATGGAATTAAAAAAACAATTGTGGCATTGAAAGAAGATACAAAAGGATTGATTTTTACTAATTTGGTTGACTTTGATGCAGTTTATGGGCATAGAAGAAATGTGGAAGGTTATGTAAATGCTTTGATTGAATTTGACAATTGGTTGCCTGAAATTGAAAAAAACTTGAAAGATGATGAAATCTTGATTATCACTGCCGATCACGGAAATGATCCTACTTATAAAGGGACTGACCACACAAGAGAGTACATTCCAATATTGATTTACGGAAAAAATGTTAAAAAGAATGTAAATATTGGAACTAGAAAAACTTTTGCTGATATTGCGGCAACTGTTGAAGAACTTCTATTGGGAACTGAAAATGAGGGGAGTTTTGCGAAAGAGATTTTATAAATAAAAAATGTTATATAATGAAAGGAAGAATATGAGTTTAGAAAAAGAAGAAAAATGGAGCTGGCAATTTAAATGTCTTTTTGTAATTATTATTGTATGGGGAGTATGCTCTTCTGTATTTTTTGATAATAAATGCTATATATACAAAAAAAAAATTTTTAATTTAGTCAATTGTCTTTTTAATTTAGTCAATTGTCTTAGATGCAAGTTATTAATAATTCCTATAAAAGAGTTTCCACTACCTATTGTAGATCTTATAATAATAATATTACCAATATTATTATTACTATTCTCGTTGTGGTTTCATTTGTTAAAAAAAATTGAAAATAAAAAGTTTATGTGGATAAGCCTGATGCGACACATCAAACGGTTTCATTTGTTAAAAAAAATTGAAAATAAAAAGGGCAAAAATATTAAAAATCAAATTGAAAAAAATATAAATTCGAAAAATAGGAAAAAAAATTATTGTTTAAAAATTGGAATTCCAGTTTTAATTTTAATTTTATTTATTTATTTTTGGTGCAACAAAAATTTAAATATAAGTTATATCATATTTTCTATCATGATTGTGTTGTTTATAGCATATATAATGATGATAATTTTAGGAATTAGAATATTTATAAAAAAATTTGGTATAGTAATGTTTCTAATGTTTATGGCATTAGTTATCTATATTCAACTTGATTCTTGGAATTTCTTAAATGTTAAAAATATGAAAATATCAGATTTAGGTAATGAGAATAGCTATAAGTGGTTTATTATTTTAAGACTCGTAATACTTTTACTGGAACAACTATATGTATTTGTTTTTTTAAAATTTTTTTCTGAAAAGAAAATAACACAAGTTATAAGAAAAAGGTTGTTAATCTCAATAACTGTAATAATATTATTATATGTACTATTTAATGGATTTATGTTTATGATAATAAGAAATTATACAGAATTATCTAATAATGTATTTAAAAAAAATAGTAGAGATGTCTTATCTTTTGGTATCACAATGAAATTATTAGTTTCAATGATATTTTATTATATAAAAGACGGTATGTGGGATAAAAAAAGCGAGTTAGCAGATTAAATATAATCCCATTCATAAAAAAAGATAATAACAAAAAATTTTTTGGTATCTTAAATAAAATATAAAAAAATGATTAGACAGATAGATATGAGAAATAAATAAAATTTTAAGGGGGATTTTATGGAGAAAAAAGCAATACCTATAGGAATTGAAAATTTTGAAGATATAATAAAAGATAATTATTATTATGTAGATAAGTCAATGTTAATAGAAGATATTCTTGTAAATAGAGCTGCTGTGACACTTTTTACAAGACCGAGAAGATTTGGAAAAACGCTTAATATGTCGATGATTAAGTATTTTTTTGATGTGAGAAATAAAGATGAGAATAGGACACTTTTTGAGGGATTGAAGATATTTGGTAGCGAATATATGAAAGAGCAAGGGAAATATCCTGTTATTTTTGTTTCGTTGAAGGATTTAAGGGCGGATACTTGGGAAGATACTTTTGAAAATTTAAAATCTTTTATTTCTGATTTGTATGCTGAATTTGAAGATATGAGAGAAATAATGAATAAGCGAGATAAAATAAAATTTGATAAAATATTTTATGAAGAGGAAAAAGGTGATTATGAAACTGCTTTAAAATTATTATCAAATTATATTTACAAATATTATGGGAAAAAAGTAATAATTTTAATAGACGAATATGATGCACCAATAATTAATGCTTTTGATAAAGGTTATTACAATGAAGCAATAAATTTTTTTCAAGTATTTTATAGTTCGGCATTAAAAACTAATGATTCTTTGAAATATGGGATTTTGACTGGGATAACTTGGATTATAAAGGAAGAGATTTTTTCTGGATTAAATAATTTGAAGGTAGATACTATTTTAAATAAAAAATTTTCAGAGTATTTTGGACTTCTTGAAAGTGAAGTAATTAAAATGCTTGATTATTTTGAAATGAAATATAAAATTGAAGAAGTTAAAGAATGGTATAATGGATATATTTTTGGAGATAAAAGAGTTTATAATCCTTGGTCAATCATAAATTATGTTGATAATGGAGAAATAAAAGCATATTGGGCAAATGTTTCTGGAAATACACTTTTAGAAAATATGTTAGATCAAGCGGGAGAAGATGTTTATACAGATTTAAAGCGATTTACTGATGGAGAAAGTATTGAAAAATATATTTCAGATGGGACAACGATAAAAAGTCTTTTGAGTAACGATGACGAAATATGGCAATTGTTTTTGTATAGCGGATATTTGACAAAGGCTAAAGAACAAATTGAAATTGATGAAACTTCAGAATATACAAATATTTATAATTTAAAAATTCCAAATAAGGAAATTAGAAAATATTTTGGGAATATGTTTTTAAATAGATTTTTTGGAACAGAATTGAAAACAAGTATTTTGATAAAAGCATTAGAAAGTGGAGATATTAAGAAATTTGAAAAGACATTAGGTGAAATAATGGTAAATATGCTTAGTCATTTTGATTTGGATAGTGAAATGGAGAAAATTTATCAAGTGTTTATGATAGGTCTTGTAGGATTTTTGATGGGAAAATATGAAATTATTTCAAATAATGAGAGCGGATATGGAAGATATGATCTTGCGATGATTCCAATAAAAAGCAATGAAAAAGCGTATTTAATGGAATTTAAAATTTCTAAAACGGAAAATAGGATGACTTTAAAGGCAGAAGAAGCTCTAAAACAGATTGATGAGAAAAAATATGACACGAGATTAAAGGCTAGAGGAATAAAAAAAATTTTAACAAAAGATAGCAAGAAGTCTCTGACTTCTATAAGTGGGAGATGAATTGCTTTTTTTGTAAAAAAAATTGAAAAAAGGATACTCTTATGATACAATTTTTGTATAAAATATCGAAGAGAAATCATTAATGATAAAATCTCTAAAGAAATAATTAAAAATAATATTCAAAATCAAAAGGAGGTGTAATTTTATGAAATATAATTTGGCATTCAAATACAGAATTTATCCAAATAAAGATCAGGAATTATTGATAAATAAGACTTTTGGATGTGTTCGTTTTGTTTACAACAAAATTTTGTATACTGCGAATAAATTTTATGAAGAAACTGGAAAAAATAAAATAATTACACCTGCCAGTTTGAAAAGTGAAAATCAATTTCTAAAAGAAGTAGACAGTTTGGCACTTTCGAATGCTCAATTGAATGTAAAACGATCGTTTACGAATTTCTTTCAGAAGAGGGCAAAATTTCCAAGGTTCAAATCTAAAAAGAATAATGTTAAAAGTTATACGACAAATTGTGTGAATAATTCAATACGAATTGAAGAAAATAAATATTTGGTTTTGCCAAAATTGAAAAAAGTTAAATTAAAATATCATAGAGAAATAACAAAAGATTACAAGATAAAGTCAGTAACATTGACAAATAGTAATGGAAATTACTATGTTTCTGTTTTGACGGAATTTGAAAAAGAAATTCAAAAAATACCAAGTAATGATAAAGTGATTGGACTTGATTTTTCAATGTCTGAATTATTTGTCAGCTCTGAAAACCAAAGGGCTGATTATCCAAGATATTTTAGGATGTTGGAGAAAAAATTGAAGAAATTACAAAAATCATTATCGAGAAAAGTAAAATTTTCTAAAAATTGGTATAAACAAAAAGCGAAAATATCAAAGTTGCATGAGTATATCAAAAATTGCCGAAGAGATTTTCTACATAAATTATCGAAAAAATTGTCTGAAGATTATAATGCTGTGGTTGTTGAGGATTTGAATATGAAAGGGATGAGCCAGGCATTAAATTTTGGGAAAAGTGTAGGAGATAATGGATGGGGAATGTTTTTGAGAATGCTTGAGTATAAACTGATATTTTTAGGGAAACAATTTTTGAAGATAGATAAGTGGTTTCCGTCATCGAAAACTTGTAGTAAATGTGGAAATGTTAAAGAGGAACTGAAATTATCAGAAAGAAGTTATAGATGTGAGTGCTGTGGGATTGAAATTGATAGAGATTACAATGCGGCATTGAATATAAAAAACATTGGAAAATTGATGTTGAAATATTAGGAAATAAAAAAACAGGGTAGGAACTACCCGAAGAGCTTGGTAAATATATTTGGCTAACAAAAGCAGATACTTCCCAAGAAGCTCCCGCTTCTAAAAGCGGGAGTAGTTCACAGATAGGGATAGCATTTTATGGGAAGAAAGTAAAAGTTTTTAGTAAATAAATTAGATATTTATAGAAAATTTGAAAAATAGCAGTTAAGTAATAACTTTAAAACAGTGGGTGATAATCAGTGAATAAAAATGAAGAAGAAGAACAAAAATGGTTAGACTGGGCAATTGAACTTCAAAGTCTAGCACAAGCAGGACTTGCTTATGGAAAAGATAAATTTGATATTGAGCGATTTGAGAGAATTAGGGAAATTTCAGCAGAAATGGTGGCACACAAAACTGAGATTTCGATAGAAAAGGTAAAGGATTTATTTTGTAATGAAGTTGGATATCAGACGCCTAAGATTGATGTGAGAGGCGTGATTTTTGAAGATGATAAGATTCTTTTGATTCAGGAAAGTAATGGGAAATGGGCATTGCCAGGTGGATGGGCAGATGTTTATCTTTCTGTGAAGGAAAATGTGTTGAAGGAAGTTAAGGAAGAAGCTGGGATTGAGGCTAGTGCTGAAATGATTATTGCTTTACTTGATGTGACGAAAGGTCTTGGAAGAAAGATTCCATATGGTATAACGAAAGTATTTGTTTTGTGTAAATATGTGAGTGGAAAATTTGAGAAAAATATTGAAACGGTTGGCAGTAGATATTTTGGGATTGATGAATTACCTGAACTGGAAACAAAAAAAATTACGGCTGAGCAAGTAAAAATGTGCTTTGAGGCGAATAGAAATAGGGATAAATGGAAGGTTGTTTTTGATTAAGAGAGTATCCATAATTTTGTGTAAACTTAAAATATAATACATGGTAAAGAATGTCAGGAATTAGTTGAAATTTCATAAGTTGAAATTTTTTAGAAACAGGAATATTGTTTATTCTAATTGTTCTAGAAAGTAAAAAAATAGATTATTATTATTAGTTTTGAGAGTATTTAATTTTTTTAAAACCTGTAAACTAAATAAATTAATTAATTATTTTATTATACGAAATTTGTACTCTCTTAATTTTGAAAGTTTATAAAAAATTAGAAAAGGAAAAATAAAAAATGGGAATTAGAAAAGCGACAATTAATGATTTAGAAGAATTGACAAAAATAGAAGCAGAGTGTTTTCCAGCTACAGAGGCGGCAACTGAAGAGAGTTTTCGTGGGAGATTGGAAGTTTATCCAGATTTTTTTTGGATTTTGGAAAATGAGGATGGTAAAATTGTTTCATTTGTAAATGGGATGGCTACGAATGATGAAATTTTGACAGATGAAATGTTTGAAAATCCTAAATTACATGATGAAAATGGTGATTGGCAGATGATTTTTGGAGTGAACACACTTCCAGAATTTAGACGGAGAGGTTATGCTGAGAAAGTTTTGAGAAAAGTTGTGGAAGATGTGAAAAGTGATGGAAGAAAGGGTGTTGTATTGACTTGTAAAGATAGGCTTGTTCCGTTTTATGAGAAGATTGGGTTTGTGAATGAAGGGTTATCAGAGTCGATTCATGGGGGTGCGGTTTGGTATAATATGAGGATTATTTTTTACGAAAATTTTTGATAGATGGTGATTTTTTATAATTAGAAAAAATTTATTTTGATAAAAAATTTGTTTAAAGATTGGAGTGAATTAAGAGAATTGACAGAAGTTTAAATTGCAATAAATGGAAAAAATGTAAAATATGAAAGAACTTAAATGTTCTTTTTTTATTTTAATAATAAAATTAGATTTATCGTATTTTGTTTGTTAGAAGATAAATGTAGTTTTTAAAATTCAGTTTTAAAGTAATATAACTATATGGTATAATATTTTATAAATAAAATAAAAAAGGAGATAAAAGTGATTACAACATTATGTTATTTAGAAAAAGATGAAAAATATCTAATGCTACATAGAACTAAAAAGAAAAATGATATAAATAAAGGAAAATGGCTAGGAATTGGCGGGAAATTGGAAGCTGGGGAAACACCTGAAGAGTGCTTAAAAAGAGAAGTTCAAGAGGAAACTGGCTACGAATTGAATAGTTATGAATTTCGTGGACTTGTGATTTTTAATTACAACGATGATGAGCCGCTATTTATGTATCTTTACACAAGTTCGGATTTTTCAGGAAATCAGCATGAATGTGATGAAGGCAACTTAAAATGGATTCCCAAAAAAGAAATTTTTGATTTAAAATTGTGGGAAGGCGACAAAATATTTTTAGAATTATTATTTAAAAATACACCATTTTTTTATTTAACTTTAAATTATGAAAACGATAATTTATTGAGCTCAAAATTAGAATTTAAAGAAAAATATAGTTGTTTTGAAGTTTTTGTTCCAGAAAATTATGTGGAAAAAATTGTGGAAAACTTACAAAAATACAATCTTTTGACAGAAGGCTTTTATGCAGATGTCTATTCTACAATTGATGGAATTGGACATTGGAAAACTTTGGAAGGAGGGAATCCTTTTGATGGAGAAGTTGGAAAATCAAGTGTTGCTAATGAGAAAATTATGAAATTTAGAGTGAAAAAAGAATTTTGTGAGTTAGCGTATTATTTGATTAAGGAGGTTCATCCTTATGAAACGCCTGTGATTAATGTGTTTGAGATGGAAGTTTAAAAAGAGGGATTTATGAAAATAAAATTATTTAAAATTTTTAAATATTTTAAAGATATAATTTTTTGGAATCGAGAAAAATATAATAAATATTACAAAGCGTTGAAAAAATTTTATCCTGAATATTATTTATCAATAAATGATTATGAAGAAGATGATGTTGATGAAGAGATTGAGGAAACAATCTTAGAAACAGAAAAATTTCAATATTTTAAAAATAGTGAGATAGAAAAATTATTAAAAGAATATTATGAATCATCAAATATTTCATTTTCCTTTATGGAAAGAAAAAATTTTTTTGATAAATTGAAAAAAGAATGTACGACACAAGATATAAATAAAATTTACAGTTTGATTTTTGAAGGTGATAAGTGTGTTGAAACTGATAATTTGAGATTTGCGAATAAAATAGATAAAATTTTAAATCAAAATAAATTTGAAAAAGATTTTTTTAAATATAACCTTATGAATAATGGTAAAAGTGAATCGAAGGAAATATTAAAAGAATACGAAGCCAATTCAGAAAAAGGGATAAAAAAATTTATTAAAAAATATTTTTTTCTAAAATATAACAAAATTTTGGGTTTATGTATAAATAGTAATGAAAATATTTTGAAAAATTGGATTTTTTCAAAACAATTTTTCTTAAATATAGAAAATATGATGTTTAAATATAAAATGAAAAAAATAAGTAATGAAGCAATTTCAGGCTATGTTTTTTATATAACTTTAATTCCTTTATGTCTACAATTTACAGGAATTATGCTTATGTTAATGGGAAGTTTACAAATTAATTATTGGATAATTTCATTAGTTATAGGAATAATCTTCCTTATTTTAGATTGGGATGCACTTATAAATTATAAAGAGATAGAAGGAGGTTTTTCATCAGGAATGACAAATTGTTATTTATTTTTTGAACCAATCATTTATTTAATTTATCATTTAAAATATCAGAATTTTAGTTATGAGAGTTTTTATCAACTTTTAGGATTAAATTTAATATTTATTATATATTTTATTATAAAGCAGAGAATAGTTTATCTTCGTGTAAAAAAAGTATCTAAATATTTTATAGATAGTATTTTGGGAAAAACTTATACGAACGAACTAATAGTTGAAAATGAAATACAAGAAATTAAAAAATCAGATTTGATAGAAAATTGGATAAAACTTTTAAAAAGTAAACTTTCTAAATTAGTATTAAAAAAATATGTATTTAGAAAAGTACCAGAATATGAAGGATTAATTGAAGATTTTATTCATTTTGAATCGGATGATAAAAAGAAAATTTTGGAAATTTTAAAATCTAAAGGAATTATAGAAAAAAGTAAAATACCAAAAAAAGAAAAGAAATTACTGTATAAAAGGTTAAAATTATAGATTTAAAAAATAGAAAAAAGGAGAAAATTTTATGAAAAAATTAATTTTTGCAATTACAATTTTTTTAGCAACAAGTTTAGGAGCAAATGCATACACGCTTAGGGAATCTGTTCAGGAAACGCTTTCAAAAAGGGGAATAAAACAAAGTATAATTGATGAAACATCAGACTTCTTGTTGTATTCAAAAGGTAGAATGTCGATTATTCCACAAAAAAATGAAATCAGTAGTTTGATTAATAAAGCAGAAAAGTTATTAAAAAAGGATAAAAATAATATTCAAATTAAACAATATTTGATTTCAATATATTCAATAAAAGGTGATACGCAAAGTATTTTAAAAGCTAAAAAGTTGCTTGAAGAAAATTTGAAAGAAAAAGATATTACCGATTTTGAATCTTGGAGCATGAGTGGATTTTATTATTATCAAATTGGGGAAAAGAAAAAAGCACAAGAATATTTTGATAAAATTAAGGAAAAATATAAGGACAGACCGGCTGTTTATAAATTGATAGAGATCGTTCTCACAGATATTGATTTATTGAGTAAAAGTAAAAAATTTAGTGATACTGTTGAGGATTTGGCAACAAATGAAAAGGATTTGGAAGAAATTGAAAAAAATTCTAAGAAGCAAGTTGAAAATCTTAAAATTGTAGAAGATTTTTTTCAATCTGAACAAAATAAAAGAGAATTTGGTGTTGTAGATGAACTTGTTTATAATTTTAATTTTTTGCTTCATGCTTCAAAAATTAATGAATTAATGGAAGAAAATTCAAAAGGATCAAAAGGACTTGATTTGAAAACTAGAGAAGAAATAAAAAATTATTATTTAAAAAATATTGCAAATAATGAAAAAATGACAGAAGATGCAATAAGATATAATATTGTACCAGAAAGGACATATTTGTTGATAATAACAATGGTAACTTCAATTGATGAAGAAGAAGGAAAACAATTTGTAAATGAACTAGAAAAAACTAAACTTTATAAAATAATAAAAGAACTAGAAAAATAATCTAATTATTAAAAATATAAGAGTTATTTTGAAATATTATTTTAAAATTTTCGAATAAATTTAACAAAAAAGGAGAAAAAATGAAAACAGCAGTATATTGCGTAAGCAAAAACGGATACGAAACATGTTTAAAAATAAGAAACAATGTTTATAAAAATTTGCATATTTATGTGTCACAAAGAGTGGCAAATATGCTCAATCTTGAAAGTGAAAATGTGGAAAATTTATTTGTGATAAATGAGCGAGTGCCAATTTTATTAGAAAAGACATTTGATAAATATGATTTGCATATTTTCGTTGCGGCGACTGGAGCAGTTGTGAGAATTATTGAAGGGAAATTTAAAAGCAAGGACACAGATCCAGCTGTTATTACAGTTGATGACCACGCTAATTTTGTGATTTCATTGCTTTCAGGACATCTTGGCGGTGCAAATGAAGAATGTAAAAAAATTGCAAATGGAATCGGAGCAATCCCAGTAATTACAACAGCTTCTGACGTCGGTGGGAAAATTGCGGTTGACACATTGTCACAAAAAATTAAAGCAAAATTGGAAAGTTTGGACGATGCCAAGAGAGTGACTTCGCTTATCGTAAATGGAGAAAATGTGAGCATTCATTTGCCAAAAAATATCGTAGAAAACGACAAAAATTGTGCTGGAGCAATAATTGTCTCAAACAGAAAAAATATCGAAATTTCTAAAATTATTCCTAAAAATATCATTCTCGGAATCGGCTGTAAAAGAAATACGCCAAAAGAAAAAATTATCGAAAAAATAAATTATGTAATGGAAACTCAAAATTTAGAAATGGATTCGATAAAAAAAGCCGCATCCGCTTGGGTAAAATCTGATGAAATTGGACTTTTAGAAGCAATGACCGAATTAAATATTCCAATAGAATTTTTTGAAAAAGAAAAAATTTTGGAAGTAGAAGATTTAGTCGAAGAGCGTTCAGAATTTGTAAAAAATCAAATTGGAGTGTACGGCGTTTCCGAGCCTTGTGCATATTTAGCTTCGAGCAGAAAAGGTAGTTTTTTAGTAAAGAAAGTTAAGTTAGAAGGAATTACAATTTCAATTTTTGAAGAAGAAATGTAGGATCAAAGAATTGAAATTGATTTTGAGAAAAAATAAATTTCATAAGACTTTCCAATTTAATTTAAATATTTAATATCTAAAAACAAGAAAATCAAGGAGAAAATATGAAAAAAATACTTTTTACATTAGCACTATTTTTTATAATAAACTTAAATTTAGCCGCCTTAACAATGAAGGAAAAAATCCAGCAAGATTTATCAAAAACAGGTGTAAAACAAGAAATAATTGATGAAACTGTAAAATTGGATAAGAAATTTGGAGAAGGATTTGTAGAAGAAGATGGAGATGGGAAAAAGGCAACTGAAAGCAAGGATGAATGGGAAAAACTTTATCTGAAAGATAAAAGAAATTATGTTGCCTTGGAAAGATTGATAGAATCATATTTTGTGACTGGGATACCAAATGATCCTCAGAAGAAAAAATATATTTCAGAATATTTGAAAATGGATATTCCTGAAGATAGAAAAAATTTCGTTTTGGGAAGGGACTTCTGGAATTGTTCTGAAAACAAAAATATAAAAAATGAGTATTTTGAAAAAGTTAAAAAGATTAGCGATAATCAGTATTATTTGAAGGGAATAGATTTTTTTGAATATATATCAAAAGAAACGGAAAATATAAAAGAAGATGGAAATTCTAAGTTAATGAAACAGAAAATAGATGAAATAACGCAAAAAATGGATGAAATTGATAAAATACTTGATAATAAAAATTTGCTAGAAAAATACAGAATTTCTGATGAAGAAGCCTATTCTGATCAATTAACTTTTTTTATGGTTGGTGGTATCCTAAAAGCGTTTACAAGTGATACTGAAGGAATGGTCAATGATTTTATAAATAAAATTGCGAATAAACAGATTTCTAAGGAAGTGGCTGAGTATAATCAAAATAAAGAAATAATTACTGCTTTGTTAATCAAAGTGACACTGGCTTTGAAAGAATTTTCTGGAGAGGCAGCAAAAGAAGGAAAAAACTTTGAAAAATTGATAAAAAGACTGGACGAAACTGAAATGTTTAAAAGAATTATGGAAAATACGAAAAACGGTGAAACTATTGAAAACGATAGTTATTTAGAAGAAAAGAGAAAAAATTTTGAATCACTCTCAGATGATGAACAAATAAAGCAAATTGTTAATCAAAAAAAATTTGACTATATCGAAACGAGAATAGACAAGGAGAAAAAGATTTTCGATTGGACATTTGGATGTGATGGATTAAATTGTAAACTTGTTTTTTTAGGAAAAAATAAAGATTTTGAGAAAAAAATAAAATTAAAAGATTTGAAAGAAAAAGAAAAAATTGTTAGAATTCTTATTTTTGGAAAAAGAGAAGAAGATGAAGAAATTTCAGAAGGAGTATTTTTAAGAAAAGGAACTGACAGTAAAGACAATAAATTTTATGTGTATGATGATGAAAATGAAGATAAAATATTAACAGTTTTTGTAGGTCAAAATGAAAATTTAGATTTTTTTAAATTTGTAAATAAAATATTGGGAGAAGATTATAAAAATGTTGAAGCAAAATATGGTGGAAGAGATTAAAAATAATAAAATAAAAATTTATTAAAATATAGTAATTTAGGAGGAAAAAATGAATAAAAATGGAAAAATTTATGTAGTAGGAATTGGACCTGGGAAAAAAGGAGATATGACATTTAGAGCATATGAAGCGATGGAAAAAAGTGATGTTATTGTTGGGTATAAAACTTATACAGATTTGGTAAAAGAGTATTATCCCAATAAAGAAATTGTAAGTTCTTCGATGATGAAAGAAGTTGATAGATGTACTGATGTTTTGAAGATGGCAAAAGATGGGAAAAATGTGGCTCTTATCAGTAGTGGAGATGCTGGAGTTTATGGAATGGCTGGGATTATGTTAGAAATTGCGGATGACAAAATAGAAGTCGAAGTAATACCAGGAGTTACAGCTACAAATGCAGCTGCTGCAATAACGGGAGCTCCTGTTATGCACGATTATGTGACAATTAGCCTAAGTAATTTACTGACCGACTGGGAACTTATAAAAAAAAGATTGGAACTTGCAGCACAAGGGGATTTTGTTGTAAGTATCTACAATCCGAAAAGTCGAGGGAGAGTTACGCAAATTGAAGAAGCACAAAAGATTATGCTAAAGTATAAGCCAAAAATGACTCCAGTTGCGATAGTTAGAAATGCAGGAAGAGAAAATGAAAAATATGTTGTGACGACTTTAGAAGAGATGACAAAACATGAAATAGACATGCTCACAATTATGATAATTGGAAATTCAAATACTTATGTGAAAAATGGGAAGATTATAACTCCAAGAGGATATAGCAAAAAGTATGAATATTAAATAAAAATTTTAAGAAATTAGAAAGAGGAAAGATGGCAATAATTTATGTGACAGGTGGAGCAAAAAGTGGGAAAAGTAAATTTGCGGAAGATTTACTTTTATCTTTGAATGATGGAAAGCAAAAAAATGTGTATCTTGCAACTTCGGTTGTCTTTGATGAAGAAATGCAAAAAAAAGTTGAATTGCATAAAACGAGAAGAAAAAATAATTGGATTACGGTTGAAAGTTATAAAAATTTTTCACAAAGTTTGGAAGAAGTAATGAATGAAAATAAAAAAAATAAAAAAAATAATATGCTTGTAGATTGTTTGACGAATATGATAAGCAATATTATTTTTGAAAATGAAGAAATAGATTGGGAAAAACCTGAAAAAAATCAATTGGAAAAATGTGATAAAAATGTGGAAAAGGAAGTTCAAAATTTGTTTGAAATTTTTAAAAATTTTGAAAATGTTGTAATTGTGTCAAATGAAGTGGGAATGGGCCTTGTTCCCGCTTATCCGCTTGGCAGATATTTTCGCGAAATTGCTGGAAAAATGAATCAGTTTGTTGCAGAAAAAGCTGATGAAGCGTATTTTGTAGTTTCAGGAATTCCGATGAAAATAAAGTAAAAGTTATTTTTAAATAGAGATTTAAAGTAAGATGTGAAAACAAATGAATTTAATGGGGAGGTCAAATGTGGAATTTGAGATCAAAAGTAAAAAAATAGACTATCATTATAGTGAATTTAGAATGCTGCTAATTGCATATATTTGTGTATACTTTATGAGTCCTATATTTATTTTTTTTATAAAAAGTGATATAAAACATTATTATATTTTATTAATTAATGCTGTTTTTGTTATGATATTTTATATATTTATAGTTATATTACAAATTTTTCTTAACTTATTAATAGGATTAAAAGAAAAGAAAATAATATTTTCAGAAAATTATTTAGAAATTTTTTTTGGAACAGAAAGTAAAAAAATAAGATATAATAAAATAGAAATGATTTTTCTGAGAAAAAACTTATTGAATTCAGCAGATATAATAATAAATTTTCCAACCAATAATACAAGTTTATTTAATAGACAAGAAGAGTTATTTAAAAGCGATAAAAATAGTATAATAATAAGTAATGTTATTAATTATGAAGAAATATTTAAAGAATTAAAACAAAGATTATTTTTCTTTGAAAGTAAAAATGAAAAAATTTTAGAATATAAAAGTTTTATCGAAAATAAAATAGTAATAATATTTTTAATATTATTATTTTATTTTTTCTATAAAATAAAAATATCAATATGTTTAATTATTATGTTATTCGTTAAAATAAAAAGGTATAATTATAAAATCAATTATTTAAATAATGACCAAATAAAAATTTTTAATGCGAATAAAGAAATTTATATAAAAAAAAATAACTATTTTTTTGACAAAGATGACTTAAAATTAAAAATTAAAAATGTTGATAGAATTTTATTGTCGAGTAATTCAGTGTTTTTACCTATGCATTATAAAATAAAAGGATAAAAAAATGAAAAATATAAAAGAAACTTATAACAAAAAAATGAGAAAAATGTTTACAGAAAATATGAAAAGTATATTTACTAAAGATATGTTGAAAAAATATGATGAAAATATGTTAAATGTATTGAAAGAAGTTGGAGTGGATATATTAAATGCAAATTATGAAGAAGCAAATAAAAAAATAGTGAATATTAATAAACAAGAAATATATGAAATAATATGGAATATGGCTGATGTTACAGAAAGTTTCACTTTTTATGGATTTTCACAATATATGTATAAAAAAACAGAAAATGTAATTTGGTTAAATTTGTCAGCAAGTTTGCTATCATTTACATTTTGCTGTGTTGAAGGAGCTTATGCTGTTGGCATTTTTCATGCTAGAGAAGCAGTAAAAATTGAAAAAGATCTTGAAAATTTAGTAACTTTACTAAGTTTTTATGGACTTCCAGAACATTTAATGGATGATGAAGAGGCAGAGAAAGTAGCAAAAGAAATTTTAGAGTTAGATAAGAATAACGAAAGTGCGATTTGTGTATTGAATGAAATTTTAAATTCTAAAAAAGAGTAAATGCTATGAAAAATTTTATAGAGAAAAAGACAATTAAATTTATTAAAGATATAAAGTACAAAAATAAGTAAAAAGAACCATAAATAAAAATACAGATAAAGAAAATTTAAATTATATTTGAGCAATGGAGTGTGTAAAATTTTTATATAAATTTAAGAATTCAAAACTAGTTCTTAAAATGTTTCAAATATTAAAATTCAGAAATAAAGTGCCACAGAGTATCTAAATGACTTTATTTTAAATATCAAGTTGTGGTATAATTAACATATATTAAAATTTATAAGAAAATAAAAGAGGGAGTGATTTTATGAGAAAAAAAGCTGTTCCTGTGGGAATTGAAGACTTTGAAAGAATAGTAAGGGAAGATTATTATTATGTAGATAAAACATTGCTAATAGAGAAATTATTAATAAACAGAGCTCCTGTAACCCTTTTTACAAGACCACGAAGATTTGGAAAAACATTGAATATGTCGATGTTGAAATGCTTTTTTGATGTAAAAAATAAAGAGGAAAATAAAAAACTTTTTGAAAATTTGAAAATATATAATAGTGAATATATGAGCGAACAGGGGAAATATCCTGTAATTTTCATTTCACTGAAGGATTTAAAGGGAGATACTTGGGAGAAATGTTTTGAAAATCTAAAAAAAACAATGTATAAAATTTTTAATAAATATGAGTTTGTGAGAGAGAAATTAAATATTGTCGAAAAAAGAGAATTTGATAAAATTTGGGAAATGAGAGATAGTGAAGAAAGTTTTAAAACTTCACTTTTAGATTTGTCAAATTATTTAAATAAATATTATGGAGAAAAAGTCATAATTTTAATAGATGAATACGACGCTCCAATAATAAATGCCTTTGATAAAGGATACTACAATGAGGCAATCAATTTTTTTCAAACATTTTACAGTTCAGCACTAAAGACAAACAATTCCTTGAAATATGGTATTTTGACAGGAATAACAAGGATTATAAAGGAAGGGATATTCTCTGGTTTAAATAATTTAAAAGTAGATACAATATTAAATAAAAAATATTCAGAATATTTTGGACTTCTTGAAAGTGAAGTGATTGAAATGCTAGATTACTTTGGTATGAAATACAAAATTGAAGAGGTTAAAGAATGGTATGATGGATATATTTTTGGAGAAAGTGAAGTGTATAATCCATGGTCTATTGTGAATTATATTGATAATGGAGAAATCAAGGCATATTGGGCAAATGTTTCAGGAAATACACTTCTAGAAAATATGCTTGATCATGCTGGAGAAAGTGTTTATGATGATTTGAAACGATTTACCGATGGGGAAAGCATTGAAAAATATATTTCGGATGGAACGACAATAAAAAGTCTTTTAAATAATGATGATGAAATATGGCAATTACTCTTATACAGTGGGTATTTAACAAAAGATGAAAAACAAAAAGAAATAGATGTAACTTCAGAATATACAGATGTTTATAACTTGAGAATTCCAAATAAGGAAATACGAAAATATTTTGGGAATATGTTTTTAAATAGATTTTTTGGAACAGAAGTAAAAACAAATATTTTGATAAAAGCACTTGAAAATGGAGATATTAAGAAATTTGAAAAGACATTGGGAGAAATAATGATAAATATGCTGAGTCATTTTGACTTGGATAAGGAAATGGAGAAGATTTATCAGGTGTTTATGATAGGGCTTGTAGGATTTTTGATGGGGAAGTATGAGATTATTTCAAATGATGAGAGTGGATATGGAAGATACGATCTTGCGATGATTCCAATAAAAAGCAATGAGAAGGCGTATCTTATGGAATTTAAAATATCGAAGACGAAAAAGGGGATGGAAGAGAGAGCACAGAAGGCGTTGAAACAGATTGATGAGAAGAAATATGATACGAAACTGAAGGCAAGAGGGATAAAGAATATTTTGAAGATTGGGGTTGCGTTTTATGGGAAAGAAGTGAAGGTTGTTTTTAAATAGAGGTTTAAGTAAAGGTGTTAAAATGGAGTGTAAATAATACCGTAACTTCTGTAAAACGAATATTTGAAAATCAAAATAATATTTATAATGTTGAATTGAATAATGGTGTTATGGAATATAGAGAATTTGTAAGAAATCCTAAAACAGTATACGATACTAGGATATACAAAATGGAAGATTTAATTAAACAAGTTATCAATGAGGAAATCCAAAAGTAAGAATTCCCTATACTAAGGGAGATACTGGAAAAGAGTCGAAACCGTTTGCTATGTCGTATCCCGAATATGGTCAAGGTGGTGCTTTTCAATTGCTTCCTGTTGATAAAATGGATATAAAATACGATAAATTGGATATTTTACCAAATCCAAGAATAGATTTAATATTAAGAGAAAAGAGGGAACATCATGAAAGGTTGGATAGAAGAATATGCAATATTAAGAAAATTTATAGAAAAATATTGCGAAGAACAAGACAAAAATTGTTTGATAGAAATATTAAATATGAAAGATAGATTTTTATTTAAATATTTTGTTAATGAATTTTCTAAGTTAAAAATGCTAAATAAAATGACAGAAGAAGATTTAAAGGAATATAAAGAAAAAATTATGATGTATATTTAAAAAATTAGAATTAAGAATACAAATACAAGGATGTATTAATTATAATCATACATTAGGATAGCCTATTTATGAAGGAGGTATAAAATGAAAATGAAATTCTATTATTATATAAGTAAAAATGGAGAATTATGGGGAGAATTCTGTAGTATTATTAACGGAGAAAAATATAATATAGGTTATTCTGTATTTCTTAGTAGGAAATTAACTGAAATAAAATCTGAGGGAATAGACTATTTTCTAAAAGAAATAGAAAAAATAAAGAATGGTGAAAAAGAATGTGTTGAGGGCTATGGAGAAACATTAGATTTTTTTATATTCAAAGACAGAGTAGATTTTATAGATTGGTTTGGAGACTATGATAATTGGAGTTGTACAATAGAAGAATTCAAAAGAGCTCTATTAGGAAAAAAGGAGTTTTTAGAAATGCCACGAGATATAAATAGTTATCTTGAAATTGAAATAAATGGTTTATAGAATACACTAGAATATAAAAATAGTATAATTCAAGTTTAGATAAGAAAAGGATTAATAACTCTTGAAGAGAAAGATGGATATTTTATTTCATCTGAAATTAATTACTAACTTGAAAAAATTAATTAATTATGTTATAACTATTTAGATTATTTTAAAAACAATTTTCAAATTGAAGAGCATATCAAAATATGTAAATCAGAAAAAAATAAATAAAAAAATTAATAAAATATTTGGCATTTATTTTTTAGTGCTAAAAGGAATTTTGAAGGAGGAAAAAGTGGAAAAAAGAGCAACTGTAATAACATACGGATGTCAAATGAATGTAAATGAAAGTGCAAAAATGACTCAGATGTTAAAAAAAATGGGTTATGAAATGACTGAGGATATTGAACATTCAGATTTGGTATTTCTTAATACTTGTACAGTAAGAGAAGGTGCTGCAACAAAAGTTTATGGGAAATTAGGGGATTTGAAAAGAATTAAAGAAGAAAAAGATGGACATATGATAATAGGTGTAACTGGATGTCTTGCACAAGAAGTGAGAGATGAATTTATAAAAAGAACACCTTATGTCGATTTGGTTTTGGGAAATCAGAATATTGGAAGAATTCCTGATATTATTGAAAGAATTGAAAAAGGTGAAGAAACTCATATAGTTATGGTTGACGATGAAGACGAACTTCCTACCAGAGTTGACGCTGATTTTGGAGATGACATAGTTGCATCAATTTCAATAACCTATGGATGTAATAATTACTGTACTTTTTGTATAGTTCCATATGTGCGTGGAATGGAGCGTTCTGTACCAATTAATGAAGTTGTAAGAGATGTTGAGCAATATACAAAAAAAGGTTATAAAGAAATATTGTTTTTGGGACAAAATGTAAATTCTTATGGAAGTGATTTGGCTGATAAAAGTGATAATTTTGCTGAGTTGCTAAAAAGAAGTGCCGCAGTTGAAGGAGATTTCTGGATAAAATATGTATCGCCGCATCCAAAAGACTTTAGTGATGATGTGATTGACGCAATAGCAAAAAATTCTAAAATAGCTAGAATGTTACACCTGCCGCTGCAATCTGGTTCAACAAAGATTTTAGATGCGATGAATCGTGGTTACACAAAAGAAGAATATATAAAACTTGCAAAAAAAATTAAAGAAAAAATACCTGATATTGGTTTGACAACAGATATTATCGTTGGATTTCCCGGAGAAACTGATGAAGATTTTCAAGATACAATGGATGTTGTAAATGAAGTTGGATTTGAAAATGCATATATGTTTATGTATTCTAAAAGAACTGGAACTCCGGCGGCTACAATGGAAAATCAAGTCGATGAAAAAGTTAAAAATGAAAGATTGCAAAAACTTATTAGACTTCAAAATATGAAAGCTAGAGAAGAAAGTCAAAAATACTTGGGACAAACGATAAAAGTTTTGGTTGAAGGACCTAGTCGAAAAAATCCTAAAATGCTAACTGGAAGAACTTCAACTCATAAAGTTGTTTTATTTAAAAATAATGGGAAAAATTTAAAAGGTAAATTTGTAAATATTAAAATTAATGACGCAAAAACTTGGACATTATATGGAGAGTTGGTGGGAGAATAATGGAAGAAAAAAAGAAAAGAGGAAGACCGAAAAAAATAGTTGAACAGAAACTTGGTGAAACAGAAATGGCTTTAAAAGAAGAAAATTTAATTAAAAAAAATGAAGCTGAAAAAATAGAGAAAATTGACGAAACAGAAAAAAATCAACAAGAATTTAAAAATTCGGAAAAATTTTTACAAGATAAGAATTTTCAAGAAAAACATCAGGAAGAAGAGATGATAAAAGATATTCTTTCTAAAAATGTTACAACTTTGAAAAAAATGGCAAAAGAATATAAAATTGAAGGATTTTCTGGGATGGCAAAATCTGACTTGATAAATGCTATTCTTATAAAAAAAGGCGAAGAAGAAGGAAAAACTTACGGTTTTGGAAAACTTGATATTATGAATGGTTCAACTTACGGATTTTTACGAAATACTTCTGTTGGACCAGATGTCTATGTTTCAATTTCCCAAATTAAAAGATTTTATTTGAGAAATGAAGATATTGTGTTTGGAGAGCTTAGAATACCGATTGGAACAGAAAAAAATTACGGGATTTTAAAAGTGCTTCTGGTAAACGGAGATTTGCCTGAAAAATCACTAGAAAGACCATTTTTTGACGATTTGATTCCATCTTATCCTGATGAAAAATTAAATCTTGGCTCAGGTGAAGTTTCTTCAAGAATAATCGATTTAATTTCTCCGATTGGAAAAGGACAGAGAGGACTTATCGTAGCTCCCCCAAAAGCTGGGAAAACTGTACTTTTATCGACACTTGCGAATGATATCATAAAATATAATCCTGAAATTGATGTTTGGATTTTGTTAATTGACGAACGACCTGAAGAAGTTACGGATATAAAAGAAAATGTGAAAGAAGCCGAAGTTTATTCAGCGACATTTGACGAAGATCCTAGAATTCACACGCAAGTTACTGAAAATGTGCTAGAAATGGCAAAAAGAGAAGTTGAGCGTGGAAAAGACATCTTAATTTTAATGGATAGCTTGACACGACTTGCAAGATCTTACAACATCACAATTCCATCAAGTGGAAAATTAATTTCAGGTGGAATTGACCCCAATGCACTTTATTATCCAAAAAGATTTTAGGAGCTGCAAGAAATATTAAAAATGGTGGAAGTCTTACAATTATCGCAACTGCGCTTATTGAAACTGGAAGCAGAATGGACGAAGTTATTTTTGAAGAATTTAAAGGTACTGGAAATATGGAAATTATTTTGAGTCGAACTCTTGAGCAACTTAGAATTTTTCCAGCTATAGATGTGCTAAAAAGTGGAACAAGAAGAGAAGAACTATTAATCCCTAAAAAAAATTTGGAAAAAATTTGGACTCTTAGAAGAGAACTTAGTGGAATGTCAGAAGTTGAAGGGATGAAAAAATTAATTGAACTTACAAAACTATATAAAAATAACGATGAATTACTTGAAAATTTAATATTAAAAAAATAAATTTTTATGCTGCGCTAAAGATTTTTAGTGCAGTTTTTTTATAAAAAAAATTAATCCTTGAATTACAAGAATTAATTTTTAACAAATATTTTTTCTAATTTCCTTAGTTTTGTAACAGACCATCATTACTAGGGTTTGCTTGAAATATGTTACTGTCAGTTCCTTCTGTTTCATCAGTAGCATTATCATTTGTTGTTGATTCATAATCATCAGTTCCAAATGCTTCTTCTTCACCTAATATTTTATCTTTAGGAATTTGATAATTTGTGATTTTTTTAATTGTTATAACTTTATCTTTTTTAGATATTGTTCCAGAAACATTTAATCCAATTAAATCAGCTTCAGTTACTCCATATTTTTCTGCTGCAAAATTGTAGATCCCATCAAGTAAGCCACTTTCATCTTTTACAGTGTAAGAAATAATTTTATTTGGAAAAACCAAATTATCTTTTGTATAAACAAATGTGTTTGTAGCTCTCAAATATTCGCCTTCATAATTTTTGTCAGTTGTTTTCAATTTTTTTGTTTTTGTTTTCGCTGTTTTAGCTTTAGGAATTTTAAATTGTTGATCTTTTGTTGCAGAAATTCCAATAACGCAAATAGCGAATAACATAATTATAACAAATATTTTTTTCATAAAAAATACTCTCCCTTTTTTATCTTATTCTAATATTTCTAATATAATATTCTTATTTATGAAATCCCAAATCAGCAGGGTTTATGTCCCCTGAAATTTTTTTAATGATTCCATTTTGATTTTCAAATTTTTTTCTCATCAGAGTAACTTTTTTTATAAGCTCTATTGTGTCAGATTCAAGATTACCTGCGTTATAGCGTCCCATAGACCAGTAATCAAGCACAAGCGAACTATCTCCCATAATTTTTTTTATGTCATATTTTTTAGCAAAAACTAATGCTGCATAAAGTCCAACTAATTCTCCAAAATTATTTGTCCTATGTTTTGCAACATAGTAATTTCCAAATTCATTAATCTTTTCTTTGGGTAAAATTTTGTATAAAAGTGGGTTTCCCTTATAATCTGATAGTCTTACTTCGACTCCATTACCTCTTCCAGTTCCTGCATCAAAATAAATTGCCAAGCAATCTATGTCGCTTTGAAAAATTTTACTTATAATTTCGATGTCGTTCTTTTCTTTTTTTTCATATTTTGCTCCAGAGTCAAGCCATTCCTGTGCTTCTTTTATATTTTCAAAAGATTTATATCTAGCCTTTTTCTTTAAAACAACTTTTTTGCATTCTTCCCAGCTTTCTAAAATTCCGCTTGTGCCGCTATTCACCAAATAATAAGCATATACTTTTGCCATAATTTAAAATTTATAAATTTATAATTTTATAAATTTAAACCTCCGTCAATTCTTAAAACTTGTCCAGTTATAAATTTAGAAGCGTCACTTGCTAAGAATAACGCTGCTTCTGCTACATCTTGTGCATCTCCCATTCTTCTCAATGGAGTGTTAGCTAAAACAGTTTCAACGATTTTTTCAGGTAAAACATGAGTCATATCAGTTTTAATAAATCCAGGTGCTATTGCATTTGCTCTCAAATTTTTTCTTCCAAATTCTTTAGCCCAAGTTTTAGCCATTGCTATAACTCCGCCTTTTGTTGCCGCATAGTTAGTTTGTCCTGTATTTCCGTCAACTCCAACTACTGAAGCCATATTTATAACACTTGAAGCTTTACTTTTTAAAAGTAGCGAAACAAATCCTTGCATTACATTGTAAACACCTTTTAAGTTAATGTCAACAACTAAATCCCAATCTGATTCTTTCATTCTTTGAAGTAATGAATCTCTTGTAATTCCAGCATTATTCACTAAAATATCTAATCTTCCATATTTTTCTTTTAATTCTTTTGCAACTTCTTTAATATTTTCTCTGTCAGTTACATTTAATTTGATGTGAGTTATATTTTCGTGGCTGTAATCTGGATCAATTAAATCTCCAGAAATAACAGTTGCTCCATTTTCAGCATATTTTAATGCAATTTCTTTTCCAATTCCTCTTGAGCCACCTGTAATTAAAGCTATTTTTCCATTTAACACTATTTTTCCACCTTTCTAATTTTCAAGTTTTTTTATATTTTTATATGTTTTAATTTAGTTATTTTTTATTTTAATACTTGTAATTCCACTTTTGTTACACCTTTTCCAGGACTTTCAATTTGTGAAAATGCCGCATAACTTAGATCAATAACTCTTCCTTTGACAAAAGGTCCTCTGTCATTAATTCTCACAATAACGGATTTTCCATTATTTAAATTTGTAACTTTTACTTTTGTTCCAAATGGTAAACTTTTGTGAGCTGCTACCATTGCAGTTGATACATGTCTTTCTCCATTTGAAGTTTTACTTCCGTTCAAGCTTTTGCTATAAAAAGAAGCCACACCACTTTGATAGTGAGTAAAATTATCCAAATCTTCTTTTCTTATTGTCATAACCGACTTATTGTCACTTTTTGAAACATTAAAATCTAAACTATCGGCTTTTTTCATCATTTCTTTTCTTATAAAAATTATATTTTGACTATTATTTTCCTGATTTTGTGTTGTATTCTCTTTTGCTGTTAATGATAGTGATAATGACAAAACTGATAGCATTGTAATTATTTTTTTCATTAAAAACTCTCCTTCTATAATTATAAATATTTTTTATTATTTTAATATTATACCATATGCTATCAGTTTTACAACTTAGTTTTTTCTTAATTAAATCATAAAAACTTTTTATTTAAATAAAATTATTTATTAAAATATAATTTTTATTCAAAATTTTAATTACTATTTTTTCAAATCTTTTAATTCAGGTTGTTTTACATGCTGAATTTTCATGCTGCTAGGTGTAATTACTTCAAAACTGTATCCTGCTTTTCTATATCCATCAATAATAGTTTGCAATGCTTGAACAGTTGTTCCTTTAACATTTGTGTCGTGCATCAAAACATCAATTTCTGGGTGATTAGTACAAATTCCATATTTAATTAATTTTTGTACAGGTACTCCATTTCCACTAGCATCTGTTGAATCACAGTTCCAATCGTGATAAATATACCCTTCTCTTGCCATTCTAGTAATAATTTGTTGTTTCAAGGCTTTTGATGCAATTGCATTGCTAGAACCTCCAGGGAATCTTGTAATTCTAACATCTTTTCCAGTTTTAGCTTTTACAGCATCCCGTAATCTATACAAATCTTCAAAGAAATTGTGTTCATTTGCATAAATATATTTGTAATCATGTGTATAACTGTGAAGCCCTATTGCATGTCCTGCGTCTATTATTTCCTTATATTTATTTTGGTTACGTCCTATCACAAAAAAAGTTGCTTTTATGTTATTTCTTTTTAATATTTCCAAAATTTTCTCAGTATTATTTGAAGGACCGTCGTCAAATGTCAAATGAACTATTTTTATTTTTCCATCTTTTTTCATTTGTTCGTATTTTGCTGTAAGTTCTTCATTCTTTTTAGTCAATTCATCCAAAACTTTTTCTTTTTTACTTTTTTCTTTTTCCAATTTTTTAATGTTGCTGTTTAAACTATGATTTTTTACTAATTTAGATGTTGTTCCTAAAATATGCCAACCTGAGTATGCAAATCCTGCACAGGCAGCAATTATTCCAATTATTGCTATTCCTTTTTTCATTTTTTTACCTCTCAATTTAATTTAATTTATTTTATTTTATTTTATTTGTCATATTTTTTTATAATTTCTTGTGTTCTTTTATTTCCATCTTCAGTATACTTAATTTGATCATTAATTTCACCAAGCTCTTTTGTCAATTTTTCCTTATTTTCTTTTAAAATAGGAGCTTTTGACACCAAAGATTCTTTTTCCTTAATTAAGAAAAAATGTGATATTGCAACCAAAATTGCAGAAATTATAAACAATAATACCGCTTTTTTTAACAGTTTGTTTGCTCCTGTCGAATCATTGTCATCTCTGTAACTGTAAGAAAATTCATTTTTTTTAGCCATTTTTTTCCTCTTTTCTTTTTTTATTTAAAAAATTTTTTTAGTTAATAAATTTAATCCCCTTAATTAAAGTAAAAGACCTCTTTCGAAAAAGAGGTCTCATAAAAGGGGGGGTTAATTGAGGTTTTAGATCTTTTTATCGATCTGAGTATAGTATACACTATAATCATTAATTCTCAATTAATATTAATACAATTTTAAATTAATTTTTTTCCCCTGATGTTATAATTACTCTTTTACTTTATTTTATTTTACATTCTATTTACAGTATTAATTCCTAATAAATCCAATCCTTGCTTTAAAATAAATGCAGTTTTTTGCGCTAGTAAAATTCTAGCATCTCGAACTTTTGGATTTTCTTCTTTCAATATCTGTTTTGAATTATAAAAGTTATTAAATAATTTTGCTGTGTCAAACAGATATTCAGCAATAATATTAGGTTTTAGTGTTTCATACGCTTTCACAACAAATTGTGGAAATCTCAAAAGCGAAACTGCAAGTTCTCTTTCAATTCCGTCCATATTTTCTAAAACAATTTCTTTATTTTCTAAAGTGATGTTTTCTTCTTTTAATTTTCTAAAGATAGACATAATTCTAACATATGTATATTGTAAATATGGTCCAGTATTTCCTTCAAAATTTAAAACTTTGTCCCAAGTAAATGTTACATCACTAGTTCTATTTTGACTTAAATCAAAATATTTTATCGCTCCGCTTCCAATAGTTTCAGCAATTTCATCTTTCTCATCTTCTGGAATATCAGGATTTTTTTCGTTAATAACTTGTTTAACTTGCTTTTTAGCTTCATCAAGCAAATCGACAAGTCTTATAATATTTCCACTTCTTGAAGAAAAAATTACATCTCCAAATCTCATAATTCCAAAAATCACATGTAATTTTTTGTAATCGTAAGGTTCACCTAACATTTTTCCAATTTCAAACACCTGTTTAAAGTGATTCTGCTGTCTGTCATCCGTCACATAAATAGCTTCGTCTACTTTTAGTTTTTCTTTTCTAAATTTCACAGTCGCAAGATCTGATGTCGCATACAAAAAACTTCCGTCTTTTTTTTGAACAATTGCTGGCGGCAATTTATCCTCGTCAAAAAATACAACTAGTGCTCCTTGATCTTCCTTTGCAATATTTCTTTCTTTTAGTTCTTTTAAAATTTCTGGCATCATATCGTTGTAAAAAGATTCGCCGTAATAATAATCAAATTTTATTCCAAGCCTGTCGTATACCTTGTTATATTCTTTTAAGGAAATTTCAATAAACTCTTTCCAAAGTTTAATATTTTCACTATCACCTTGCTGCAATTTTTTTAATTCTGATCTTGCGCTCTCTTCAAGAGTCGGGTCTTCTTTTACTTTGTCTGAAAATAAAACATAAATTCGTTCAAGTTCTCCAATTGGATCTTTTTCATAGGAATCTTTATCCAGCCAATTTTTGTATCCAACAATAAGTTTTCCAAACTGGGTTCCCCAATCTCCGATGTGATTGTCAGAAATAACTTTTATTCCCAAAAATTCCAGTATTTTTTTTATTGAATGTCCAATTATTGTACTTCTCAAATGTCCAATATGCATTCTTTTTGCAATGTTTGGAGAAGAATAGTCAATAATCACTGTTTTGTCAGTATCTAAAAAAGAAAAGTCATATTTTTCATTTTCTAATTTTTTAATTTCTTCGTTTAAAAATTCATTTTTCAAAAAAATATTGATAAATCCAGGTCCAGCGATTTCAAGTTTTTCAATAATTTCGTTTTTCTCGAATTCTGTAACAACTTTTGTCGCTATTTCTCTAGGATTTTTTCCAATTAATTTAGAACTGACCAAAGCAAAATTCGTTTGAAAATCTCCAAATTCTTTTTTCGTAGAATTTTGTATATCGATTTTATCCGAAAAATTATTTTCAAAATTTTATTTATATTTTCAGAAAACAATTTTTTTATTTTATTCGTCAACAATTCCATCCGTAATTTTTTAATTCTCCTTTCAAAAATATCTATTCATTCTTTATGTATTTTACCACAATTTTTAAAGAACTACAAGATTATAAATTTTTGTATTTTTTTGAAAAAATTGACGCTAACTTCTTTAAAACAATATCATTATTTTCTCTATCTTTAATTGCAAGTCTAAAAAATCTTTTATTTAAAAATATAAAATTTTCGGCATTTCTAATTAAAATTCCATTTTTTAACATTTTTTCCTGCAATTTTTCAGAATCCATTCCTTTTTCAAAATAGCTATCTTTTATTTTTCCCAAGATAAAATTCACTTCTGTTTCAAAAACTTCAATTTCTTTAATTTTTGACAATTTTTCAAACATATATTTTTTTTCTTTTTTTATCCAATTTTCTGTCTTTTTTATATATTCTAAGTCATCAAGCACACAAATTCCAGCAATTTCAGCCAAATTATTGACGCTCCACGGTTCTTTTTTCTCATTCATTTTACAAATAATCTCTTTATCAAAACAAATCCCGTAACCAAGTCTAAGTCCTGGTATTGCAAAAAATTTTGTAAATGCTCGAATTACAAATAAATTTTTTTTATCAACTTTTGTATGAGCAATCGTTTCTTCTCTCCAATTTTCAACAAATTCAATAAATGCTTCATCTACGAGAAGTTTTGTGCTTTTTTCGTTACATTTTCTTAAAATTTTTTCCATTTCTTCCTTTTTCAAAAATTTCCCAGTTGGATTATTAGGATTGCAAATTACAACTAAATCAAAATTTTTTTCAATTATATTATCAAATTTTTTTTGATTAAATATGAAATTTTCTTTTTCTTCAAGTTCAAAATATTGAATTTCAACTTTATCTTGTAAATTTTTTACCGCTCTTTCGTATTCCCCAAAAGTTGGTGCCACAATCAAAACTTTTTTTGGATCTAAAACTTTTGCAATTAAAAATATAATTTCTGTCGCTCCATTTCCCAAAATTATATTTTCCAAATTAAATCCATTTTTTTTTGCAATTTTTTCCCGCAACTCAAAATAATCTGGATCGGGGTATTTTTCCAAAATCTCCAGATTTTCAAAAATAACTTTTTTTAACTTTTTTGAAATCCCGAATGGATTAATATTTGAGCTATAATCCAATATATTTTTAATTTTTTTTTCTCTAAAAACCTTATAAATATTTCCGCCATGAAAATCCATATTTTTTCCTTTCTTTCCATTTATTTTCGTTTCTTTCTCTTCCTCTTCCTATTCCTTCTCCTTTCTTTTCTTTTTTTTCGTACTATTCTTTATTTTATTTTATTTTTCTTTATTTTCAAAAAAAGTATATCAAAATTTATATTTTTTATCTATATGAAGCTAAAATAAAATTTTTTTATATTCTTAAAAATGGTTTATTTTCCTGACTTTTTAAACAATTTGAGAAAAATATCAAAAAAATTTTAAAAAAAGTGTTGACAAAAAAATTTTTTTATGATATTATATATCTCGTCCAATGGATATTAAGAAAGAAACTTAATAACTTGGGAACGGTGTATAGCGCAGTTCGGTAGCGCACCTGCCTTGGGAGCAGGGGGTCGTAGGTTCAAATCCTACTACACCGACCACTAATTTGCGGGAGTAGCTCAGTTGGTAGAGCGTCAGCCTTCCAAGCTGAATGTCGCGAGTTCGACCCTCGTCTCCCGCTCCATTTTATTTAAAAATTAAAATAAAACTTTCATATATATGGTGATCGTAGTTCAGTTGGTAGAGCGCCAGTTTGTGGCACTGGTTGTCGCGGGTTCAAGTCCCGTCGATCACCCCATAATATGAGCCATTAGCTCAGTCGGTAGAGCACTTGACTTTTAATCAAGGTGTCACTGGTTCGATCCCAGTATGGCTCACCATTTTAAAAATAGTTTTTGCGAGAGTGGCGAAATTGGCATACGCACTAGACTTAGGATCTAGCGTCTTTGACATGTGGGTTCGAGTCCCACCTTTCGCACCATAAAATAGTTTTGTTTATATCAATCCTTCTGGTATTGGTATTTTTTTTTATATAAAAAAATGTTTATAACACCCTTTTTTATTTATTTTTATTTTTTTTTACTTTTTTTGAACATATCTCATCAAATATCTTTTAACATTATCGCCATATTCATTTTCTAAATCTTCTACAATTTTAAAATTTAATTTTTTGTAGATTTTTTGTGCGGCAAAATTGTCAATATCGACGGTTAGTTCAAATTTTTTGATTCCTATTTTTTTTAAATATTGAATTGTATACTCCAAAAGTTTTGTTGCATAACCTTTTTTCTCAAATTTTGGAACTGTAGAAACTCCGTAGATGTAAGCTAAATCTTCGTCAAAACTGCTAAGAACTTCAATTACTGAAATCAGTTCTTCTTTTTCATCGTCAGTTATCGCAGCAAAAACTTTTCCATATTTTGCAAATGGCTTTATATTCCAATTTCCAACCGTCGCTTCTCCAAATACTTCGTTTTCATGCTCCACTATTTTAAACAGCAAATCTGAATCTTTTTTTGCGTCTAAAACTTTTATTTTATAGTTTTCCATAAATCTTCTTTCTTTCCTTTCCTTTCTTTCTTTTTTACTTTAATTTTCTTTTCTATCTTATCTTTTTTTACTTTACTTTAATTTATTAATTTATTCTATTGAATTAATTTGTAATTTAAAATTTTAATAATTAACTTTATATAAATATAGTCCTTCAGAACGAGCTAATATTTTTTTACAGTTTTCATCTGGATTTTCAAGTCTTTTTTTTATATAATCGCTATTTTCTTTTTCAAAATAAACAGAAAGTGCAGAACCAATCATTATTCTAACCATTGTTTTCAAAAATCCATTTCCACAAATTTCAATTTTTATTGTATTATTTTCAGAGTAACATTTTATGTAAAAAATTTCTCTCACAGGATTTCTATACGCTTTATCTTTTTTCATAAAACTGCTGAAATTATGAATTCCAATAAATTCATCCATAATTTTTTGAAACTTTTTTACTTCAATTGATTTTGTAATCGGCGTGACATAAGAACTCTCAAACGGTGTAATTTTATCTTCTAGCTTCATAATGTAGAGATAAGTACGACTTTTTGCATCAAATCGAGCATTAAATGTATCAGAAACCTCGTTTATTGCTAAAATTTTTATCTCGCCTTTTAAACTTTTATTAAGCTGTCTTTTTATCGGCTCAATCGGTATATTTTTGTCAATAAAAAAATTTGATACTTGCTCATAAGCGTGAACGCCTTTATCTGTTCGACCTGATGAAATCATATTTATTTCTTGAGAAAAAGAATTTTTTATAATTTTTTCAATTTCTCCTTGCACAGTTTTTTGTGACTTTTGTCTTTGAAAACCAGAAAATTTACTTCCATCGTATTGGTAAATTATTTTTATGTTTTTTTTCATATTTTTTTCTTTTCTTTCTTTCTTTTTTTCTTTTTTTCTTTAAAAAATTATTGTTTTAATTATTATTTTATTTTTTTAAAATGGTATAACATATTTTAAAATAAGTCAAGAAAAAATAATTTTAGTATTTTTAATTTTTATTTTATTGTGATAATTTATTTTTTATGTTATACTTTTTTATTAAATAGTACAAGAACACTCGCGACTTTAGTCGTGAGATGAATTGTACGAAAATTTTAGTAAGCATATAGGGAAACTTGTATGTAGACACGGAGCAAAACCGTGCAAGAAACTGAACTGCTGGGAACTCTTAAAGCTAGTATGACCACAACATAATACCTAGGTAATAATATATGGTATAAGTGTGATGGTGGCGAAAGCAGAAAAAATATACTAGATGATGCAAGGTTAAATTCTAAACATTATGATAATAGACAATCAGCAGCTAATCCTGAAAAGGAAAGTTCAACGACTATCCCTCGTGAGGGGAGTACAATACAAGCGATTGGTATTGGAAGTGGTTTCGCCTAAGGTGCCAAAATACACTATGGATAAGATATAGTCTGTGCTTGTTAGAGATAACAAGAAGTTCATGAGAGAACTGCATAAGTAGTAGCGTACTTATGTGAACGACGCTTCCCGCTGCTGCGGGGTTTTAAAAACTTTAAAAATATTTAAAAAATATTACTTTTTAATAGATAAAATGTAGGATATATAGTATAATATCTCTGATGAAAAGGAGGTGATATCTATGTATTTAACTTTAAAACAACAGGTAAAACATCTTAGTAAAAAGGAGTTTAGAAATTTAAAATATTTGTGCCATATAGCTAAGAATTTAAAGAATCAGGCTATATACAATGTTAGACAATACTATTTTAAAAATAAAAAGTATTTAAGTTATAATGAAAACTATAAGATGCTTAAAAATAGTGAGAACTATAAAAAATTAAATTCTAATATGGCACAACAAATTCTAAAAGAAGTAGACGGAAGTTTTAAATCATTTTTTGGACTTTTAAAACTTGCTAAAAATGGTCAATATGATAATAAAAAAATAAAATTACCTAAATATCTTGATAAAGATGGTTTTACAACTCTTGTTATAGGTTTTGTTAGATTAAAAGATGATATGCTGATAGTTCCTTATTCAAATTCGTTTAAGAAAACTCATCAGGAAGTTAAAATTAAGCTACCACCAGTATTAAAAGGCAAGAAGATAAAAGAGATTAGAATAATACCAAAACAACATTCTAGGTACTTTGAAATTCAATATACTTATGAGGTAGAAGAAGTTCAAAGGGAATTAAATAAAGAAAATGTACTAGGAATTGATTTAGGTATAAACAATCTTTGTACTTGTGTTACAAATACTGGAACTTCATTCATAATAGATGGTAGAAAATTAAAGTCAATTAATCAATACTATAACAAGACAAATGCAAAATTGCAAAGCATTAAAGATAAGCAAAAGATTAAGCACACAACATTAAGACAAAAGAGAATAACTAGAAAGAGAAATAATCGTATAGAAGATTATCTTTCAAAAGCAGCAAGAATAATTGTAAATTATTGTCTTAATAATGATATAGGAAAACTAGTTCTAGGATGTAACGAAGATTTTCAAAGAAATTCAAATATAGGAAGTATAAATAATCAGAACTTTGTAAACATACCATATGGAAAATTAAGAGATAAATTAATATATCTATGTAAACTATATGGAATAGAATTCAAACTACAAGAAGAAAGTTATACATCAAAAGCAAGTTTCTTTGATGGAGATGAAATTCCAATATATGATAAAGAAAATCTGCAAGAATATATATTCAGTGGAAAAAGGATAAAAAGAGGACTATATCAAACAAGCATAGGTAAACTCATAAATGCAGATTGTAATGGAGCATTAAACATATTAAGGAAAAGTAAAGTTGTGGATTTAAGTATCCTATACAATAGAGGTGAGCTGAACACACCTAAAAGAATAAGGGTAGTGTAAAGCTATCAAACTTCTTAGAAAATTTTTGAATATTTTTAAAGATTTTAGAACCCTGCGACTTTAGTCGTGGGAGGTTCAGGATTTGTAGAGAGTTTTACAAATATTATAAAAAATTTAATAAGCGGAGGGAAAATTTTGAAAGTAAAAAATAAACTGTTATTTTTTTTAATAAATTTATTATTTAGTTTGTGTGCATTTGCTGTTGGAAATAATGAAATTATTATTCCGAAAGGATTAAAACCAGGTGATACAATTGGTTTAGTGGCACCGGCAAATTATAAGGGAGATAATGCGATGTATGAAGTTGAATATTTGCGAAACAGAGGGTTTAATGTTGTTTTCGGAAAATCATTTGATTCAAAATGGTATGGATTTGGAGGAAGTGACGAATTAAGAGCAAAAGATATAAACGATATGTTTGCAAATCCTAGAATAAATGCAATTTTTGCAATTAGAGGAGGTTACGGTTCAATTAGATTTATTGATAAGTTAAATTATGATGTAATTAGAAAAAATCCTAAAATCATTTCAGGATTTAGTGACATCACAACTTTATTACTTGCAATCAACGAAAAAACAGGACTTGTTACTTTTCACGGACCAATGGCGGATAATTTAAAAGAGATTCCAGTGACGACAGAAAATTCATTTGATAAAGCATTTATGAGTAATTCTTCATATAATTTATTGGATTTTGATAATAGTTACACAATTATGAAGAATGGACGAGGAAGTGGAAGAATTACTGGTGGAAATTTATCGCTGGTTGTCGCAACTTTAGGAACTGACCATGAAATAAATACAGATGGAAAAATTTTATTTTTGGAAGAAGTAAATGAAGATAGCTATCGTGTGGATAGAATGTTACAACAGCTTAGATTAGCTGGAAAATTTAAAAATTTGAAAGGTATAATAATAGGAGATTTTAGAAATCCTAAGAAGGCTGATCCAACAGATATGAGTATAGACGAAGTTTTTTATGACAATTTTGGAAAACTTAATGTTCCAATAATAAAAGGGTTAAAATCAGGACATGTAAGACCATTTATTACAATTCCTATTGGAGCAAATGTAAAAATTGATACTTATAGAAGAGAAGCAATTATTGAAAAATCAACTAAATAAAAAAATAGAACTGTCATTTGAAATTTTTAGACAGTTCTTTTTGTTTTAATTTTTTTTAATATTATTGTTGAATAATACCTTCCAAATCTTTTAATAAAAAAGGAATAAATGCTTGTCCATCAGCAAAACTAGTTCCTAAATTATTGTTATAAACTAAAATTAGAGCATCATTTTCTAAATAAAAATTTGTTTTTTTAGAAACTCCTTTAAATCTTTCTTCATCTGATTTTGGTAACCCTAATTCTGTAAATTTAACACTGATTAAATTTTCTAATTCTTTTTCATAATTAGGTACGAATAAATCTTTTAATAATAATGATTTACCACTTTTAGTATTAAATGTAATACCATCAGTTTCTTTAGATAATATTCCAGCTTTTGAATCTTTTTCAACTATGTTAAAAGCGACACTTACAAAAGAACCATTATTTGCAGTTACTTTTGAAGTAACAGTGTAAGTTTTGTTTTTAGTCGATTTAAATTGTTGGATAAATTTTTCCATTGATTTATTCATTTCTTTTGCAATATCTGGTTTTTTCCCTGAAAATGCAAAATATTCAACTCTCGATTTTCCTAAAATTTTGGTTCTTTTTAACGGAGTTAAACCACTTTCAGATTGGGTATTAAGATTTGCAAATGTAAAAGTTGTATCAACTTTTTCTTTTTGTTTCGCAAATGACAAATTAAACATAAGCAGTGCCATAAACAACAGTGTAAGTTTTTTCATTTTATAATCACCTCAAAAAAATTTTTTATTTGCTATATTATATACTAAAATTTGCAAATAATCAAATATATTATTTTTTCAATTGCTTGACATTGTCTTTAAAAATTATTATAATTTAAAAAGAAAAAAATTTTGAAAAAAAGAATACAAAAAATAAATAAAATAAAAAAATAAAAAAATAAATTAATTTAAGAAAGAAGGTATAAAAATTAATGAAAAAAATAGGCTTACTTATATTTATTATGCTTGGTCTAGTAATAATGACAAAATTTGTAAAAGTTGATAAAGTCCCTAAAAATTTCAAAACAAAAGAGCAAATAATACTTGAAGCTAATAAAGTGAAATACAATAAACATATAAGATTTTATAACAGAATTTTAAGCATAGATAAAGGGCTATTATATTATTTTGAAGATGCTGGAATGGAAAAAACAATTGATAGATCACAATCAGAAGATATAGACTTAAATATTCCGATAGATAAAGAATTTATAGATAAATTAAAAGAATTAAAAGAGAGTAATGAAAAAAAAGATGATTTAGATAAAAAAGCAATAGCCATGTTGCCAGTTTTAGAAAAAATGTTACCTATAAGTGAAAGTATGAAAAATTATTACAAAAATAAACAATATTTAAAAGATAACTTTTCGTTGGGTGAAAATCTACATAAACAATTATTAGATAATCTCGAAAAATACAACAGTGTCGCAAGAGCTTATAAAGAAGCGTTTGAGAAAAAATCAAAAGAAGTAAAAAATTTAATGGAAAAAGATTATGACAAGAGAAAATTTTTTATTACATATAGACAGTTAGTTTACATAGATAGTGGAGAAGATTTTATAAATGAAATTCGTAAGCAAAAATTAGATGCAAGTAATTTTACAATAAAAGGAAATGACAAAGATTTCAAAAAAATATTTGATAAAATTAATAAATCATTATTAAAACTTGAAAAAAGTGTAAAAAACGAAAAACAAATGAAAAAAGAAGGTTTTGATTTAAATGATCATGATACATTTATAGCAAAAGCAAAAATTTTCAAAAATTCAGCAAATAAATTTATGACAAGAATTAAGAAAAAAGAAAAAGCAACTTATTCATCTATAAGCGATGGATTTTATGCGCAAACAGAAGAAGGAACTCCAGAAAATGTAGTGGCAACTTTCAATGAAGTCGTAAAAGAGCACAATAAACTTTTAGCAAAACAAGCAAAAAATAAAAAGTAAAAAATAAAAAGCAAAAAAGCTTGTAAAGTCAATTATCGATTTTACAAGTTTTTTTAGTATAAAAACATATAAGTTTCAGGTATTTTATGTTATAATTTTAGTTAGATAGAAATTGAAAAAAATAAAAAATCAAAAAAAAGCAAAAAATTTTCAAAAAAAGTGTTGACAACAAAATTTTTTTTGATATAATATATTTCGTCGATAAGAAAAGAGTCGACATCAAGGACAATGAAAAAAGAAGAAGAAAAAGTAGTGTGATAGATAAAAAGCAAGTCAAGATTTAGCAATAAATCTCGTCAATGAATAAAAGGTGAAAAAAAGATATAGAAATATATTATTGAATGAAGAGTTTGATCCTGGCTCAGGATGAACGCTGACAGAATGCTTAACACATGCAAGTCGATGGGGAAGCGGTGCTTGCACCGTGAAACCATGGCGGACGGGTGAGTAACGCGTAAAGAACTTACCGAATGGACTGGGATAACAGCTGGAAACGGCTGATAAGACCGGATATTATGAACTTGTTGCATAGTGAGTTTATGAAAAGAGATGCCATTTGAGAGCTTTGCGTCCTATTAGCTAGTTGGTAAGGTAACGGCTTACCAAGGCGATGATAGGTAGCCGGCCTGAGAGGGTGGACGGCCACAAGGGGACTGAGATACGGCCCTTACTCCTACGGGAGGCAGCAGTGGGGAATATTGGACAATGGGGGCAACCCTGATCCAGCAATTCTGTGTGCACGAAGAAGGTTTTCGGATCGTAAAGTGCTTTCAGCAGGGAGGAAGAAAGTGACTGTACCTGCAGAAGAAGCGACGGCTAAATACGTGCCAGCAGCCGCGGTAATACGTATGTCGCAAGCGTTATCCGGAATTATTGGGCATAAAGGGCATCTAGGCGGCCAGATAAGTCCGAGGTGAAAACTGCCGGCTCAACCAGCAGCTTGCCTTGGAAACTACCTGGCTAGAGTATTGGAGAGGTGGACGGAACTACACGAGTAGAGGTGAAATTCGTAGATATGTGTAGGAATGCCGATGATGAAGATAGTTCACTGGACGATAACTGACGCTGAAGTGCGAAAGCTAGGGGAGCGAACAGGATTAGATACCCTGGTAGTCCTAGCTGTAAACGATGATTACTGGGTGTGGGCATGAAGAGTGTCCGTGCCGAAGTTAATGCGATAAGTAATCCGCCTGGGGAGTACGGCCGCAAGGCTGAAACTCAAAGGAATTGACGGGGACCCGCACAAGCGGTGGAGCATGTGGTTTAATTCGACGCAACGCGAGGAACCTTACCAGATCTTGACATCCTCGGAAGGTGATGGAAACATCACCGTGCCCTCGGGAACCGAGTGACAGGTGGTGCATGGCTGTCGACAGCTCGTGTCGTGAGATGTTGGGTTAAGTCCCGCAACGAGCGCAACCCCTATCGCTAGTTGCCATCATTAAGTTGGGGACTCTAGCGAGACTGCCTGCGAAGAGCAGGAGGAAGGTGGGGATGACGTCAAGTCATCATGCCCCTTATGATCTGGGCTACACACGTGCTACAATGGCTGGTACAGAGAGCCGCAATGCAGCAATGCTTAGCTAACCTCTAAAGCCAGTCCAAGTTCGGATTGAAGTCTGCAACTCGACTTCATGAAGTTGGAATCGCTAGTAATCGCGGATCAGCAATGCCGCGGTGAATACGTTCTCGGGTCTTGTACACACCGCCCGTCACACCACGAGAGTTGTTTGCACCTGAAGCTGCCGGTCTAACCTTTCGGAAGAAGGTATCTAAGGTGTGAATAGTGATTGGGGTGAAGTCGTAACAAGGTATCCGTACCGGAAGGTGCGGATGGATCACCTCCTTTCTAAGGAGAGTTTTTCTTACACTTCTTCTTCTTTAGTTTTGGGCGTGTAGCTCAGGTGGTTAGAGCACTGTGCTGATAACGCAGGGGTCGCTGGTTCGAGTCCAGCCATGCCCACCATTCTTGTTTGGGGATATAGCTCAGTTGGGAGAGCGCTGCCCTTGCAAGGCAGAGGTCAGCGGTTCGAACCCGCTTATCTCCACCAATTTTAAGGACAATGGGAAATGAATAGTAGGTAAAAGATTACAACAAAATAGATTATTCTGTTAATAAAAAAAAGCTAATTAAGGGCACACGGAGGATGCCTAGGTAATAATAGCCGATGAAGGACGTGATAAGCTGCGATAAGTCAGGTCGAGATGCACATAATCAATGACACCTGAATCTCCGAATGGGGCAACCCGCATACTTGAAGAGTATGCACGAAAGTGGTAAGCCTGCGAACTGAAACATCTAAGTAGCAGGAGGAAAAGAAAGTAAAAACGATTCCCTAAGTAGCGGCGAGCGAACTGGGATAAGCCTAAACCGTACCGGTGCCAAGCTGGCAGCGTTGCCGGTACGGGGTTGTGGGATTTCATACGACTGATGCCATAATGTCTAAGTAGTCTAGCAGTAAGTAGAATCAGATGGAAAGCTGAACCATAGAAGGTGATAGTCCTGTATCATGTATATGCTATGCTATGACTTGAAACTCCCGAGTAGCGTCAAGCACGAGGAATTTGGCGTGAATCCGCGTGGACCATATCACGCAAGGCTAAATACTGTTATTGACCGATAGTGAAGAGTACCGTGAGGGAAAGGTGAAAAGAACCCTGTGCAAGGGAGTGAAATAGAATTTGAAACCGTGTGCTTACAAACGGTAGGAGCCCTTCGGGGTGACTGCGTGGATTTTGGTTAATCATCCTGCGAGTTATGATTAGTGGCAAGGTTAATTAATGAAGCCGAAGGGAAACCAAGTCTTAATAGGGCGTCTCAGTCGCTAGTCATAGACGCGAAACCTAGTGATCTAGGCCTGTCCAGGCTGAAGCTGAGGTAAGACTCAGTGGAGGGCCGAACTCACCGCCGTTGAAAAGTTGGGAGATGAGATAGGTCTAGGGGTGAAAAGCCAATCGAACTAGGAAATAGCCCGTTCTCTCCGAAATGCATTTAGGTGCAGCCTGAATTTTAGATATCTGGGGGTAGAGCACTGTATGATCTAGGGGGCATATTGCTTACCGAAATCAAGCAAACTACGAATACCATTTATTACTGATTCGGAGTGAGTCCGTGGATGATAAGGTCCGCGGACAAAAGGGAAACAGCCCAGACCACCAGCTAAGGTCCCTAATTATGTCTAAGTGGGAAAGGAGGTGGATATTCACAGACAACCAGGAGGTTGGCTTAGAAGCAGCCATTCCTTAAAAGAGTGCGTAATAGCTCACTGGTCGAGAGTATCTGCGCCGAAGATGTAACGGGGCTAAAGACATAAACCGAAGCTGTGGAAGCGGTTTTGCCGCTTGGTAGGAGAGCGTTCTGTAGGTCTATGAAGGCCGGCTGTAAGGCCGGCTGGAGACATCAGAAGCGAGAATGCAGGAATGAGTAGCGAGAAGGAGGGTGAGAATCCCTCCGGCCGGAAGTCCAAGGTTTCCGGGGGAAGGTTCGTCCGCCCCGGGGAAGTCGGGACCTAAGCGTAAGCAGAGATGTGATTGCGAATGGTAAATAGGTTAATATTCCTATACCACTATCAGTCGTTTGAGTGATGGAGTGACGCAGTAAGGTATGTGAGAAGGCTGTCGGATTAGCCTTTCTAAGGGCGTAGCTTGGACACGCAGGTAAATCCGCGTGTCTATAGGTGAGACCTGATGGGTAAGTGCTTTTGCATAAGTCACAGATCCTACACTGCCAAGAAAAACTTCTAACAAGACTCGTTAGTGCCCGTACCCTAAACCGACACAGGTGGACAGAGTGAGAAACTTAAGGCCGACAGGATAACTTTAGCTAAGGAACTCTGCAAAATAGCCCCGTAACTTCGGGAGAAGGGGTGCCTGATATACCTAAAGAGAGAAACACTCCCAGGGGAAACAGGCCGCAGTGAAGAGTCTCAAGCAACTGTTTACCAAAAACACAGGTCTATGCTAAGCTGAAAGGCGACGTATATGGGCTGACACCTGCCCAGTGCCGGAAGGTTAAGAGGAGGAGTGAGAGCTCCAATTTGAAGCCCCGGTGAACGGCGGCCGTAACTATAACGGTCCTAAGGTAGCGAAATTCCTTGTCGGGTAAGTTCCGACCTGCACGAATGGTGAAATGATTTGAGAGCTGTCTTGGCTGGAGACCTGGTGAAGTTGTAATGCCGGTGAAGATACCGGCTACCTGCAGTAGGACGGAAAGACCCCGTGGAGCTTTACTGTAGCTTGGCATTGGGTTTTGGCAATGTGTGTATAGGATAGTTGGGAGACTTCGAAGTTAAGACGTCAGTCTTTTCTGAGTCGCTGTTGGAATACCAACCATATGTTGTCGAAATTCTAATCCGCTTGCGGAGACAGTGCTAGGTGGGCAGTTTGACTGGGGCGGTCGCCTCCAAAAGAGTAACGGAGGCGTTCAAAGGTTCCCTCAGGTTGGATGGAAATCAACCTTCGAGTGCAAACGCATAAGGGAGCTTGACTGCAAGACCGACGGGTCGAGCAGGTACGAAAGTAGGAGTTAGTGATCCGGCGGTCCCTCATGGAAGGGCCGTCGCTCAACGGATAAAAGCTACCCCGGGGATAACAGGCTGATACTTCCCAAGAGTCCATATCGACGGAAGTGTTTGGCACCTCGATGTCGGCTCGTCTCATCCTGGGGCTGGAGAAGGTCCCAAGGGTTGGGCTGTTCGCCCATTAAAGAGGCACGCGAGCTGGGTTCAGAACGTCGTGAGACAGTTCGGTCCCTATCCACTGCAGGCGCTTGAATACTGAAAAGTTCTGTCCTTAGTACGAGAGGACCGGGATGGACAAACCTCTGATGTATCAGTTGTCACGCCAGTGGCACGGCTGAGTAGTCACGTTTGGTCAGGATAATCGCTGAAAGCATCTAAGCGAGAAACCCCCTTTAAGATGAGTATTCACAGTATCCACAGAGACTATGTGGTCGATAGGCTGGAGATGTAAGTGCAGCAATGCATTCAGTTGACCAGTACTAATATTACTTAAGCTTTTTTAATCTTTTACTTGCCTACTATTTATTTCTCATTGTCTTTTGACATTTAATTACTTGTTTGGTGACCATTGCAGCAGGGATACATCCGGTTACATCTCGAACCCGGAAGTTAAGTCTGCTTACGCCTACGATACTTAGTCCATACTAGGGAAAATAGGTAGTCGCCAAACTTTTTCTTTTGCGTCTCCGTAGCTCAGCTGGTTAGAGCATCTGACTGTTAATCAGAGGGTCGTTGGTTCGAGTCCAACCGGGGACGCCATTTTTTTTTTGAAAAAATTAGGAAAATATGTTATAATAAAAGTTGTTATAGAAGAAGAAATTGAGCAAAGAAAAGTGAAAAAAATAGGAGTGAAAAATAAATATGTTTCAAAAATTAGATGATGTTGTTTTAAAGCATAAGGAACTTACAGAATTGCTTATGAGTCCTGAAGTTGCTAGTGATCCTAAAAAAATTATGGAATATAATAAAGCTTTGAACAGTATTGATGAAGTAGTTCAAAAATATACTTATTATAAAGAGCAAAAAGAAGAAATGGAAAATCTTAAAGAAGATTTGAAGATAGAAAAAGATCATGAAATGAAAGAAATGATGTTAGAAGAAATTCATTTGATAGAAGAAAAAATTCCTGTATTAGAAGAGGAATTAAAAGTGCTTTTATTACCTAAAGATCCTAATGATGATAAAAATGTCATTATGGAAATTAGAGCAGGTGCAGGTGGAGATGAAGCAGCACTTTTTGCTTATGACATATTTAGAATGTTTACTAGATATGCTGAAAGAAATCGTTGGAAAACAGAAATTATTGATAAAAGTGAAATTGGAGTTGGTGGATTAAAAGAAGTGACTTTTCTTATTAAAGGGCATGGGGCTTATTCAAGATTAAAATTTGAAAGTGGAGTTCACAGAGTTCAAAGAGTTCCTGCAACTGAATCTTCTGGAAGAGTTCATACTTCAACAATTACAGTTGCAGTGCTTCCTGAAATTGAAGATGTAAGTGAAGTTGAAATTAATCCGAGTGATTTGAAAATTGATACTTATAGATCAAGTGGAGCAGGTGGACAACATGTAAATACTACAGATTCGGCGGTTAGAATTACACATTTACCAACAGGATTAGTAGTTACTTCCCAAGATGGGCGTTCACAAATTAAAAATAAAGAAGCTGCGATGAAAGTGTTAGCTTCAAAACTTTATGAAATGGAATATGAAAAACAGAGAAAAGAAGTAGAAAATGAAAGAAGATCTCAAGTGGGAAGTGGAGATAGATCTGAAAAAATTAGAACTTATAACTTTCCACAAGGAAGAGTTACAGATCATAGAATTAAATTGACTTTGCATAGACTTGAAGCAGTTTTGGACGGAGATTTGGATGAAATGATTGATGCACTGATTGCTTATGACCAGGCTGAAATGCTTAAAGCTGTTGGTGATAATGAATAAATTACTTGATATATTAAATAAATCTGTTGAGTATTTGGAAAAAAAACATGTAAAAGATGCTAGATTAAAAATTGAAAGTATTTTTTCAGAAATATTAAAAATGCCAAGAATAATGCTTTATGCAAATTTTGAAAAGAAACTTTCACAAAATGAAATTAATGAAATAAAAGAAAAATTAACGGATTTATTGAAAAAAAATAAAGATGTTTCAAGTTCGATTGAAGTTAAAGATGATGACAGTTTAAAAAGTTTACTTGTTAAAAGTATTGATTTTTTGAAAAAAAATCATGTGAGTGAAGCTAAGTTAAAAGCGGAAATTATATTTTCAAGTGTTTTGGGAATTGAAAGAATGATGCTTTTTACAAAGTACAATGAAAAAATATCTAAAGAAAAAAAAGACAAATTAAGAAAATTTATTTCAAAAGTTGGGAAAGAAAATTTTCCAATACAATATCTTTTGAATGAACAGGAATTTTATGGAAGAAAATTTTATGTGGATAAAGGTGTGTTAATTCCACGCCAAGATACTGAAATTTTGGTTCAAAAAGCTATTGAAATTTTAAAAAAAAATGAAAAAGAAAATAAAAATTCAAAAAAAATACTTGATATTGGCTGTGGAAGTGGTATAATAGGATTAACAATAGCACTAGAAATTAAAAATAGTTATGTTTTAGGTGTGGATATATCAGAAAAAGCATTAAAAACATCTGAAAAAAATAAAAAAATACTAGGTTCAAAAAACATAAAATTTATAAAATCGGATTTGTTTGAAAATATTGAATTTAAGAGTTTTGATATGATTGTGTCAAATCCACCATATGTTTCTTTGAGTGAAATTGGAATTATGTCTGATGATACTTTACATGAGCCGAGTGAAGCACTTTTTGCAGAAAATGATGGATTATATTTTTATTTGGAAATTTCTAGTAAAGCTAAAGATTATTTGGCTGAAAATGGTTTTTTGATTTTTGAAATTGGGTTTAAGCAAGGTGACAAAGTCAAAGAAATCATGGAGAAATTTGGATTTAAAAATGTTGAAATTATTGAAGATTTGAATGGAAATGCGAGAGTTGTAATTGGACAAAAAATTTCATAAATATTTTGGTTTAGAAACAAGCCGTTTATCTTGTGATAAAAAAATAGTTTCAAAAAAATAAATAAAAAATAAAAAAAGAGGAGATGAGTTAATGATTTGTGACAGGACGATCATGAAAAAAGCAGGAATTTTATTATTAGGACTGACATTATCAGTATCAGTGTTTGGAGGACAAGCAAAATCTGCGCAAGGGAATTCTCAATTAGAAAATTTAATAAAAAATCAATATAATAATCAGAATATCAATTTGAATACGGATAGAAGCGTAAAAAATATGCAACAAACTGGAAGTTACACAAAACCAAGTAACACAGAGTTTGTATCTACAACAAATGGAAAATCTCAAGATGGGATACCTGAATTGAAATTGACTAGAGAACAATTGCTATCAGTTGCGAACAAAATTTTTCAAAATGAAACTGGAGGTTCAGTAAATAATTTGGTTGACTGGAATGATGGAGAAAATTTCCCATCGCTTGGAATAGGTCACTTTACTTGGTTTAAAGCTAGTGGCGGAAGAAGCGGATTTGGAGATAGTCTTCCTGATATGGTCGCTTATTTTAAGAGTAAAGGTATTAAATTGCCAAAAATTTTGGCAGAAAATAGATTTTCACCTTGGCAAAGTAAGTCTGAGCTTATGAGCAAAAAATCCAGAGGAGATAAAGATATTCAAGAATTAATTTCTTTCTTTGATAACACAAGAGATATTCAAGTGATGTTCATCTATGAGAGATTGAAATCTTCATTGGGAAAAATGTTAAATGCGTCTTCAAACAAAGAAAACTTAAAAAATCAATTTAATAGAATGGTTGAGACTCCGAATGGACTTTACGCTTTGATTGATTATGTCAACTTTAAAGGAGAAGGATTGTCAGGTGTTTCTTCATACAACAATGTTGCTTGGGGACTAAGACAAGTACTTGAAAATATGAAAGGGACAGCTACAGGTCAAAGTGCTTTAGAAGAATTCAGTAATTCTGCAAAATATGTATTACAAAGAAGAGTAAAAAATGCACCAAGAAATGAGAGCAGATGGTTACAAGGATGGTACAACAGAGTTGATACTTATAAAACATTTGTAATAGGTAGTTTGTAATTTTTTTGGCAGGAACTTTTTTAGTTTCTGCCATCTTTTTTAATTCATAAAAAATTTTAAAAATAAGGAGAAAAAAGTGAAAATATCAGATTTTGATTTTGAATTGCCAAAGGAATTAATTGCACAAAAGGCGGCAGAGCCAAGAGATAGTTCCAGACTTTTAGTTTTAAATAAAGAAGAAAAGACACTTGAACACAGACATTTTTTTGATATAATCGACTATTTAAAAAAAGGGGATGTGCTTGTCATAAATAGAACAAAAGTCATTCCTGCAAGAATTTTTGGACATAAAAAGTTGGATGGAGAAGAAATTGGAGCGTTGATGGAGTGCTTTTTATTAAAAAGATGTGATTTAAACACTTGGGAAGTTTTGCTAAAACCTGCTAAAAAGTTGAAAATAGGACAGAAAATTGTGTTTAGTAAAGGTCTTTTAGAAGCGGAGTTAATTGAGATTAAAGAAGATGGGAATAGAGTTTTGAGATTTGAGTTTGAAGGAAATTTTGAAGAAATATTGGATAAATTGGGAGAGATGCCACTTCCACCTTATATAACTGAAAAACTTTCAGACAAAAATCGTTATCAGACAGTTTATGCAAAAAAAGGAGAATCGGTTGCAGCACCGACTGCGGGACTTCATTTTACAACAGAATTGCTTAAAAAAATAGAAAAAAAAGGTATTATTTTGACGGAAGTATTTTTAGATGTTGGACTTGGGACTTTTAGACCTGTGCAGGTTGAAGATGTGACTGAGCATAAAATGCATAGTGAAAAATACTGGATTCCCGAAGAAACTGCAAAAATTGTGAATGAAGCTAAAGAAAATGGAAACAGAGTTATAGCGGTTGGAACAACTTCTGTGAGAACATTGGAGTCTTGTGTTGATGAAAATGGCAAACTTCTTCCAAAAAGTGGAGCTACAAATATTTTTATCTATGGAGATTATAAATTTAAAATTGTTGATGCGATAATTACTAATTTTCATTTGCCAAAATCTACGCTTGTTATGTTAGTTTCGGCATTTGCTGGAAAAGATTTTGTATTTTCGGCGTATAAAAAAGCGATTGAAGAAAAGTATAGATTTTATTAAATAGTGCAAGAACACTCACAACTTTAGTCGTGAGATGAATTGCACGAAAATTTTAGTAAGCATATAGGGAAACTTGTATGTAGATACGGAGCAAAACCGTGCAACAAAGAAACTGAACTGCTGGGAACTCTTAAAGCTGGTATAACCACAACATAATACCTTCGTTCAAATATGGTATAAGTGTGAAGGTAGCGAAAGCAGAAAAAATATACTAGATGGTGCAAGGTTAAATCCTAAACATTATGATAATAGACAATCAGCAGCTAAGCCTGAAAAGGAAAGTTCAACGACTATCCCTCGTGAGGGGAGTACAATACAAGCGACTGGTATTGGAAGTGGTTTCGCCTAAGTCCTTGAAACAGGATATGGATAAGATATAGTCTGTGCTTGTTAGAGATAACAAGAGGTTCAAGGCTAATCTCCTTAATTTATTAAGGAGTATATATGCCATGAGAACTGCATAAGTAGTAGCGCACTTATGTGAACGACGCTTCCCACTGTTGTGGGGTTTTAAAAACTTTAAAAATATTTAAAAATAAATAAAAATATTACTTTTTTGACAGATAAAATGTAGAATACATGGTATAATATCTCTGATGAAAAGGAGGTGATTATATATGTATTTAACATTAAGACAACAGGTAAAACATCTTAGTAAAAATGAGTTTAGGATTTTAAAATATTTATCTCATATAGCCAAGAACTTAACTAATGAGGCTATATATAATGTTAGACAATACTATTTTGAAAATAAAAAGTATTTAAGTTATAATGAAAACTATAAAATGCTTAAAAATAGTGAGAACTATAAGAAGTTAAATTCTAATATGGCTCAACAAATTCTAAAGGAAGTAGACGGAAGTTTCAAATCATTTTTTGGACTTTTAAAACTTGCTAAAAATGGTCAATATAATTTTAAAGATATAAAATTACCTAAATATCTTGCTAAAGATGGTTTTACTACCCTTGTTATAGGTTTTGTTAGATTAAAAGATGATATGCTGATAGTTCCTTATTCAAATTCATTTAGAAAGACACATAAGGAAATCGCAATAAAACTACCACCAGTATTAAAAGGCAAGAAGATAAAAGAGATTAGAATAATACCAAAACAACATTCTAGGTACTTTGAAATTCAATACATTTATGAGGTAGAAGAAGTTCAAAGGGAATTAAATAAAGAAAATGTACTAGGAATAGATTTAGGTATAGACAATCTGTGTACTTGTGTTACAAATACTGGGGCTTCGTTCATAATAGATGGTAGAAAATTAAAATCAATAAATCAATACTATAATAAGATAAATGCAGAATTACAAAGTATAAAAGATAAGCAAAAGATTAAGCACACAACATTAAGACAAAAGAGAATAACTAGAAAGAGAAATAATCGTATAGAAGATTATCTTTCAAAAGCAGCAAGAATAATAATAAATTATTGTCTTAATAATGATATAGGGAAAATAGTTCTAGGATATAATGAAGATTTTCAAAGAAATTCAAATATTGGAAGTATAAATAATCAAAATTTTGCAAATATACCATATGGAAAATTAAGAGATAAATTAATATATCTATGTAAACTATATGGAATAGAATTTAAACTGCAAGAAGAGAGTTATACATCAAAAGCAAGTTTCTTTGATGGAGATGAAATTCCAATATATGATAAAGAAAATCAAAAAGAATATATATTCAGTGGAAAAAGAATAAAAAGAGGACTATATCAAACAAGTAAAGGTTATCAATTAAATGCGGATTGTAATGGAGCATTAAACATATTAAGAAAAAGTAAAGTTGTGGACTTAAGTGTCCTATACAATAGAGGTGAGCTGGACACGCCTGAAAGAATAAGGGTAGTGTAAAGCTATCAAACTTCTTAGAAAATTTTTGAATATTTTTAAAGATTTTAGAACTCTGCGACTTTAGTCGTGGGAGGTTCAGAGTTTTGGAGATTCGATGTTTGTATATTAAAAAACGAGCCGTGTGCTCGTCTTTTTTGTATGAAAGAAGTCTAAATGTAGAGATGGGGCGTCTCTTTTAGACAATTATTTATATCATATATGTAAATATTTGTCAAACGAATTAAAAATTTTAAAAATCAAAATAATTTTTTTATTTTTTAAAAGTATTTTTAAAATGATTGTTTAAAGCATTAAAAACATTTCCTAAATTTTCCATTTCCTCTATTTCTTCCATGTTGGGCTCCTTGAAATTTTCATCTTTTTTTTCGATTTTTTCTGATTCTTTGACGCTTTTCAAGTTATCAGAAAAATTTTGGGCGATGGAAATTTCTTCTGAAAAATTATTTTCAGCTTTTGAATTTTTTACTTCAATTTCAATTTTATTTTTTTTAATTTTCGTATTAGTTTTAATATTTTCTTTTTTTTCGTTAATTTTAAAAGTTTGGTCAAAAAAAATAAAAAAATCATTTATCGCATTTTCTTCTTTTTCGGTTTTTAAAAGTAAAATTGTTCCTTCAAAAAGCGCTATTAAAATTCTGGCTAAACTTTCAGAAGGAATTTCAGAAAATGTTTCCAAAGAAGAATATTTTAGTGTTGTGATAAAAAAAGAAAATCGTAATTCTATTTTTTGGTAGGATTTAATAATTTCTTCTCGAATTGGATTATTTATATCAGAAAGTTCCAGCGTCAAGTTTCCAAGTGGACTTCCACCGTAAAATTTATTATTTTTTATATTTTCAAAATATTTCTCAAAAAAATCTCTAAATTTTGAAATTGATAAATCATTTACAATTGTATTAAAAAAATTTATCAAATTTTCAGTGTGATATTTTATAACTTCAAATAAAACTTCTTCTTTTGTTGAAAAAAATTTGTAAAAATAATCATTTGGAATTTTACATTCTTGAAATATGTCAGTTAATTTAGTATTTAAATATCCTTTATAATAAAATAATTTAGCGCTTTGCTGAATTATAATTCTTTTTTTCTTTTTCATAAAAGTTTTCCTTTCTTATCTTTAAAAAACAAATTTATAATAATCATTTTATAATTTATTCCAAATTATAAAATAAATTAAATATAAAAAAATTTGAATAATATACTACATATTTATTAGTATACTAAAAAAATTAATTATTAGCAAGAAAAAAAATTTATTTATTTTATTAAAATAATCTAAAAAATAAATTTTAAAAAATTCTATTTTAAAAATAAGAGAAATAGGTTATAATATAAAAGAATAAAAGTAAAAAAATTTTAATAAAAAATTAGGAGGAAAAATAATGTCAATATTAGTTTTTGGACATAAAAATCCAGATACGGATACAATTTGTTCAGCACTTGCTTACGCTGAATTAAAAAACAAACTAGGAAAAGATGTAAAACCTGTTAGATTGGGAGAACTTAACGAAGAAACAAAATTTGCTTTGGACTATTTTAAAGTTGAAAAACCTGAACTTGTAACAAATGTTGCAGGAAAAGAAATTATTTTGGTGGATCACAACGAAAGAACTCAGACAGCGGATGGATTTGAAGAAGCAAGAGTTTTGGAATTGATTGACCATCACAGAATTTCTAACTTTAATGTGGACGAACCGCTTTATGCAAGAGTTGAGCCAGTTGGATGTACCGCAACAATAATTTTAAAATTATTTAAGGAAAATAATTTAATGCCGTCAAAAGAAGTGGCAGGACTTATGTTAAGCGCAATTATTTCAGATACATTGCTATTCAAATCACCAACTTGTACTCCACAAGATACAAATGCGGGACTTGCGTTAGCAAAAATTGCTGGAGTTAATCCAAATGAATATGGACTTGAAATGTTAAAAGCTGGAACTGCACTAGGAGATAAAACAGAAGCTGAATTACTTACAATGGATATGAAAATTTTTGAAATTGATGGACAAAAAATTGGTGTGGCACAAGTAAACACTGTTAATGAAGAAGAATTATTAGAAAATAAAAAAGCTTTGTTAGATGAAATTAATAACATTATTTCTAAAGAAAACTTGAAATTTTTCATGTTTGTAATTACAAATATTTTATCAAATGATTCTGTTGCAATTGTTGAAGGAAATGGAGATGCAGTTATTGAAAAAGCGTTTGGACAAAAAGTGGAAGATAATGAAGTTGTTTTAAAAGGAGTAGTTTCTCGTAAGAAACAAATCGTTCCACCTTTGACAAAAGCTATTCAAGATTAAATTTTAAGACGGGAAATAGAAAAAATGGCAATAGTTAAATTAAAAAAAAGAGAAGAGTTAAAGATACTTTTTGCGGTAAAAATGCCTGAAATTGTATCAGAACTTTATAAAGAAATAAAAAATAAAAAAATAGCTAATTCGAAATTAAAAGAAATTTTGAACATAAAAAAAGATAGAGTTATTAATATTATTGAGTTGGTTGATAGTTTTGAAAATATTTTTTCGGTGCTTGTAATTTATGATAATATTTTGACGGAGAAAGAGCTTTTAAAATATGATTTAGATATTGAAAGTATTAATTTTAGAATTTTGGACTTAAATTTTAACAGCAAAATTGAGATGGAAAAAATTATCGAAAGTATTAAAGGTTAAATTTTAAAAAGGAGGATTCATGAGATCAAAAAAATTGACATTGTTAGCTAGTATAATGATGTTGTTTGTATTTAACATAATAAATGCAAAAAATATTAAAATTGTTGAAAAAACAAAAGAAGAGAAAAAATTTGAAAAAATAATGAAAAAATTTGAATTGGAAGCTACAATTCACACAACAAAAGGGGATATTAATGTATTTTTATATCCTGAAGCAGCTCCTGTAAATGTGGCAAATTTTGTATTTTTGGCAAAAAAAGGATTTTATGACGGACTTACTTTTCACAGAGTTATTACAAATGGAATTGTGCAAGGTGGAGATCCAAAAGGAGACGGAACTGGAAGTGCTGGATATTATGTCGATGATGAATTTGTAAACTGGTTAAACTTTAATAATAGTGGAATGTTAGCTATGGCAAATTCAGGAAAGAATACAAATGGAAGTCAATTTTTTATATCGCTTCAAAAAATTCCATCTCTTAATGGAGTGCACACTATAATTGGTGGACTAAAAAGTGGTACTGATTTAGCAGTTGCAAAAATTATAAGACAAGGGGATAAAATTAAGAGCATTGATATAAAAGGGAAAAAAGTTGATGACTTTTTGAGCTATTTTTCTGTGGAAACAGCTGAATGGGAAAGTAAGATGCAAAATAATTAAATAAAGTAAATCAAAGTAAATAAAACAAATAAAAAAGATTGCACAAAATTTAAGGCAATCTTTTTTTTAAATTAATTTTTTTATATATCTTCTTTTGACTTATCTTTTACATAATCAATAAATTTTAAAAATATTTTGTGAGCATATTCATCTGTAGCTGTCATCATTTCAGGATGCCACTGGATTCCTAAAATAAGATTTTGCGTACTCAAATTTTCAATTGCTTCAATAACTCCGTCGCTGCTTTTAGCAATCGGCTTAAATCCAGGTGCTATTTTATTTATAATTTGATGATGAAAGCTGTTTACAAATCCAATTCCGCTCTCAAAAATATTGTTTAAGAAACTATTTTTATCAATAGAAATTGAATGAGTAAAAACATTCCATTTAGCTTTTTGAAAATGTTTAATCGAAATATTTTCTGCATATGATAAATCTTGGTGCAGTGTTCCTCCAAATACAACATTTATCAGCTGATGTCCACGACAAATTCCTAAAATAGGCTTTTTTAATTTTTCTGCAGTTTTAATCAAAACTGTATCGAAGTGATCTCTATCAGGAAAAATTTCTCCTAGCTTTTCTTTGGGTTCTTCTCCGTAAAGCAGTGGAAATACATCATTTCCTCCAGACAAAATAATGGCATCGACATTTTTTACCATTTCTTCAATAATCTCGTCATCTGTGTTAAATGGCAAAACATATGGAACTCCTCCAGCACGAATGACAGAATCAATGTAGCTCTGATCCAGAGAACTGCGTTTATATCCTGCAAAAAGACCATTTTCAAGATGCATTGTACTTCCTGAAATACCTATGAGTGGTTTTTTCATTTTTTTCTCCTCTTTTTATGTTATGTATATTTAATTTGTAACTTAATTCTATCATATTTGCAAGTAAAATACAATTTTAGGTTAAATTTCAGTAATAAAAATATTTTAACAAAAAGATAACAAGAAGTCGTAGACTTTCTACAAGCGGGAATAGTTCACTAAAAAAACTTCTTATTTTTAAAAAATTGAAAATATTGATAAAATTAAAAAAATATAGTATAATTAATAGATTAAAGAAGTTCAATTTCTGAAAATCATATAAATGAATTGATAAAAAAATTTTGTGAAAAATATCATTAAAAAAAAATTAAAAAATATGGAGGTAAATTATGTACACATTGGATAAACAGCTGGTTTTAGAAGATGGTAGCGTGTATAAAGGGTATGGAATTGGTGCAGATGTGGAAATGGCAGGAGAAGTTGTATTTAACACAGCGATGACGGGGTATCAGGAAACACTTTCAGATCCGTCGTATAATGGTCAAATTATCACATTTACATATCCACTTATCGGAAATTATGGTATAAATAGAGATGATTATGAAACTATTAATCCTAGCATAAAAGGAATAGTTACCCGTGAAATATGCAGAAAACCTTCTAATTTTAGAAAAGAATTTACTTTGGATGAAGTGCTAAAAGACTTAAATATTCCTGGAATTTCTGGAATTGATACGAGAAGTCTGACTAAAAAAATTAGAGAGCATGGAACGATAAAAGGAATTATTACAGGAATTGAAAAAGATGCGCAGGAAGTGGCAGAAAATTTGAGAAAAAATAATTTGCCAACTAATCAAATTGAACAAGTGTCGACAAAAAAGGCGTTTTTGTCTTCAGGACTTGGAAAAAGAGTTGTATTGATTGATTTGGGAATGAAATCTGGAATTATGAGAGAGCTTAATTTGAGAGGCTGTGATATTATTGTTATGCCACACGATGCAAGTGCGAAAGAAATTTTAAGACAAAAACCAGATGGAATAATGCTAAGTAATGGACCTGGAGATCCTGTGGATGTGCCAGAAACAATTAGTACAATAAAAGATTTAATAGGAAAAGTTCCAATTTTTGGAATTTGTATGGGACATCAGCTAATTTCGCTAGCTTGTGGCGCAAAGACATATAAATTGAAATTTGGACACAGAGGAGCTAATCAGCCGGTAAAAAATCTTCTTACTGGAAAAGTTGATATTACAGCACAAAATCACGGATATGCAGTTGATATTGACTCGCTTAAAGATACAGATTTGGAGCTTACTCACATTGCAGTAAATGATGGAACTTGTGAAGGTGTTAGACACAAAAAATATTCAGTATTTTCAGTGCAATATCATCCAGAAGCTTCACCAGGACCACACGATCCAAATTATTTGTTTGATCAATTTATTGAAAATATGAAAAAATTTAAATATTAAGTATAAAAATTTTTAAAGTTTTCGATAAAATAAATTTATGAGATAAATTTTTTAATAAAATAAAAATTATTATTTTAAAAGATTAGGAGTTGTTAAAAAATGCCAAAACGAAAAGATATAGAAACGATATTAGTAATTGGTTCAGGACCAATAATAATAGGACAAGCTGCGGAATTTGACTATGCGGGGACACAGGCTTGTTTGTCACTTCGAGAAGAAGGATACAAAGTAATACTTGTAAATTCAAATCCAGCGACTATTATGACGGATAAGGAAATCGCAGACAAAGTTTATATTGAGCCTTTAACTGTGGAATTTGTTTCGAAAATTATTAGAAAAGAAAGACCAGATGCATTGCTTCCTACACTTGGTGGGCAAGTTGGACTAAATCTTGCGGTGGAACTTCACAATTCAGGAGTTTTAGCAGAGTGTGGAGTAGAACTTTTGGGGACAAAACTTTCTTCTATTAAACAAGCGGAAGACAGAGAACTTTTTAGAGATTTGATGAATGAATTAAACGAACCTGTACCAGAATCGGATATCATTCATAATCTTGAACAAGCTAGAGAATTTGTTTCAAAAATTGGTTATCCAGTAATTGTAAGACCTGCTTTTACGATGGGTGGAACAGGTGGAGGAATTTGTCATAACGATGCTGAACTTGAAGATATTGTAAGTAATGGGCTTCGTTATTCGCCAGTAACTCAATGTCTTTTGGAAAAATCTATTGCGGGATATAAAGAAATTGAGTATGAAGTTATGCGGGATAGTAAAGATACGGCAATTGTAGTCTGCAACATGGAAAATATTGATCCAGTTGGTATTCATACAGGGGATTCGATAGTTGTGGCACCGTCACAGACATTGACAGACAGAGAATATCATATGTTAAGAGATGTTTCGCTAAAAATAATAAGAGCATTAAAAATTGAAGGTGGATGTAATGTGCAGTTGGCACTTGACCCAAATTCATTTAAATATTACATAATCGAAGTAAATCCGAGAGTTTCTCGTTCATCAGCTCTAGCTTCAAAAGCTACAGGTTATCCAATCGCAAAAATTGCAGCAAAAATCGCAGTTGGACTTACACTTGATGAAATTATAAATCCTGTTACAAAAAATTCTTACGCTTGTTTTGAGCCATCACTAGATTATGTTGTAAGTAAAATACCAAGATTCCCATTTGATAAATTTGAAAAAGCTGATAGACATTTGGGGACTCAAATGAAAGCAACTGGAGAAGTTATGGCAATTGGGAGAACTTACGAAGAAAGTTTATTAAAAGCAATTCGTTCGCTTGAATATGGAGTTCATCATCTAGGACTTCCAAATGGAGATGAGTTTCCATTGGAATATATTTTACGAAGAATTCAAAAAGCTGGAGATGAAAGATTATTTTTCATTGGAGAAGCTCTAAGAAGAGGAGTTACACCGGGAAATATTCATGAAATGACAAAAATAGATATGTTTTTCCTTGATAAAATGAAAAATATTATTGATATTGAAGTGGAATTAAAAGCAAATGTGGGAAATCCTGATGTACTTTTATTTGCCAAAAAATTTGGATTTTCGGACAAAGTTATTGCGCATCGTTGGAATACGACTGAAGAAGAAGTTTATAAACTTCGTGAAGAATATAGTATTAAGCCAGTTTTTAAAATGGTAGATACTTGTGCTGCAGAATTTAAGTCAGAAACACCTTATTTTTATTCAAGCTACGAAGATGAAAACGAGAGTATTATTGGAGATAAGAAAAAAATTGTTGTATTGGGATCAGGTCCAATAAGAATTGGACAAGGAGTGGAATTTGACTATGCGACAGTTCATGCTGTAAAGGCGATAAAAGAAATCGGATATGAAGCAATTATTGTAAATAATAACCCTGAAACAGTTTCAACTGACTTTTCAATTTCGGATAAACTTTACTTTGAGCCACTTACAGAAGAAGATGTTATGGCAATTATTGAATTAGAACAGCCTGAAGGAGTCGTAGTTCAATTTGGAGGACAAACTGCGATAAATCTTGCTGAAAAATTGGCTAAGCACGGAGTAAAAATACTTGGAACTGCACTTGAAGAAATTGATAATGCTGAAAATAGAGATAAATTTGAAGCATTACTTCATAAATTAAATATTCCGCAACCGCTTGGGAAAACTGCGTTTGATACAGAAACAGCTGTAAAAAATGCTGCGGAAATTGGTTATCCTGTGTTAGTAAGACCGTCTTATGTACTTGGAGGTCGTGCGATGGAAATCGTTTACAGGGAAGAAGAATTAAGACATTATATGGAAAATGCTGTAAAAGTGTCGCCTGATCATCCAGTTTTGACAGATAGATATTTAGTTGGAAAAGAAATTGAAGTAGATGCGATTTGTGATGGAGAAACTGTTGTAATTCCTGGAATAATGGAGCATATCGAAAGAGCGGGAGTTCACTCTGGAGATTCAATTGCTGTTTATCCGCCACAAAGTTTGTCACAAGAGCATATTGACACATTAGTTGATTATACAGTTAGACTTGCAAAAGGACTTAATATAGTTGGACTTCTTAATATTCAATATGTAATCAGTCACGGAGAAGTTTTTGTTCTGGAAGTAAATCCAAGAAGTTCGAGAACTGTGCCATTCTTGAGTAAAATAACAAAAGTTCCGATGGCAAACTTGGCTATGAAAGGAATTTTGGGAGAATCATTGGCTTCTAAAGGATATAAAACTGGACTAATACCTATGGCAGATGCTGTTTATACAAAAGTTCCAGTATTTAGTTTCCAAAAATTAAAAGATGTAGACACAACTCTTGGACCTGAAATGAAATCAACTGGAGAAGTTATGGGAAGTGATATAAGTCTTGAAAAATCACTTTACAAAGGATTAATTTCTGCAGGAATAAAAGTAAAAGATCAAGGAAGTGTGCTATTTACAATAAGTGGTAATGCAAAGGAAGAAGCGTATAAACTTGCTCAAAGATTTTCAAATTTAGGTTACAATTTGATGGCGACTGAGAAAACTGCGCATTACTTTAGAGATAGAGGACTTAGAGTTGAAACTGTTGGAAAAATTAATGAAGGTAAATATGAGCATAATGTACTTGATGTAATTTACAAAGGTCATGTGGATATGATTATAAACACTGCGGCTAAGAAAAAAAGTGCAACAACAGATGGATTTAAAATTAGAAGAGCTGCAAGTGAACAAGAAATTGCGTGTTTAACTTCACTTGATACAGCTGATGCGCTATTAAAAGTGCTAGAATCTATTTCGTTTAATGTAACATCAATATAAAATAAATCGAAAAAAATATTAAAAAAGATTTTTTAAAAATAAAAAAATTTGGAGAAAAAATGGAAAAAGATAAAGTTTCAATTATAACTCCAATGTATAATGCACAAAAATTTATCGCAAAAGCAATAGAAAGTGTGCGCTCACAAACTTATCAAAACTGGGAGATGCTTATAATAAATGATAAATCAAAAGATAAAAGTTTTGAAATTGCGAGTGAATTTGCAAAAAAAGACGACAGAATTAAAATTGTAAATGTAAAACAAAATGTCGGAGTTGTGAGAGGAAGAAATCAGCTGATAGAAAAGGCAACTGGGAAATATATTGCTTTTCTTGACGCTGATGACTTTTGGCACGAAAAAAAATTGGAAAAGCAGATAAATTTTATGAAAGAAAGAGATGCGGCTATAAGTTGCACAGAATATACGAGAGTTAGAGAAGATGAAACAAAAATAAACGAAGTTATCATAAAAGAAAAAATTTCTTACAAAGATATGCTAAAAAATAACTATTTAGGATGTCTTACAGTAATTTATGATGCACAAAAGTTGGGAAAAAGATATTTTAAGCAAAGAGATAAAAATGAAGATTATGTGCTGTGGCTGGAAATTGTAAAAGAAGTAAAAATAATTTATGGACTTAAAGAAAATCTGGCATTTTACAGAGTTTTGGATAATTCTCGCTCGAGTAATAAATTTAAAACAGCAAAAGTCAGATGGGAAATTTATAGAAATGAAGAAAAATTACCATTTTTTAGTGCAATTTACTATTTCATTCAATATGCTTTTTTTGCGTTAAAAAAAAGTAAATAAATTTTTGAAAATAAATAGGAAGGAAGAAATTATGGGAAAATTTTTTGACGAAATTGAATTATTTTTATTTGATATGGATGGATTATTGTTTGATACTGAGACAATTTATGTGGAATATGGGCGTGAAGTAGCTAAAGAAAACGGATATACAATAACAAAAGACATTGTGGAAAAAACAACAGGTGTTACAAATGATAAAGCAAGAATATTGTTCAAGGAAGCACTAGGACAAGATTTCCCGTATGATGAAATGATGGGGACGGTTAAAAATTATATACTGGAAAAAGCTCTAAAAGGGGAAGTCCCGCTAAAACTCGGTGCATTGGAATTGCTTGAATTTTTGAAGAAGAATGATAAACAGATGATTTTGGCAACTTCATCGGAGTTACATTTGGCAGAAGCGTTGACGGAAGGAAAAGATGTAAGAAAATATTTTTCTCATTTGATAACTGCGGAAGATGTCGTTCACGGTAAACCCGACCCAGAAGTGTTTTTAATAAGTGCTGAAAAAGCTGGAGTTTCTTGTGAAAAAACAGTTGTATTTGAAGATTCGTTCAACGGAATAAGGGCAGCGCACGCAGCTGGAGCATTTCCCATTATGGTACCAGATAAATTGAAGCCGACTGAGGAAATTTTAAAATTGGTTTATAAAAAATTTGATAATTTATTGGAAGTGCTTGACTACTTTAAGGGAAAACAATAAATGCAAAAAAGTAAATGGAAAATTGATTAATAGAAGTTATTTTGGAAAAATAGGATAACTTCTATTCTTTTGTAAAAATTCTTTTTTCAAAAGATTTAAATTAATTGAAAAAAACTAATAAATATAGTAAAATAAATAGTAAAAAGATAAAATTTTAGTAAGGTAGATTTTTTAGGTTTTTATGGTTCAGTTTTTAAAATAAAGTAAGAAAATTCTAAAAATTTTGGAGGAATGAAATATGAGAAATAATACTTTTGTAATAGTGGGAACGCAGTGGGGAGATGAAGGAAAAGGTAAAATAATTGATGTGTTGTCTCCAAAGGCGGATTATGTAGTGAGATTTCAAGGAGGAAATAACGCAGGACATACGGTTGTCGTAAATGATGAAAAATTCATTTTGCACTTATTGCCATCTGGAATAATAAATTCAGCTGGAAAGTGTATAATTGGAGCTGGAGTTGTGATTGACATTGAAGTTTTATTAGAAGAAATTGAAGAGTTGGAAAAAAGAGGAAGAAAATTAGATAATTTGCTTATTGATGAAAGGGCGCATATAATAATGCCTTATCACATTGCAATTGACAAAGCGAAAGAAGAAGCAATGGGAGAAAATAAAATTGGAACAACTCAAAGAGGAATCGGGCCTTGCTATATTGATAAAATTGCGAGAAATGGAATTAGAATAGGAGATTTACTGGAACCAGAAAGATTTAGAGATAAATTAGCTTGGAATGTGGCAGAAAAAAATGATATGCTTACTAGATATGGTAAAGAAACTTTTGATTTAGAAGAACTTTATGATAAATTTATGAAACTTGCTGAAAAGATTAAATTTAGAATTATTGATGCAGTTGTGGAAATTAATGAAGGGATTGAAGAAGGAAAAGTTGTACTTTTTGAAGGGGCACAAGCGTTAATGCTTGATATTGATTATGGAACTTATCCTTATGTAACTTCGTCATCGCCAACATCTGGTGGAGTAACAGTAGGAACTGGGGTTGCACCGACAAAAATTTCAAGAGTGCTTGGAGTTATGAAAGCCTACACAACAAGAGTCGGAGAAGGACCTTTCCCAACAGAATTGGAAAATGAAGATGGAGAAACTTTGAGAAAAGTTGGACATGAATTTGGTGCGACAACTGGGCGTCCAAGAAGATGCGGATGGCTTGATTTAGTAATCGGAAAATATGCGGTTCTAATTGATGGATTGACAGATATTGTGTTGACAAAATTAGATGTATTGACTGGATTTGAAAAAATTAAAGTTGCAGTTGGTTATGAAATTGATGGAAAAGTTTGTTATTCATATCCTGGAAACTTGAGAAAATCTAAGGACTTGAAAGTAATTTATGAAGAATTAGATGGATGGAACGAAGATATTACTCAAATAAAAAATTACGAAGATTTGCCTGAAAATTGTAAAAAATATATTGAATATATTGAAAATAAATTGAAATGCCGTGTTTCAATGATTTCAGTTGGACCTGAAAGAACTCAAAATATTTATAGATATGATTTGGGAGATTTTGTGAAATAGAAATTTTTGAATTAATTGAAATCTATAAAAATATAAGAGAATAAAAGAGAATAAAAGATATTTTTTGAAATTAACTTTAAAGAAAGGAATGATTAATGAAAAAATTATTATTAGTATTGATGTTAGTTATAGGAGCAATTTCATTTTCAGCTAAAGCACAAAATGTTGGAAAATCTAAAGTTGAAAAATCTTCAAAAGAAAATATTGCACAAAATTTATCTTTTGATACAATTACTTTAAAATTAGTCGGACAAGGATTGTCGAAAGATGATGAAAATAAGATAGAATTAGAATATGAAAATTTTAAGGCAATTGGAAAAAATAAAAAAGTTTATACAGAAAAAGATTTTCAAGTAAATGGTAAAAATCCAAAAATTATGATAAGTAAAATAGTTTCTACTAAAATGATAAGAAATTTTATTGAAAGCGATGAAGAAATACAAGTAATTGGATTTTTAGACGAAACTAATGAAAGAGATAAAGGAATTAGATATAAACCATTTGATGTTAAATTTACTGAAAATCAAGATTGGGTAAAGAAAATTTATTTTAAGGATGGAGTAATTTATATTTGGGATAATTAGTCAACAGAAAATTTTGTAAATAGAGATTTTGTTTATACAAAAAGGAATAATAAGTATAAATAAAATTATAATTAATTATTAGTTTTAGGAATTTTATCATATTCTTTTAAATTTCAAATAATAACATGTTGTGAAAATTGTTATCATAAAAATTTAAGAATAAAAAATAAAAAGTTTGATTGGGATAAATTAGGGACTGAATTTAATTGGGATTTAGGTTCAGAGTATAAATTTATAAAAAATAATAATTAGGAGGAATTAGAAATGGCAGATATGAGCATATATTCAAATCCGTTGGCGGAGAGATATTCAAGTAAGGAAATGTTGCATATTTTTTCACCAGAGTTTAAATTTATAACTTGGAGAAAATTGTGGATAAATTTGGCGGAGGCGGAAAAAGAGCTTGGGCTTGATTTTATTACTGATGAACAAATTGAGGAACTAAAAAAATATAAAGATGATGTTGACTTTGAAGTTGCGGCTGAATTCGAGAAAAAATTGAGACATGATGTTATGGCTCATGTGCATACTTATGGGGAACAAGCTAAAAATGCAAGAAAAATTATTCATTTAGGAGCGACAAGTGCGTATGTTGGAGATAATACTGATTTGATTCAAATTAAGGAAGGGCTTTTAGTTATTAGAAAAAGACTGCTTGTCTTAATTGAAAAAATGAGAGATTTTGCGTTACAATACAAAGATTTGCCAACTTTAGGATTTACTCATTTCCAAGCAGCACAGCTTACTACTGTTGGAAAAAGAGCGACTTTGTGGCTTCATTCGTTACTTCTTGATTTTGAAGAATTGGAATTTAGATTAGAAAACTTGAGATTTAGAGGAGTTAAAGGGACTACTGGGACTCAGGCTAGTTTTAAAGAATTGTTTGAAGGAGATTTTGAAAAAGTAAAACAGTTGGATGAATTGGTTACTGAAAAAGCTGGATTTGGTAAAAAACAAGGTGTTTCAGGACAAACTTATGATAGAAAAGTGGACGCACAAATCTTGAATTTATTGTCAAATATTGCTCAGTCTTCACATAAATTTACAAATGATTTTAGATTGTTACAACATTTGAAAGAATTGGAAGAACCATTTGAAAAAAATCAAATTGGGTCAAGTGCGATGGCATACAAGAGAAATCCAATGAGAAGTGAAAGAATTTCATCACTTGCAAAATATGTAATTTCAAGCTCACAAACAGGTGCGCTAGTTTTTGCAACACAATGGTTTGAAAGAACATTGGACGATTCTGCAAGTAAGAGATTGTCTATTCCACAAGCATTTTTGGCAGTTGATGCAATCTTAATTATTTGGCTTAACATCATGGATGGAGTTGTTGTTTATCCAAAAGTAATTGAAGCTAATATTCAAAAGGAATTACCATTTATGGCGACTGAAAATATTATTATGGAATCAGTTAAAAAAGGAATGGACAGACAAGAAGTTCACGAAATTATTAGAGAACTTTCGATGGAAGAAACAAAGGAAATTAAATTAAATGGAAATCCTAACAGATTGATTGACAGAATTATAAAAGATGGTAGATTGGGACTTAAAGCGGAAGATATGGAAGGGATTTTAGTTTCTGCTAATTATACTGGATTTGCTGGGCAGCAGACTGAGGATTTTGTGAAAAATGAGATTGATCCGATTCTGGATAAGTATAAGGATGAGATTGTTGAAGATAGGGAGGAATTGAGGGTTTAATGAAAAATAATATAATTGATTATGAAAATTCTTGGAAAAGGAAAAATGAAGAAAGAGAATATTTTAATTCAGAATTTTTGAATAAAATAAATATTAAAAAATATAAAGATGAAGTTGAAAAATTTGATGCTTTAGCTATAAAAAATCGTGCAAAATATAAAATTTCTAAAAAAACAATTGACGAAATAAAGGATTACTGTTTTTCATATTTGCCAATGCTTACAGGAATAGAAAAGGAAGCAGTTAGCGAACTGTTAAATGAAAAATACAATATTGATGAAATGGAAATAGACATTCCAAATAAATTGTTTTTTGAAGATGAAGAAGTAAAAAATGAGCAGAAACATTGGTTTCAAATGTATAAAATGTTATTTGGAGAAACAGAAATTGAAGAGTTTAAAAAAGAAGATTTGATTCCAATTGCAGAAGATGAAGAATTTATGTTATTCATTGAAAGAAGAACTGGAGAAGTGTATATTAATATTTATGAATTATTCTTTTTTTGCGCAATTTCTGATAGTTTTGATGAGTTTTTAGATGCAATTAAAAAATAAGTAAAAGATGACTTTATGAAATTTATAAAAAAATGGAAATTACTATTTTTATTGATATTTTGCATTATAATGTTAAGTTTTTTGTGTAAGTAATACTGGGAACAGCGATATTAACACTTACAGCACTAATAGGAAGAGCATGTATAGTTGATCCCGGGTAAATGTCCGTAAGGATGTGGAAAAATGAAAAAGAAAAAACCTCTCACAAGAAGCCAGAACATGGCAAGAATAAAATCTAAAAACACTAAACCTGAGATTTATATTCGGAAATTGCTTTATAAAATGGGATATAGGTACAGAGTGAACTATTCACAGCTTCCAGGAACACCTGATATTTTTATTCTGAAATATAATACTGCGATATTTGTGAACGGATGCTTCTGGCATAGGCATAAAAATTGTAAAATTGCAACTTTTCCTAAGACACATACTGAATATTGGGAAAAGAAGTTTAGGAGAAATGTAGAGAGGGATATTGAGGTTCGTGAGAAGCTTTTTGAGATGGATATTAGTGTCATTACGATTTGGGAATGTGAAATTAATAAAATGCAGCGAAATGAAAAATACAAGGAAAAATATTTGAAAATTCTGAAGGATAGAATTGAAAGAGTCTTTAATTATGAAGAAAAGGATATTTCAGTGCAGATGGAGATTGCAGAAGAAAGCATGCAATAAAATAATTGAAATTTGATTAATTTGTACTGAAATGGCTTTGAAATAATTTGACAAAAACTAGGAGGAATTTTTTGTGAATAAGAATTTAAGCGAGTTTGAAAACAAATTGCCTAGTGTATTAGAATACGATACACAGCAGCTTTTGGATTATTATTATGAAAGTCCAGAAAAAATGAAGATTGCAGAAGTATTTTCTGAATTTTTGATAGAAAAAGGAATAAAAGTAGAATTGAAGGAAATAGGAGAATATCAGTATATTCATGAGATTGAAACTGGATATTACTTATTACCTTTATTTGTCGGGGGTGGAACTACTGATAAAAAAATGTCAGTGAGCATTAATATTCATCTTTTTCACGAAAAATATTTTCCTGAAGGAATGAAAAATTGGAATGGATCTCAAATGAACCTTAATTATAAAGATTCCTTGATACAGGCTTTTGAAAACTGGTTCAATTATGACAGACTGAACTATTTAAAGTTAATAAATCCTGATAAAACAGATTTGAGAAGAATAGAAATTAATGGAAAGAAAAAAATCATTGTTTCTGGAAATATAAAAATAATATATAACTATGATGAAGAAAAATATCAAGGAAAAGAAAGTGAAGAAAATTTTTTGTCAAATATATTTTCACTTATTAAAGAAAAAATTTCATTAAAAGATTCTAAGATTGATATTTCTCTTTTAAAATATCCATACAATAATTATGGAAGCTATCTTGAAGAATTTGATAAAGGGGATTTTTATGTAGATTGCCGTATAGATGGTAATCGTTTATACGGTAATGAATTAAACCCAGAAGGAAATACTGAACTTTATTACAGAGAAATTCTAAAGAACTGGAAGGATTATGAATATAGTAAAAGTCAAACATTTTTCGTACTTGACAATAAATTCGAGAAAAGTGAGTGGTTAAAAATACCAGAATTTGAATTTTTGCCTAAAATTAAGCTAAAATATGTTGAAAAACCTTCTTGGAAAAAAATGGAAGAAAATTTTGGTAATTTGAAGGAAATGGATAGAGGACACGAAGGAGATTTTGCCTTTACGATGGCTGAAGTTTTGTTTGATAAAATGATACATTGTGGTTATAATGTCAGATTAATGGATGATTGGGTGTATGATTTTGATAATGAGTGCTATTTACTTCCTTTGCTGTCAACGAAAGACTATAAAACTATTCCACACGATGATATTTATCAGGTTGTTACTACGATTCAAGTCCATAATAAAAAATATTTTCCAGAAGGAAAATTATATGTTCAAAAACTGATAGGCGAACCGCTTTATGATGCAATTTGGATAAATTATAGAAATTGGATAAATAATGATTATAAAAAGTTGTGTAAAAGTATTTAAGTAAAAAAATAAAATTTTAAAAAGTATTAAATATAAGTAATCAGAATTAGAAAAAATGAGGGGGTATGATGATGCGATGTTTAATTTGGCAATAGTTAGAACACTCGCAACTTTAGTTGTGAGATGAATTGCACGAAAATTTAGTAAGCATATGGAAAAATTTTAGTAGATAAAATATAGAATATATGATATAACATCTTTGATTGAAGACTGTAATGGAGTATTAAATATTCTAAAGAAAAGTAAAGTTGTGGACTTAAATGTTGTCCTATACAATAGGGATGAGCTGAACATGCCTAAAAGAATAAGGATAGTTGTTGTGCTATCAAACTTCTTAGAAGATTTTTAAATACTTTTAAAGATTTTAGAACCCTGTGACTTTAGTCGTGGGAGGTTCAGGGAGTAAAAAATATGATAAAAAAAATAATAGCTCATAAAAATAATGAAAATATTCAAACATTAAAAGAACATTTATTTCAAGTTGCAGGAAAAGTAAGAAAAATAGGCAAAAAAATAGGAATAGAAAAAATTACAATTTTAGTTTCTTTACTTCATGATTTAGGAAAATCAGATAGAAATTTTCAGAATTATATTTATAATGGAACAAATGAAAAAATAAACCATTCATCAGCAGGTGCAAGATTTTTGTTTGAAAAAGTTAGATATTTTGTTGAAAAAAATTTAAAATTAAAAAAAGATTGGCTTTTATTTTTAGAAATTATGGAATATGTCATATTTTCACATCATGGTTTGTACGATGTAATTTCTAGTGAAGGTGAAAGTAGAACAATAAAAAGACGAAATTATGATAAAGAAAAAGATGACAAAAGAAAATATTATTATGAAGAAGATGTAAAAAAATATATAAAAGATCTTGAGGTTGATGAGAATGTTGATTTTAATAAATACATATCAGAAGCTTTTGAGGAATTTGAAATAATATTTAAAAAGATTAATGATATAATAAAAGAAGAAAAATTGGATCAAAAATTAAGTGAAAAAAATATCAAAGAAATAGAAGAGGAGAAAAGATTCTTTTATTATTCTTGTATTGTAAGATTAATCTTGTCAATTTTAAAAGAAGCGGATATAAATGACACTGAAAATTTTTTTCAAGAAGAAAATATTGAAAAATTTAGTGAAAAAGAAATTTTAGAATTGTGGGATAAAATAGGAAATAATATAAATGAAAAATATGAAAGTTTTGAAAAAAATTCTAAAAAAACAAAAATAAATGAATTGAGAAAAAGTTTGTCAGAAAATGCAAGAAAAAGAGGGAAAATAGATACATCTGGAGTTTATAAACTGGAATTACCAACAGGATCTGGGAAAACGCTGACCTCTTTTAGATATGCTATAGAACAAGCAAAGTTTCAAAAAAAAGACAGGATTATTTATATTACAGCATTTTTATCAGTTTTAGAACAGAATGCTGAAGAAATAAAAAGACTTGTGAAAAACGATGATTATGTATTGGAACACCATTCAAACATAACACAAGAAGGTAATGATTCAAAAGAAACAGAAAATTATGAAAAATATAAAGAGCTTCTAAAAAGACAGTATCTTTTAAATAGTTGGGATAGTCCTGTGATTCTTACTACAATGGTTCAATTTTATAATACTTTATTTAAAGATAAATCTTCAAATATAAGAAGATTCTCAAAACTTATAAATTCAGTAATAATAGTTGATGAAGTACAAAGTTTGCCAAAAAAAGCAATTTATATTTCGAATTTAATGACAAATTTTTTAAAATATTTTATGAATTGTACGATTATTCATTGTACTGCAACTCAACCAAGTTTTGATAAAGATATTTTAGAACATAGAGTTATTTATGGAAATAAAAATGGAAAAAACACAGATATAGTTAAAATGAATAAAAAAGAAAGAAATGTTTTTGAAAGAGTAAAAGTATATAATTTAGCAGGTAAAAATGGCATAAAAACTTTGGAAACTGAGCAAATTTCGAATTTTATAATTGAAAAATATGAAGAAAATGAGAGCATCTTAGTTATTTTAAATACAAAAAAAGCAGTTAAAAAAATTTATGATAATTTGAAAGAAAAATTAGAAAATTACGAGGGGAATTTACATTACTTAAGTACAAATATGTGTGCTACTCACAGGCTTGAAAAGATTAAAGAAATAAAACAAAAATTATCTGAAAATAAAAAATAATATGTGTAAGTACTCAATTGATAGAGGCTGGAGTAGATGTGGATTTTAATGTCGTTATAAGAAGTATTAAAGGGATAGACTCTATAATTCAATCTATAGGAAGATGTAACCGAGAAGGAAAATTAGACAAAGGAAAATTTTATATAGTAAACTATTCAGAAGAAAATTTTAAATATTTGAAAGAAATAAAAAATTCGATAGAAGCTACTTCAAAAATTTTAGAAGAAGAAATTGACAATATAGAAAAGTTGAGAGATAATTATTATAGTGGATATTATATAAATAATTTAGAAGAATTAAGATATAAAATTGGTAGTGATGATTTACTTTCAATTCTTTCCAAAAATACTGTTTCTCGTAGTGAATATAAAAAAAGATATGGAAGATCATATAATAATTATCAAATTGCACAATCATTTAAAACGGCTGCATTAAAATTTAATTTGATAGATAATGAAACGGATTCTATTATAGTAAATTATGATAAATATAGTGATGAATTGATAAAAAAATTGAGAGAAGCAATAAAACAATATGAAATTGCTGATATAAAAAAAATATTAAAAAAATTACAGAGATATACTGTAAATGCTTATAATATAGAAAATATGAAGGAATATTTAGAACAATATAAAGAATATGGAATTCATATACTTTTAGATGAATATTATGGGGAAACAGGAATTGAAAAAGAAGAATTGAGTACATTAATAATTTAGAATTAAGAAACTAGTATTTTATAAATATTAAAAAAAAGGAGAAAAGATGGAAAGAAAATTTCAGTCAAAACCATTTTACTACAAAGTTAAAGGAGAATATGCTTTATTTACTGATCCTGTAACAAAAGGTGGAGGGGAGAAGTTTACTTATCAAGTTCCTACATATCAAGCTTTAAAAGGTATTACAGAAGCTATTTATTGGAAACCTACTTTAATATATTATATTTCCAGTGTTAAAATTATTAATAAAATAACTACTGAAACAAAAGGAATTAGAACAATATTTAAAGATGGCTCAAATGATTTAAGTTATTATACTTATCTTAAAAATGTTGAATATTTAGTGAAAGTATATTTTGAATGGAATTTAAAATATGAAAATTTGAAACAAGATAGACAGGAAATAAAACATCAGCAAATACTTTTAAGATCATTGGAAAAAGGTGGGAGAAGAGATGTATTTTTAGGAAGTAGAGAATGTGTTGCAGAAGTCGAAAGAATTACAAAAGAAGAATATGAAAAAACAAAAAGTTATTACGAAGGAGAAAATTTAAATTTTGGAATAATGTTTCATTCTTTTATTTATCCAAATGAAACAGAAGAAAAAATAGAAAAGTTACAATCGACATTTGCACAAATACAAATGGAAAATGGTGAAATTAAATTTATAAGACCCGAAGAGTGTCAAATAAAAAGTGAACTTGGAAATTATACAATAAGCAAATTTGAATATGATAAAAATATGAAAGACATTGATAAAGAAATTTTGGATTATAAAAAAGAAGGTGAAATAGATGAGCGTTCTGACAGCATTGTATAAGTCCTACGAATATTGCGAAGAAAATGGTTTTGTTGATAGAAGTGAAAAAATTGATTTTGAAACAGTTTTACTTCCAATCTATCACAGTAATAAAGAGTCAAGAGATGAAGATATAATCGAAGTTACATTGGATAAAAATGCTGAAATAATTTTTGCAGATTATTTGGAAAAAAATAAGAAAATTATATTTCCTGTAACAGAAGATTCTATAAGCAGATCTTCGGGAATTGCTCCACATCCATTAGCAGAAGAAGTTTCTTATTTTGTAGAAAAAAATAAAAATGAAGAATATATAAAAAATTTAGATGAATGGATAAATTTTTCGAAAGAAAATAATCAAAAAAGTTATTCTTTTTTAAAAATCATAAAAAATTTTCTAAATCAAAAAAATTTTCTAGAAGAAATTTTTAAAAAATGCTATAAAGATAGATTTTGTTCATTTTCGATAATAGAAGAAAGAAAAAGTAAAGGAAAGATGGATTTAATAATAGAAGTAAAATATTTGGATAATAATGAAAAAGAGAAAATCAAAAATGTAAATAAAATATTTATTACTTTTAAGATTCAAAATCTATTTGATGATTTAAAAGATTATTCTATTACAAATTATAAACAACTTCATAAAGATTATATTAAGTATACAAATAATGCAAATGAAAAATATACTAAAAAATTATGTAATATTTCTGGAAAGAAAATATATTGTTCTTCAAAACATAGGGGACTATTTGGTAATTCTAAATTAATCTCAGTGAGTAATCATAGTGAAACATATTTTGGAAGATTAAAAAAAGGAGAGGAAATAATATCAATAGGATATGAAACATCACAAAAAATTCATAATATGATTAAATATTTATTGGAAAACAAAAAAAGTTCTATTTCTTTAGGTGAAAACTCATATTTAGTAAATTGGTTTTCAGATGACATTAATAATTTTGAAAATATTTCTGTAACAAGAGATGCAAGTGATTACTTGGATATATTTGATCAAGAAATTTTTGAAGAAAAGGTAGATATGGCAGATATGTATAATGAAAATATCATAAAATACTTGTCGGGAAATCATGAAAAAATAAATAGTAAAAGTCGGTACTATATAATGATTGTAAATAACTTTAATAAAGGAAGAGTATCAATAAAATATTTTAGAGAACTTCCAAAATCTGAATTTTATGAAAGAGTATCAAGATGGTATGATACAATTGGTTGGATAAAATATAATTATAAAGAAAAGAAAAAATGGAAAAAGTATCCTGGAATATATAAGATTATTGACTATACTTATGGAATTGAAAAAAAAGATGGAAAAATAGAATTTGATCAAAAAGGATACAAAAGAGATCTAATGGAATCATTAATTACTACTATGATTGATGGTAAAAAAATACCTTTAAATATAGTAAAAAAAATGTATTTTAATGTATCAAACCGACAAAAATATGATAAAAAATGGAATTTGATTGTTGATATGGCATGTTCTATATTTAAAAAATATAATATAGATTATAAAAATAAGGAGGTAAATGAAAAGATGTTTGATAATAATGATAGAGATTTTTTGTATGGACGATTACTTGCGATATTTGAAAAAATGGAAGCAGCAACTTTTGATGATGAAAAAAGAACAACTAATGCACAAAGGTTATGGTCTGCTTATGTAAATAATCCTGGAAAGACTATGAACATTTTATTTGATAAATTACAACCATATAAAAGAAAACTTGAAAATTCTAAAAGAGGATTGTACATTACATTTGAAAAGAAAACTCAAGAAATAATGGAAAATTTGATGAAAACAGATAATTTTGAAAATAATAAAAATAAAAAATTAAGAGAAAATTTCATTTTTGGGTATTATTATCAATTGAATGAAATTTTTAAATCTAAAAAGGATGAAGATTAATAAAAAAATAAAATTTGATGATTGCTTTAAATAAAAAATACTAGTACTTAGTGAAAATATTTATAAAATTGTGATATACTGAAAGTAGAAAAAAATTTTTATTAAATATTTAGTATGAAATAGAATTTGGAGGAAATAAAAAATGGAAGAAAATAAAAAAGTTTTGAATAAAAAAATAGATTTTATGTTGACAATAGAAGTTAGAAATGCTAATCCAAATGGGGATCCTTTAAATGGAAATATGCCGAGAGCAGACTATGATGGATATGGAGAAATATCTGATGTGGCAATAAAAAGAAAAATAAGAAATAGATGGCAAGATATGGGAAAAGAAATATTTGTTAAATCAAATGACAGAATTGATGATGGAATGAGGTCATTGGAAAAAAGGTTTGAAAATAAATTTGGAAAACTTTCAAAAGAAAAAAAAGATGAAGAAATTTATAGAGAATCTTGTGAAAAATGGCTAGATGTAAGAGGATTTGGACAAGTAATTACTTTTCAAAAAAAATCAATAGGAGTAAGAGGACCTATATCTATTTCACTAGCAAAAAGTCTATCACCAGTAACTATCCAAACAATGCAAATAACAAGAAGTACTAATGGTATGGAAAAAGACGGAAAATCTTCTGATACTATGGGAAACAAACATTTTGTAGAATATGGAGTGTATATAGTAAAAGGTAGTGTAAATTGTTTCTTTGCTGAAAAAACAGGATTTACAGAAGAAGATGTAAAAGATTTAAAGGAAGCTTTAAAAACATTATTTGTTAATGATGCTTCTTCAGCAAGACCTGAAGGAAGTATGAGTGTTAAAGAATTATTTTGGTTTGAGCATAATTCAAAATTAGGAAAAGTTTCTGCAGCAAAAATATATGAATTATTGAAATACAATAAAGAAGAAAATATGGGAATGTTTACTAAATATTCGGATTATAACATTAGATTGGATGAAGAAAAAATGAAAGAATATAACATTGTATATAAAAAAATAGAAGGAGATGACAGTGAAAAAAATGAAGACAGTTGTATGGTAGAGAGAATTGAAGGAATTTAGAGAAGACGAGTATCTAATGTTATCTGGAATACAACATTTTTATTTTTGTAAAAGGCAATGGTGTTTAATTCATATTGAACAACAGTGGGATGATAATGAAGCAACAAAAGAGGGTGAATATTTGCATGAAAATGCAGACAATCCCTTTTTAAAGGAAAGTAGACAAGATGTATTTTTTTCGAGAAGTATTCCAATTTCATCTAAGAAACTTGGACTAAATGGAATACTTGATGTTGTTGAATTTAGGAAAAGCAATAAAAATGAAGGAATAAAAATATTTGGGAAAAATGGATATTGGATTCCTAAAATAGTAGAATACAAGAGAGGAAAAGAAAAAAAGGATTTAAGAGATATAGTTCAATTAGTTGCAGAAGTTATATGTTTAGAAGAAACATTAAATGTAGAAATAAAAGAGGCTTTTCTTTTTTATGATATGACTAAAAAAAGAAAAAAAATTGAAATAACTCAAGAATTAAGAAACTTAGTAGAAAAGTTATCTTTAGAGATGCATGAATATTATAAATTAAAGAAAAGTGCTAATGCAGAGAATTACAAAAATTGTACAAAATGTTCCTTATATGATATTTGTATACCAAAAATTACAAAGAAAAAAAAGAATGTTTTAAATTATATGAACTCAAAGATATATGGTGATTTAGAATGAGAAAATTATTGAATACACTATACATTACAAATGAATTGTGTTATTTATCAAAAGATAGAGAAAATATAGTAATAACAATAGATGATAAAGAAGTAAAAAGATTTCCAATACATATTTTAGAAGGAGTAATTTGTTTTAATTACAATGGAATAAGTCCAGGCGTTATAAGATTATGTAATGAAAATCATATATCAATTGCTATTTTAACACCTTATGGTAAATTTTGTGGAAGATTTATAGGAAAAACGAATGGAAATGTTTATTTAAGGCGTGAACAATATAGAATTGCGGATGATGAAGAAAAATCACTCAAAGTTTCTAAAAATTTTATTATTGGAAAGTTAAATAATTCTAGAAAAATATTAATGAGATTAATAAGAGATCATAAAGAAAAAATAAATAGTGAAAAAGTGCAAAAAAACAATAGATAATTTAATGGAGCAAATAAAAAAAATTCAAACAGTCAATAATAAAGATTCCTTAAGAGGAATTGAAGGTGAATCGGCAAGAAATTATTTTTCAAATTTTAGTGAAATGATACTTTCACAAAAAGAACATTTTATTTTTAATGAAAGAAATAAAAGACCTCCTAAAGATAGAGTAAATGCGTTATTATCTTTTTTGTATAGCTTACTGACATATGAAGTTCAATCTGCATTAGAAAGTGTAGGATTAGATAGTTATGTTGGTTTTTTTCATACAGATAGACCTGGACGAGCTGGAATGGCACTGGATATGATGGAAGAACTGAGAGCATATATGGTTGATAGACTTGCAATTACATTAATCAATAGAAAACAAATTGATTCAAGAGGATTTGAGGAAAAAGAAAATGAGAGTGTTTTATTGAATGAGAAAGGGAGAAATATTGTAATTGAAGCCTGGCAAAAGAAGAAACAAGAAGAAATAATACATCCGTACATTGAAGAAAAAATAAGTATAGGTTTATTGCCTTATGTACAGGCACAACTATTGGCTAGATATATTAGAGGAGATATTAATGAATATCCTCCATTTCTGTTATAATACAAGGAGAAAAAAATGATGATATTAGTTACTTATGATGTAAATACTACAGAGTTAGATGGAGTAAGAAGATTAAGACAGGTTACAAAAGTTTGTGTTGATTATGGTCAAAGAGTTCAAAATTCAGTTTTTGAGTGTAGTGTTGATCCAGCTAAGTTCGTAGAAATAAAACATAAGCTTTCAAAAATTATAAATCATGAAAAAGATAGTTTAAGATTTTATAAATTAGGTAAAAATTGGGAAATTAGAGTAGAAACAATAGGTAAAAATAATTCATACAATCCAGACAAAGAAGTATTAATATTTTGATTGCGAATCATTATTACACAAAAAAAGGTCAAATGTTCGCACTTAAAATTACTATAAAAAAGAAAAAAATATATTTTTTATATTTTTAAAATAATTATTTTATAATTCAATTATATATTTGTTGTAGTAAAATATCTAAAAATCGCACTATAGTGCAGTCACTCTCTTTACGAGAGTGTGAATTGAAATTGTTATTATTATCATAGCAACATTTTTTTTAAAGTGTCACTCTCTTTACGAGAGTGTGAATTGAAATACTCACATATCTCATTTTTTTTTACCTCCACATAGTCACTCTCTTTACGAGAGTGTGAATTGAAATTAAGTCAAACATACCATTTTCGTCTAATTCACAACGTCACTCTCTTTACGAGAGTGTGAATTGAAATTGTTTAAGATAATCGCCTTTTATGATATTTTCGGGTCACTCTCTTTACGAGAGTGTGAATTGAAATAATGCTTGGAAGTCCATCGGAATCCATTGTTGTGGTCACTCTCTTTACGAGAGTGTGAATTGAAATTATCGACATTTGTAAAGAGACAATAACAATTACTGTCACTCTCTTTACGAGAGTGTGAATTGAAATTGTTTGAACTCCTAATATCTGTTATAATCGTATTGTCACTCTCTTTACGAGAGTGTGAATTGAAATAATAATTTTCAAGCATACACTCCATTGGTATGGAAGTCACTCTCTTTACGAGAGTGTGAATTGAAATTATGATTGGAAAATGTGTTATTCTTTAGCCAAGAGTCACTCTCTTTACGAGAGTGTGAATTGAAATTTTTTGTTGCTGCTTTCGATAAATTCAAAACGGTGTCACTCTCTTTACGAGAGTGTGAATTGAAATTTGAGTGATCCGAATGACGAAAATGCGAGGGGGGAGTCACTCTCTTTACGAGAGTGTGAATTGAAATGGTCATTGTCAACGCAGCCAATTTTATAATAAATGGTCACTCTCTTTACGAGAGTGTGAATTGAAATCTCGTTATATGTTATTGTACCAACAGACACATAAGTCACTCTCTTTACGAGAGTGTGAATTGAAATAAATAGTAACTGAAAATGTGTAATAACATAAAATGTCACTCTCTTTACGAGAGTGTGAATTGAAATAAAAAATTTATGCATAAAAAAGCAAAAAATGATTGTCACTCTCTTTACGAGAGTGTGAATTGAAATTATAAAGTCTTTTTGATAATCTAAAAATAAGTTCGTCACTCTCTTTACGAGAGTGTGAATTGAAATCATTAGTCGCTTGTGTATTATGTGTATATTACGCAGTCACTCTCTTTACGAGAGTGTGAATTGAAATACTGTAGACAAATTCTTCGTAATACTCCCAGTCTGTCACTCTCTTTACGAGAGTGTGAATTGAAATCATCAATCCTTTTTTATAAATTAACATTTATCTTGTCACTCTCTTTACGAGAGTGTGAATTGAAATATAAGGGAAAGCTACAATGTGATGAAGGGCAAGAGTCACTCTCTTTACGAGAGTGTGAATTGAAATAATAATGGAAAAGTAATCAAAAGAAAAAAAACAAAGTCACTCTCTTTACGAGAGTGTGAATTGAAACTTGAATAAAAATTTAATTATTAATTTATAAATTGTATTAAATTGTGTCTTAAATTTTTGTATTTTAAAAGTTTTGGGCACAATTTAATTATACTGATAAAAAAGGAGTGAAGTAATGAAAAGTAAAATAGTATTAATTTTTTCAATCTTTATGCTCTCTTTTAATGTTTTTTCAACTCCAAATTCTAATGAGAAATTTAAATTGGCAAAATCATATTTGGAACAGAAAGAATATGTCAAAGCTGAAAAGATATATTTGGAATTGGCTAAAAAGAAAGATGTTCATGCGATATATAATTTAGGTTATCTTTATATGGAGCAAGGAAAAATAATAGAAGGCGAAAAGTATTATAAAATGGCTGCTGATATGGGATACGATGATGCGATGTTTAATTTGGCAATGTTTTATGATAGACAAAAGAATTATGATAAAGAAAAATTTTATTTAGAAAAATTGGCTGCAAAAAATCAAAATGATGCAATATTTCAGTTGGCAATTATTTACAGGCAAGAAGGAAATTATCAGAAAGCTGATGAATTTTATAAGCGATTGTTGAAAGAAAAATATCAAGAAAGCGAAGTTTTCTATAATTTAGGAATTTCTTGCTACTATCAAAAAAAATACGATGAAGCAGAAAAGTATTTTTTGAAGGCAATAGAACTTGGAAATAACGATGATCCTGAATATAATTTAGGAATTTTATATAAAATTCAAAGAAAATTCGCACAAGCTAAAAAATATTTGATACCGCTTGCTCAAAAAGGTAAAGTAGATGCGATGATGAATGTGGGAGCAATTTATCGAGATGAAAAAGATTATAGCAATGCTAAAAAGTATTATAAAATGGCAATGGATAGAGGTTCACGAGAAGCGGAAGTAGAATATAATACTATATTGATATTAGAAGAACATGGTTTTTAAATATTAACTTATAAATTGTATTAAATTGTGTCTTAAATTTTTGATATTTCAAAAGTTTTTGGCACAATTTAGTGAAAATTTTTATCATTTAAAATAAAATCCCTAACCTTTTCAGCAACTTCCTTTTTAGCAAAAAATAATTTCTCAGATTTAAAAGATTTAGTAAAAATAAAAGTTAAAGATGAATAACTTCCTCCACGATTATAAACTCTATCAATTGTTATGTCAGAAATCCAAGAATAAGGAATTATGTATGCTGGATAGACAGAAAATAAATATCTGCTTCCAATTTTTAAATCACTTTGTGCGACCATTCCAGTTTTAACTATTTTCTCAGAGTTGATAAAATCTTCTTTTGCATAATTTAAAAATCTGTATTTTTCTAAGTTATCTAGCATGTCGGCTAATCTTTTATTTTCTTTCTTTTTCATAAATAATGCAAATAATAATAGAAAAAGTATAGTAAACCATAAGAAAATTGGGATACCAAATTTAATGAATACAAATAACATAGGATTTATTGGAAAATCAGGAAACTCTTGTGCAAATTTTAACTCTTTTAGATATTCAGCATACCCGCCGAATAAGATATAAATGGTATCTATTGTCAACAAAAAAATTTCTGCATAGTAAACTGGTTTTGCTGTTCTTTCCATTTTTAATAAATTATAAAAAAATTCTCGTGGTTTTAAGTCTTTTAAGTCGTCACTAATTTCAGCGGATATAATTTTTTGAATGTTTCTTTTTCTTAATGATAAAGAAAAAAATATTGATAAAATAAATAAAAATGGTATAAACATTGTTCCTATAATTATTTCATATATTCCCATTTAAAACACTTCCTTTTTAGTATAAAATTTGTTATTTTGAATAAATTTTGAATAAATAAAATAGAACTAAATTTCTTAAAATTCTATAACAATAATATTCAAAATTTAACAATATCTAGCAAGAAGTTTCCCTCTTCTACAAGAGGGAGATAACTTGAAATAATAATTATTATATGGTATAATACTCGTACATCAGGGCAGGGACTGCCCGAAGAGCTTGGTAAATATGTTTGGCTAACAGAAGCAGATACTTCCCAAGAAGCTCCCACTTCTAAAAGCTGGAGTAGTTCACTTATAATTAATAGTGTACGGTATCAAATATTCCTTCAAAATAGGTGTCAATTTATTAATTTCATCTAAAACTATTTGTTCAGTAACAAAAAATGTAAATTTACTTGTTTGAAAAAATCGTTTGACTACTTTTGAATTTATCGTATGAATCTTTATCAATCCTCTGCAACTGTTACGAAAACGACTGCAATAAAATTCTATGTAATCAATATCAGAAAGTGGAATCTTTTTTGTAGGCATAGAGTTTAGGCATAAAATTTCATTTTCTATGTAAAAACATTCCATTGTATTTTTTCTTGTTATTAAATAGATAATAGTTGTGATACTAGTAATAAGTATTACCAATTGCAATATCAACATAAAAATAAACATTATATTTTTCTCCTTATTTTTTAATTTTGTAATTAAAAAAAATTTTTATTTCTAAAATCATATAGACTCTTAGAAATAATCATATAAATCAGCAATCATCACATTATATTTTGTAAAATATTTTTTCAGCAAACAATAATCAGTTGGCTTGATAGACATTTCAACAAATTTTTTCTCTTCTTTATCAAAAATTTGAAAAGTGGGATTTCTTTCTTTTCTGCCTTTTCCAGCATTAGCCGCATAAAATTTGGCATAACGGATATTATCAATTTCTATAAATTCTATTTCATTGTTTTCATATAATAATTTTATAATTCTTCCACTTATAATTAAAGAATATTTTCTTTTTTTGAGATTTTCCAAAAAAAAGCTAAAATTGACGGCAATCGTTATAATCATAAAAATAACGAAAAAAATATCTTTTGATGTAAAATTTTTTAACAATTCATTTAATTTAAAATAGAGTATTGTAATAAACATAATAAATAATATAATACACAAAAAAATATATGAATTATCTTTTAGTGGATGAATTTCAAATTCATATGGCAATGTCATTTCTTCAAGTTGTTTCAATTTTCTTTCGATGAAAGAAATATTTACTTTTATAATAATAGCCAAAAATAAAAGAAAAAAAACTGAACCTCCACTATAAATCAAAAATATTATTTGTTTTGGGGAAGTTTTATCTAAAAAATATAATTGCATTAGAGCAATGATAAAAAATAGTAACGATAAAATCAAAAATATTTTTACAAATTTTTTCTGTCTTGGAATATTAGGAATCAACATATCTAATTTTTCATCAAAGATATAACCCCATCTTTTACGATTTTTATCCATTTTATGCCTCCTAATTTTAGTATTTTAAAGTCATTTTATTCTAATTAACAGATATTTCCAAAAATCCTAAAATTTCTTCTTTACTTAACGGCTCAACAAGAATGTATGAAGCGTCAATAAAACGATACTTATCTTTTGGTAATTTTTTTATAAAATCATTATAATCTAATTGACCAATAACTTGATAACTGTTTGGATCATTTTCATCTCCGTCAATAGTTACCAGTCCAATATTCCAGAAAGCAATATCTTCATTTTTAACCATATCTGAATTTTCAAATTCAACACTAGGTTTATAAGGAAGTATCGTTCTAAGATTTTGTGTAAGAGTATAAGTTCCTATTATTTTCCCGTCTTCCTTATTTCTGAAAAATCGCTGATTTGCCGAGAAGGCATCTAAATATTGTATTTCCTTTACCATATTAGAAAAAGTATCAATAGGGCTATCTGAATTTTCTATTCTATCAATCATTTCCTGATTAAAGGAAACTATTCTATTTATTCCAAAAATACTGTAAAGAGTCGAATCTTCACCTTTAACTCGTGATGAAATTCCTTCTATTCCATAAAGTATATCACCTTCATAGTCAAATTTATCAATATTGTCAACTGTATATTCTTCTCCCGTTTCACTTATAATTTTTGAATCAAATTTTTTAGCCAATGCTTTTATATATTCCAACGCCAAAAGCCAATCTTCCCTAGATGACGGCGTAAAAATTCTTACAATATAATTATTATATTTTGTGTCATAAGATAGCTCAAATCCTCTTGAACTTTCCTTGCCATCTCCTATTAAAAGACACTGATAATTAGAAACTGGAGATAACAGCAAATCATTAATATCAACATTTCCAGTATTGTAGCTGTAAAGCTCCTTATCCAGCAAACTTAATGCAGTTTCAACATTTAAAACGGCTTTATAACCTAAAAATTTTTTCTTGTTTTTCACATAAAAACTTATACTCATTTTTTATCCTCCGTATTTTTTATTTATATCAAATTTTATAATATTTTATTTTAATTTTACCACGATTTTCAAGATAATCAAATATTTTGAGTTGAAAAGACAAAATAAAAAAGCCGATTCATAAATTAACTTTATGATACAGCTTTTTTAAAATTTTTATAACAATCCTTATCAAAATCTTCACTTTGAATTGAGAGCAAAATGGCTCTTAATTTTACTAATCTGAATCATACCCCCATTTGCACCATCTGTCACCCCATTTATCGGTATAACAAGTCATAGGCCAATGAGGATAACCTTCTTTTTCCCATTCATCTTTTAACTCACCTTCAGGTTTCCATCCATAAAATCTCTGGGGCTGTGTCACATAATCTACAAAAGAGCATCCTTGTAATGTTCCCAATAATACTAATAATATTAATATCTTTTTCATTTTTATTACTCCTTAGTCTTTTTTTATTCTAATGTTTCTATTTTTGTTCCACTTTTTTTAATTGAAATCTAAGTCAGTAAGTTGACAAAAAATCGCTATTAAAACTAAAATAAATATTAAAACAGCTCTTTTAACTGCTATATCAATATTTGAAAAAATATATCTCATAAAATATTTTTTATTATCTTCTTTCAATATTATTAAAAAAAGTTAAATCAAACTTTCGTTCAATCAATCCAAAATCAAAATAAATTAACCTTTCTATAATGTAAAAATCTAACTTTTTATCCTCAAAAAGATTATTTAAAATATCTTTCTTCAGTTATTATATCCTGTTTTTTTTTTTTTTTACTTTGGTTACCATTATATTTATATTAGAATGATAGAAAATACAAATTTTTTTAAATATAATAAATAAAAAATAATATAATTTAGTAAACAAGAAAATATTATAACAGATACCAAAAATGAATTTAAAATATTTTATATTTTTTAAAAACATATGCTATAATTAATTATATTAATCAAAATTTATTTAAAATAAATTCAATATTCAAAAAATATTAAAAAAGGAGCAAATATGAAAAAATTAAATTTCAAAATAGAAGAAAAAGAATGTATTTTATATACAAATGAAAATAAAAAGACAGAATATATTTTAATACAGCCTGTTGATGAGCATGATATGCAACTTTTAGATAATGAAGTGAAATATATTTCTGAAAATACAGATAAAAGTTTTAGCTTGGCAGCTTTCAAAATAGAAGACTGGAATAGTGAGCTGACACCTTGGGAAATGCCACTTCTTCGTGGAAAAGGGAATTTTGGCGATGGAGCTGGTAAAACATTAGAATTTATAAAGGAAAAATTGATTCCAAATTTGGTAAAACTTGTGAATATTCAAGAAAATAATGTGAAATATGTTTTAGGAGGATATTCACTTGCGGGATTGTTTTCGTTGTGGTGTGGGTATCAGACAGACATTTTTGCTGGAGTTGTTGGAGTTTCGCCATCAGTTTGGTATAAGGATTGGATTAAGTTTGTGAAAAATAATGAAATTTTGGCAAAAAATGTTTATTTGAGTCTTGGAGATTTGGAGGAAAAGACTAAACATCAGGTTTTATCGAAGATTGGGGATAATATAAGAGAATATTTTGAGATTTTGAGAAATTCTAAAGATTTGGAAAAATGTGTCTTGGAATGGAATGAGGGGAATCATTTTAGGGATTCGGATGTGCGAATAGGAAAAGGATTTGTCTGGATTACAAAAAATTGTTAATTTTAATAATTTAAATAATTTAACTCCCCTAAGGGTAGAGGCAGAGGTGAAATTCGATATTTTTCGACTATCTAGTCAATCTGTAAACAATATACATAATAACTAGAAGTCTAATAAGTTCATCGCTGTTCACTGCTCTAAACCTCCTTTGTATTAAAGTATGAGTTATTGGAACTCATTAAAATTATTATAACAAAAAAAACTGGAAAACTCCAGTTTAATTTGCCAATATTTTTTTACTTTAATACAAAGTTTTTTCCCTTAGGGTTTTTAACAATTTAATTATATCATATTTTCAAAAAAAGTCAATCCTGAAATAAAGATCATTTTTTTATTTTTATCCCTCGCAAAATCGTCATTTTTCCTTAAAAAATGCAATCCCAATTTTCAAAATTTTTATGGATTTTATCATTTAAAATTAAAGAGGGAGCAAATGTAATACTAAACCCCATTTAAATAACGAATATGTTGTAAATCTTTTTAGCAGATTAAACTTGATATTTATTTTAATTATTTGAAAATAAATATTCGCTTTTTAAACGGGGAATAGTATGAAAAGAAATTTGAATGGATTTTGAGAAATATTTGAATTGATAAAACAGACTTATTGATATTTAATTTTGAATTCAAATATCATTATTAAAAGGATGTATAAAAAATTTTTTATGTAAATCTCTAAATAATATATGATAAAATATATGATATTTGGAGATTTTTATTATGGTTAAAAAGAAAATTAATAATTATATTTTATAAAAAACAAAGAGAGCTTTAAAACTCTCTTTAAATTGGCCTTTTTTTAACAATGAATATAAGTTTTTTTATTTCATTTATTAAGTTAATTATACAATATTTTTTTATGAAAAGCAATAATATTATATTTTTTAACTATTTTTCAAACTTCATCTCAAATTCTTTCCCCAAAAATGCAATCCCAATTTTCAAAACTTTCTCAATCCCAGCATTTTTCAAAACAGAACTATATCCTTTCTCATCAATTTGATTCAACGCAACTTCACATTCCTTTTCAAGTTTTTCATGAATTTTATTATTACTTAAATTTTCTGTCCCATTAATAATTTTCAATTCAATAATAATTCCTTCTTTTCCTTCCAAAATATTTTTAGGTTTTAAAAGTAAATCGTATCTTCCTTTTCCCGCAAAATTATTCGATGTAATTTCGTATTCATTTTTCAAAATTAAAATTAATCCTAACATCAATCCGTGATAAAATTGCTCTTTGTAAGTTCCACTCACATCAAATATTCCAGTATTTTCCAATAAAATTTCTTTTAGATATTTTTTGAAATTTGAAATATCGCCATTTCTTAAAGAATCTGACATATATAAAAATTTTTCATAACTATCAAAGTATACTTCTATAAACATTTCTGAAAACATTTTTAATATCTCTTCATTTGGTATTTTTAAACAAACATCATTTCCATTGTATTTTTCTGCTAAAGTCAAGTAACCGCTATGAAAAAATAAATTCCAAATATTTTTTTCAAAATTTGCTTCCAAATTACCAAAAGTCATATTATCATTAATAATTTTTAAGATATTTTTTTTATCCAGAAGTTTCGTAAAATCATCAAAAATGCTGTCTCTTAACTTTTTCAAATACAATTTAATAAGACCATTTCCACTTGTGTTTACCCAATAAGGTTTCAATTTTCCATTTTTTAAAAAATTGATAATAGACCACGGATTATAAACTTGTCTATTTCCAAATAAATAACCATTATACCATTTTTGGACATCTTTCAATTCATACTCCAAACCAAAATCTTCGACTGATTTTTCCACTTCGTTTTCCATAATCCCAAAATATTCTGTAAACTCATCATCTAAAATTGTATGAACTTCTAAATTATTCAACCCAGAAAAAATATTTTCCTTAGCAACCCTCAAAATCCCAGTCATAACTCCCATTTCAAGATACTCATTATCCTTCAAAACAGCACCATAAAAACTTTTGAAAAAATCAATAGTTTCATCGTAATATCCCTCAATATAGGAATTTATTATCGGCTGGTCATATTCATCTATTAAAACAATCACTTTTTTTCCATAAAAATCATACAAATAATTTGACAAATCTGCCAACGAATTTTTCCAATTAGCAAGATTAGCTTCCTCCATCAAAATCGAATCAAACTTTTTCTTTTTTCTTGCACTGAGTTTTTCCTTCACAAACTCAAATTCATCATACAAGCCAGAAATAATATCTTTAATCATATCAAATCCATTTTTCCAATCTTTTTCCTGATATTTCTTAAACGAAACCGAAATCACAGGAAAATTCCCTTGTATGTCAAAATACTCACTTTTAGAAATATTCAGCCCTTCAAACAGTTTCCTGTTCTCATCTTTATTCTTAACATCAAAAAAGTATTTAAGCATCGACATATTCAATGTTTTCCCAAATCTTCTAGGACGAGTAAACAATTTCACCTGAGAGCCATCTTCTAAAATATTTTCTATAAATTTTGTTTTATCAAAATAATAGTAATTTTTTTCAATAATGTCTTTAAAATTAGATACTCCGATTGGCAGTTTTGTTTTTTTGCTGTTCTTCATATCGGGTTCTCCTTTCTTCTTATTTTGTTATCTGAATAATTTTAATATCTATTTTTACTTAATTCTTTCTCCATGATAATATTTACTATTTTTATCTTTCGAATAATCGTCATCTAGCACTTCAAAACTTTCAACATCAGCATTTTCAATTTTTTTCATTATTTTTTCTTTATCTGAAAAATAGAAAATATTTTTATCATCTTTAAAATAATTAAATTCTATCATATCAAATTTTTTAGGATTTATATTATTTAATTTATTTAGTTTATAATCATTTTTTTCAAAACTAAAAACCGTAACTGTTTTATCATCATCTGTATTCAAAGTATAAACAGAATTTTTATCTTTAAAAACATAAGGATAATTTGTAATTTCTTCAAAATTATTAAAATCAATATTCTTAATATTTTTATCAATTTTAATTATTTTTATGCTACTCTCTTTAGTTAATATGTAAATTCCATTTTTATCTTTTATTATAGAATTATCGTAAGATTCATTTAATACTCTAAAACTATTTCTATCTATTTTTTCTAATTTATCTCCTTTATAATAAATATTATTTTTATCTTTTCCAAAATAAGAATTTTCTTCTAGTATTCCAAAACTTTTGAAATTTACATCTTCTATTTTTTTTAATTTTCCATTTTTATTATAATAAATGTTAGTTTTGTCCTTATAGTACTTGTTATCAATATATTCAAAGCTTTTTACATCAACTGCTAAAGGTAATATTTCAACTTCTTTTTCTTCAAAATTAGAAATTTCATATAATGTATCTTTTATTTTAATGAAGTCATTTTCAATTATTTCAACATCATTGGGATTAACATTTTTTACTTTTTTCCATTTAAAGTACAAATTATTTTTATCCTTTTTGTATCTTGTCATAAAAATATTTTGATAAGTCTCAATATCCAAATCATCTAACCTATGAAGTTTATAATCCTCCAAATAATAGACATTATTTTTATCCTTGAAATAATCATCCAACATTTTATTTGCTATTCCAAAACTTTCTATATCTATCTCATTATTTTTAAATTTTATTAAAGTTTTTTTATTTTCATCAATATAATAGACACCATTTTTATCTTTTATCAAATTTTCAGGTTCTGATATTCTATTTTCATAAATAACTTTAAAACTATTAACATCCAAACCTTTTATTTGTTGATTTTCAAAATAGACATTATTTTTATCTCTTAAAATATTTTTACTTAATTCATTAACACTGTTTCTATCTGCATTTTCTAGTTTCAATATTTTGTCACTAGAAAAATAGTAGACATCATTTTTATCTCGATAATATTTATTATCAAGATAACTACGACCGTTTATTTTTTCAAAAGTTTTCGCATCCACATTTTTTATTGGATAAATTTTCCCGCCTTTTTGGAAATAAACATCATTCTTATTTCTATAAATGGTTGGATTTTCGCTTGAAATTACTTTAAAATCATTAAAATCTATATCAATCCCATTTTCTTTAAAATTTATAATTTTTAATTTATCATAATTTTTTCCAAAAGTATAAATTCCATTTTTATCTTTGAACATTGTAATATAGTATCCTTCAACTACTTCAAAAGTTTTTGGATCTATTTTATTCAGTTTATCTCCCAAATAGTAAACATTATTTTTATCCCTTCCAAAAGATCTGCTTTCTTTAAAAATTTCAAAAGTTTTCGCATCTGCATTTTGCAACTTTTCTAATCCATTTTCTGTTCTATAGTACACACTTTTTTCATGAATTTCATAAAAAGGCACCACAAGAATATCTGCATTCGCAACACTCCCTACCAAAACAAGTAAAAGCAGAATTTTTAACAAATATCTTTTAATGTTCACAATAACTCTCCTTTTTTATTCCAAAATTTAGCAATTCAAACAAAGCAATTCCTATTATTTAATCTCCATCTCCTCCTCAAACTTCTTCGGATTCTCCCCTTCCATTTTCTTCCCTTCAAAATAAACATTATTCCTATCTTTTCCATATTTTCCACTCATTGTCACTTCAAAAGTATCTATATCCGCTCCATTTATTTTCACGAATTTTTCTCCATTCAAAAAATAAACCCCATTTTTATCTTTAAAATAATTGGAACTATCCATTGGAGATTCAATTCTTTCAAGAGTTTTTAAGTCAATATTTTTGCTATCAAGTGGGATTATTTTATCTTTTTGATTTTCATTTTCCAACAATTTGTAAGCTCCGTTTTTGTCAACTAAAATTATATCATACGACATTCCGCCATCAAAATAGTTAAAGTTATTTGAACTGATTTTCTCCAATTTCTTCCCTCGATAAAACACACTATTTTTATCTTTTATCCAAAGCCCGTCTATTCCTTCAGCACTCTTAACATCTATTCCTTTTACTTTTTCTCCGTCAAAGTAAACATTATTTTTGTCTTTTGCAATAAAAGTATAATTTTCGTTGTCATATTCAAATGAATTTGGATCTGATCCATCTATTTTCTTAAACTCATTTTCTCCAAAATAATAGAGATTTTTATCGTCTTTATAATAATTTCCACCTATTTCTTCAAAATTTTCAAGATTGACTTTTTCATTGAGTGGAATTAATTTTATCTCATTTTTTTCTTCATCTTCGTCAATTTTATAAAGTCCATTTTTATCTTTTATAAAATTAAATTCTATTTTTTCAAAACTTGCAGCATCGATTCCATCCAATTTTTTATTTTTATAATAAATATTATTTTTATCTTTCGCAAAATTATAATCCAAGTCTTTGAATGTTTTTAAGTCAGCATTTTCTATTTTATGTAAATTTCCAGAATCCTCGTAGTAAATACTATTTTTATCTTTAAAATAATAATCACTATCATCAATTTTTTTAAAACTTCTCAAATCCAATCCTTTTAAGTTCAACTTTTTAGTTTTTATTTCTGAATTTTCATTTTCTTCTGAAATATTTTCCAAAAAATACACTCCATTTTTATCTTTTATCATTTCATAATTTAATGCTTCGAATGTCTTTGGATCAATTCCATCTACTTTATATCCCAAAATATAAACATTTTTATCATCTCTTGCAAAATAATCGTCAACAATTTCAAATGTTTTCGGATTCGCACCATCCAATTTTTCAAATTCCATTTTATCATCTTTATCATTCAAAAAATATATATTATCTTTATCTTTAAAATATTTGTTATAAGAATATCCAAAAAATTCAAAACTCGGAATATCAATTCCTTTTGTATCTAAAACTTTTACTTTATAAGTAATCCCATCACTTTCTCTATCCAAATAATAAACATTCTTATAATCCTTCACAAAATTAAACAAATCAGCCAATACTTCAAATCCTTTAGAACTCACACCTTCCAATTTCTGATTATCAACAAAAACACTATTTTTATCTTTAGAAATAACTCCAAACTCAAATGTAGCCGGATCTGCTCCTTTTAATATTTTCAAAGAAACTTCTCCATTATTTTCATCAACATAATAAACTGAATTTTTATCTTTGTAATTTAATCCGCCGAAAATATCTTCAAAAGTTGCCACATCAATATTAAGATTTTTAATCGGTTTTACTTTCACTTTATCATTATCATTTACAGAAATTTCATAAACATTTTTCTTATCTTTCAAATAACCCTCATTAAAAATTTTAAGTCCATCTAATCCTATAAAATCCAGTTTTTCTCCCAAATAATAAACATTTTTACTATCCACTCCATAATTTCCGTTTACAACTTTAAATGTGTTTTTATCAACATTTTTCACAATTTTTATTTTCCCATCTTCATCATTCACAAAGTAAACATTTTTCCCATCTCTCAAATAACTACTAAAAACAGAATTTCCATCATCCAAATATTCTAAATTATTTACATCAATTTTCAAATTAATTTTCTCAAGTTTTCCATCAGAAAAATGATAAATATTATTTTTGTCCTTTATAAAATCACGCAACTCAATCATTTTTTCAGCACTTTTAACATCAATATCACTTTTAATTTTTTTCAAGTCATTATCTGAATGATAATAAAAATTATTTTTATCTTTATACAAATCGTATATTTCAAAATATTTAAATGTGTCATAATCAATATTCAAGCCATTTATTTTCTTTATTTTAAATTTTTCTTTTGTATTATCATCTGACTTGTCATATGAATTTCCTTCATTTACAGTTACCAAGTAATGATCATTGCCACTTTGAAAAATATAATCGTAATCTCCTAATTCTTCAACAACTTTAGCATTATTCGAAGAAATTCCATCTATTTTTTCTCCAAAATGATAAACGCCATTTTTATCTTTCCCAAATTCAGCATTCAAAATATCAAAACTACTTCTATCAATATTTTTCGACATTTCCAAAACCAAATTATAACTAGAGTCAGGATAATCATTTTTTAAAGCAAAAACATTATTTTTATCCCTAAAATAATAGCTTTCTCCCATTCTCTCAAAAGTTTTCGCATCCGCATTTTTAATATCTTTACGCTCATCCATATAAAAAACTCTATTCTTATCTTTCGCTATCCCATTATCAAAATATTTAAAACTCGCAATATCTATATTTCCTAATTTTTCCCCTTTTTTATAGACATTATTTTTATCTCTAGCAATAGAATACCCTAAAATTTCAAAAGAATTTCTATCCGCTCCTGTTATTTTTTCCAAATTATCTTTATCAATATAAACATTGCTTTTATCTACATAATAGTCGAAGTAGGAATCTTTATTATTCTCTAAAACCTTAAAACTTTTCACATCAAGTCCATCAATCGAAACTTTTTTCGTTTTTATTTCATTACTTGAAAAATAAGAAAGCGAATCAGTTTCAAATTTATACAAGTTTTTATCATCTTTTACATATTTTGTATCCAAAATCTCAAATCCTTTAGGTGAAACATCTTTTATCTTTTTCCCAATAAAATAAGTATTCTTGCTATCTTTTCCAAAAAAGCCAGCCATTTCCATATTATCTTCTCCAACATTCTCCAAAGTCTTCGCATCCGCACCTTTCACTTTTGACTTAATTTCAAAATATGGCATCTTATAATAAACTTCTCCATTTTCCTTAAAATATTCAGCATTTGCAATAGTTTCCGCTAAAATAAATAAAATCAATATTTTTAATAGATTTTTTGTTTTCATATTCGCTCCTTATTTTTAATTTTTCATTTTAATGTTAGATTTATCTAAATCCTTTTTGATAAATGCTCATATTTCCCTTGTTATTCAAAAATATCAACCACATTGAACATCAACAAAAATATCTGAAAAATCTTTATTTTTCAATTTTTCACTGTTAATAAAAAAGTTCACAAATCCAGCATCAAAAATTAAAGCTCTCCAATCTCCATCTTTAGACAAATCACTTCCTAACTGAAAAAGAACCGTATCGTATTTTTCTTTTTCTCCTTCCTTTTCTCTAGGGTCGTATCCTTGAAAAAAATCAGGATATCCGCCACAATGCGTTCTTGAATCAATTCCACACGCCTTTTCATCTACTATTTCCATATTTTTATCAATATACTCATTCCACTTAAAATTATAGAATATGTCATCTTCTACCTTTAAAAATATATCTTCCTTTTCTTTTTCCGACAATTTTAAATTCATTTTTTCCAAAGTTGTCTCAAGATATTTTTTCTGTTTTTCTTCACTTATTTCTGAAATATTGTACATCGAAGAAAATTCCAATGCATACCCAATCTCTCTTCCAAGCGTTTCTCCAAAAGGAAAATCTCCACAATCAAATTTTGGATTATAAATCTCCTTCAATTCTTCTTCGCTATAATGTTCCCCAATATTTTCATAATAAATCACTTTCAAGTCATCTTCATTGTAAACTTCAAAATCTGTATCCCCTTGCATATAAATTTGAATAAGCCCCTTTTCAGGAAAATTTTCAAGTCCTTTTAAATCCTCACAATTAATTTGAGCAAACAGAGCCATTGTTTCATTTCCATCTTCATCGTCATCCTCATCATCTTCACAATCTGAAAACGCATCATAAAACATCGGTGCTCTTTCTCCAATCGGAATATACGGAAATCCTCCCACTTTACTCTCTGTCAAGGAAATTTCTTCTCTATCCAAAAGTTTTGCATGACGAAGTGGCTTAATATTAAGTTCCACATTATTTTCTTTAATTTCTTTCAAAAAATCCCCTTTTATTCTTTCTAAAATCTCATTAACAATCTCTTTATTCAAATTTGACATTTTTATTACTCCCTCTTTTTAAATATTTTTATTTTTTCTTAATATATTTTACCTCATTTTTTGTAATTTCAAAATTATTAAAATTTCAATATTTAATTATTTTTCTTCATAATTAAGAATTATTTTTTAATTCCAAAATTCCAGTTCATCTTCTTCTTTCATATCTTCCTCTTCCATTTCATCTTCAAAATCTTTCAAAATATCTTCTATATTCATGTCATTAATTTCAGGATCAATTTTATCAAGAAACTGTGAGAAACTTTTTTTCGCCTTTTGAATACAGATTCTATCGCCTGTTGCTACAACCATTTGATAATTTTTTAAATAACCAGAAATATGATTTCTTATTTAAGTATTCTTGCTATCTTTCCCAAAATAGCCGGCTATTTCCATATTATCTTCTCCAACATTCTCCAAAGTCTTCGCATCTGCACCTTTCACTTTCGACTTGATTTCAAAATATGGCATCTTATAATAAACTTCTCCATTTTCCTTAAAATATTCAGCATTTGCAATAGTTCCCGCTAAAATAAATAAAATCAATATTTTTAATAAATTTTTTCTTTTCATATTTTGCTCCTTGTCATTTTTAATTTTTTTTCTATTTAAAATGGTAAATTTATTCAAGATCCTTTAATTAGTTCTGTCTGATAACTTTAAAAACTTTTTCCAATTTCTTTATCTTCTTTAACAGTTTTACTTTTTTTATCATAATAATATTTCTTATTTTTATACTCGAATCTCTTTTCATCCAAAATCAAAAAATCTCTTGCCTCAAAATTCTCGAGTTTTTTCCCATCAATATAAATATTATTTCGATCTTTTGCAAAAATATCATTTAACTCTATAAATTCACTTGGTTTTACACCGTCCATTTTTTTATCTTGATAATAGACACTGTTTTTATCTTTTCCATATTTTCCTTTAAAAGTCACACTAAAGCTATCTTTATCTGCACCGTTCAATTTAAGAAATTTACTTTTCCCCGCATAATAAATTCCATCTTTATTTTTGAAATAATTTGAGTACCCTAGATCCCAATGATCAGAAATTCTAATTCTTTCAAGACCATTCATATCCATATCGCCACTCTCAATTCTTCTCACTCCCTCAACTTTTTTTCCATTATTAAAAAGAACACCTTCATATGTCGCAAATCTTTCATCCAGTTCCTCAAATCCAATTGGTTTAACACCATCCAATTTTCTATTATGATAAAAAACACTATTCTTATCTTTCCCATAATTTCCAAATTTCATAACTTCAAAACTATCTTTATCAACTCCATCCAATTTCAAAACTTTTTCTCCACTTTTATAATAAATCCCATTTTTATTTCTAAAATAATTTGAATCCCCAATTTTTTCAATAAGTTTCAAATCAATTTCTTGATTACTTAATATTTTTGAAACATTTCTCTTACTTTTTCCACTTTTAACACTCGTAATTTTCATTTTATAATCTGAATTTTTAGAATAAGTTTTCTCAAATTTCCCAGAATATTCAGCATTTGCAACATTTCCTACTAAGATCAATAATCCCAATATTTTCAATAAATTTTTTCTTTTCATAACCATCTCACTCCTTTTAAAAAAGTTGTCAAACAAATTTATTTTACTTTAATTTATTATTTATTTTCAGTTTCTTAATATATTTTACCTCATTTTTCATAATTTCAAAATCATTAAAATTTAAATATTTAATTATTTTTCTTCATAATTAAGAATTATTTTTTAATTCCAAAATTTTAGTTCATCTTCTTCTTTCATATCTTCCTCTTCCGTTTCATCTTCAAAATCTTTCAAAATATCTTCTATACTCATATCATTAATTTCAGGATCAATTTTATCAAGAAACTGTGAGAAACTTTCTTTCGCCTTTTGAATACGAATTCTATCGCCTGTTGCTACAACCATTTGATATTTTTTTAATAACCAGAAATATGATTTCTTATTTCTGTATTTACTATCTCAGCATAAATTCTATTTGCTCTCTCAAGCAGCAGTTTATCCTTATTTTTATTTTCAGACTGAATTTTTATTTCTTCCAGCATTTTTATTTTCTCGTTTTTTTCTTCTTCAGATAAATCTCCATTTACAATCAATTTACTTTTTTTAAGTCCTGTACTCACAACTGTCGCTTCCACTTCCAGAATACCGTTTATATCATAAGTAAATCTGACATTTATAGCTTCCTTTCCTGCTATATTTCGTGGCACATCTATCAAAAAATTTCCCAAAAATAAATTGTCATCTATATTCAGGCTTTCTCCTTGATAAATTCCAACATTCACTTTATCCTGATAGTCATCTATTGTGTAAAAATATTCAGATTTACTTGTTGGAACAGTTGTATTTCTAGGAATAATTGGTGCAAATCGTTTTCCTACGAGTTCTGTTCCTAAAGTAAATGGACAAACATCAGTTAAAATTCTCTCCTTAAACATTTTGTTTCTTTCTTTCATTCCAACTGCAACTCCAACACCGTAAGCTACAACTGTATCAGGATTTGCCACTATTGACACGAGTTTATTATTTTCAATAAAATTCTCGCTACTAAAATATATTTTTTCTCCACGCATTTTATGAAAATATTTTTCTGTAAATTCTTCAATAATCCCTAATTTTACAGCTCCTCCAACCAAAACAACCTTTTCAATTTCTCTGGCATCTGTATTTCCATCCTGCAAAGCCTTGTCAATTGCAGCTTTCATTTTCACAAGCAACGGTTTTACAGTTTCTCTAAAATCCTTTTGTGTAATTTCTGATTTATAATTTTTTCCTTTAATTTCTAGCTCAATTTCAATATCTTTTAAACTTATTAATTTTTTCGCTCTATCTGCCTTTGTATACAATTTTGTTCTTTCATCACGGCTCAAATCTGTTATTGCTAATTTAATATTCTTTAGAAAAATTTCACAAATTTTAGTAGTAAAATCTTCTCCACCAAGCATCGTATCCCCGCTTATAGAAATCACATCCATAATATTTTCAAATGTTTCAAGCAAAGTAACATCAAATGTCCCACCACCCAAATCAAGAACAATAAACTTTAAATTTTGATTTAAAATATTGCTTCCAAGTGACAATGCCGCAGCCGTTGGTTCATTTATAAGTCTTTCTACTGTAAGTCCTGCCAATTCTGCTGCCATTTTTGTATCTCTTCGCTGTTTATCATTAAAATATGCAGGTACACTTATTATCGCCCTATTTATTTTTTCATTTAACTGTTTTTCAGCATTTTCCTTTAAATGTTTCAAAACAAATGAAGATAACATTTGTGCATCAAAAGTTCTATTTTTAACTTTAATTTTTGCATCTGTTCCCATTCTTCTTTTAAAATTACTCGCAGTTTCCCCAGCATTCATCATTCTTCTTTCTTTTGCTAATTCCCCTACAATAATATCATCATTTTCATCAATTCCCACAACAGACGGAATCAAAATATTTCCATATTCATTTTTTATAAACTCTATTTTCCCATTATCGTCAATATATGTAGCTAGGCTATTCGTTGTTCCCAGATCAATTCCAATCATTCTTCCCATTTTTATTTTTCTCCTTTAATAATATTTTGGTCATTTATAAAAGTTTAGAAAATTTTCTAATATAGCATTTTTCAATTTTTATTTTTTATATTTTATTACTTTTTGATAAATAGTCTCAATTCTTTAATTTTTAATAATTTTATTTTTATTAACTGTAATTTTTTTAATTATATATTTTATCTAAAATTTTTTTTGCATAATTTTTCAATCTTAAATATTTTATTCTATTTACAATTATTAATTTTATAAGCATCCATATTAATATTCCAAACAATAGAAAATCTTTAATTTTATAATTAAAATAAATAGAAATTAAATAACTTCCAAGCAAAATTATCTGTATATTCAACATACTTGCCATGTTTAAATTGTTTCCACGTTTTGCAAGTGAAAAATCTAAATAAATTCTTGTAACTGTAAGTACAATCCAATAAATTCTCACTAATTCAAAACTTTTCACGACATTTCTATAATCTATTTCCTTTGTATTTATTATTGCTGGTAAACTAAATATGCAAATAAAAATTAGCGCAATACAACTAAGAAGAAATATTAGAGTGTGTATAAAAGCGTCATCTTCTCCAATATCGTCTTCGCAAGTAATTTCCAAATGATAAAATATATTCTTTATTTTCTTATAACTGTAAACTATTCTTTTAAAAAAGAAATTATTTGCTGAATTAAAAAACAAATTGTGAATTCTTTTATTTATTTTTATATCAAAATATTTATAATTTCCACGATAAATATTCCAAAATATAAAAAATCCAAAAATATTCAACTTTTTCACATTAAAATATCTTTCTACAAAATTTTCTAGAGCCTTATCATTATCTTTTTTCTCTTTACTGTTATAAAGCCCCTTTATTTCCCCAAATTCATTTTTATTATTTGACAAACAGGAAATAATGTATTCTTTTTCAAATTCAAAAAGATTCTCTGATTTTAAAATCAAATTATCTTCAAAATCATTATTTTCCAATCCTAAAATATCCCTAATCCTAGACTTTTCATCATCTGAAAACTTATCAAATCTTTTCAAAAAAACTTTTAAGTAAATAAAAGAAACTTTTTCGCCATTTAAAATCCTACGAATTTCTTTTATCCAAGATTTGAAATTTTTTTCCATCCATTCATATTTCCCATTAAAAATATCAGAAAATTCTTCATTTTCAATCTCTGACTTTTGAATATCATTTCCAAAAGAAACTTCCTCATATCCATCTTTTTCCGACTTTTGTTCAATTTCAAAAAAATTTTTATTTCTAAAATTCCCTTTATTAAAATTAATTTCATTAAAATCAAATTTTTCAAACTCCAAAGCAACCCTATACGCTTCATTAATCTTCATAAACATCTCAGGAAACTCCTCAGGATGATATTTTTTCAACATTTTAGAATATGCAATTTTTATTTTCTTCTTATCATTTGTCGGCTCTATTTCCAGTATTTTAAACGCTTCATCAAAATTCAAAATCATCACTCCTAATTTTTTCTCAAATAATAGAATAGATATGTTCGATAACCTAAGTTTACAAGGAATAACCTCTAGTTTTTAAATATTTATTTTGTCAAATCCTAAATTTATATAGTTATTGAACAAGTCTAATATAAAAATAATATTTTATTTATTTTACAACAAATTTTTTAGTCTTTTATTCAATAGTAGTAAATTCCTTTAAATTTAAATAATTTTACTAGTTAGTGAGTAGCAACATAAAATGGCATAAGCAATCTGATTCCTTCCAAAAATTCCTCAACAAGCTCATCCAAACTCTCAAATCTTTCAATCTCTTCCACATCAAACTTAACCAAAACTTTCCTAATTCCCCCATTTTTCCACTCTTTAAGAAATTTTTCTCTATTACTTTCATTACCTTCAAATCTATCCAAAGCACAGTTTTCCTTACTTTTCGCAAATTGCACAAAATAATAAAGCGGTTCATTAATCGGCACTTCTAAAACTTTATTCTGATTTTCAAGCGTATTTTCCCCAATTTTTCTTTCAACAAAACTCACTTCAAGCGAAATCCCAATTTTCTTAGTCTTCCCATTTTTAAAAACTCTCAAAGCAATCCCTGATTCAGTATCACTATCCCCATCTTGTCGCAAAAATACCCAAAGATAAGGTCTTGCAATCTGAGCCTGATTCATCCAGCTACTAACTTTCTGCAAATGAAATCCATCAGTCTTTTCTTCCAAAGCCTTTGCAATTTCCGTAAAAACTTTTCTAGCATTTTGTCCATTTTTTCTAAAAAGCTCCATATCTTCCTTTAAATCTCCAGCTTTTTCAGGTTTTACATATTTTTTCCCTTCATAATTTGTGTATTCAATTAATGGTTTGTAGTTAAATTTTTTATTCATTTTTATTTTTATCTCCTTTTTTTTATTTTTTTTAAATTATATCATATTTTTTTGCAATTTTTTAATTTATATTACCCAAAATAAAAACCTCCAAATATGTATAATTATTTTATTATACATTATTCAGAGGTTTGAACGAAAATTTTTAAATTGTTGTTTAATGTTTCCATGATACCACTTTATTTATGTTAAATGAAATTTTATTTTCATTTGGGTAATAGTATACGGTCTTTTTAGGATAAAATGTTAAAGATGAAAGAGTATCTGTAAATTCATTACTGCTTTTTGTAATTATTGCTAATCGTACATTGTGAAAATAATGACCACCTATTTTGCAATTAGCATATTCATACATGTGAGCATAATATCCATCATTGAAAGAATCTATTCCTTGATAATCAAGGCTATAATTTGCTGGAACACATCTATCTGATTTTCTAGTTTCAATCGACATGCTTTCACCAAAAGCAAAACTACCTAATAATAACATTAGAATTAGTACTTTTTTCATAAAAGATCACTTCCTTTTTTTATTTTTATAATTTTTTACATAATAAAAAGATACATAAGTTTTTTCTTCACATTAAAATTGTACCTTTTTATTATGATTTTTTGATTAGTATAATCTTATATTTTTGTTTGTTAGTTAAAAAATAAGATATAAATTTATAAAAATTGTAAAAAATGAAAATTTTGTTTTTTCGCTTCAAATGTGATAAAATATTTTTAGAAAAATAAAAAAGGGAATTGGATTAAAATGGGAAAATTGAGAAATAAGAGAAAAATTGGGTTTGAATATGAAGAGATTGCAAAAGAGTATTTAACTTTAAAGGGACTTGTTTTTGTTGAAAGAAATTTTTCTAGCAGGTATGGGGAGATTGACTTGATTTTTAAAGATTTTGAAAATGACGAAACACTTGTGTTTGTGGAAGTTAAATATAGAAAAAATGATTTTTTTGGGAAAGCCGTTGAAATGGTTACACAAAGAAAGCAAAAAAAAATTTTGGCAACTTCACAGGTTTATATATTAAAAAATAAATGGAATAGTGGCGTAAGGTATGATATTATTGGAATAGACAGTTTTTCTAATAATATTGAATGGATAAAAAATGCGTTTTGAGGTGAAATATGAGAAATAATGAAAGATGCTTGAAATGTGGTGAAAAAACATTTGAAATAAAAAAAATAGCAGTGCCGACAACAAAAACGACAAAAGCGAAAATTGGAATAGATATGTTTTATTTAAAAATATGTCAAAATTGTGGATATACAGAAATGTACTCAACTAAAGTACTTGAAAAAGTCAAAGACCCAGTTAAAAATTATTGATAAATTAAAAAGCGAGATTTTTAACTTTAAAGGAATTTTTTTTAGAAATAAAGATATAATTTCTGGGGAGGAATTAGTTGAGTGCGAAATAGTTTCAAAAAAGACTAAAAAAATTTTTAATGATTTAAAAAAATTGCGAAAACTTAATAATATTTATTATTTATGGGATTATAACAATGAATTTAAAAGATTGATTTATGCTTATAAATATAACAAGAAAAAAATTTTGGCAAAATTTATTTCAGGACTTATAAAAAAAGAATTTTATTTTATCTTGAAAAAAGAAAAAATAGATATTGTTGTAAGTGTGCCTGTAAGTAAAAAGAGAAAAAGTGAACGGGGTTTTAATCAAGTTGACGAGATTCTAAATTATTTAGAAATAAAATATTGTAAAATTAAAAGGACAAAAAATACTAAAAAAATGGCGTCAATTTTGGATGAGGAAAAAAGGAAAAAAAATATAAAAGGTGCATTTGAAATTTCAGGGGGAATTGATTTTAGTAATAAAAATATTTTGATTGTTGACGACATTGTTACGACAGGAGCGACTTTAAAAGAAATAAAAAATGAAATTTTACAAAGTTCTAAAATTAAAAATTTAAATATTATCGTTTTTTGTCTTGCAGCGGCAAAAGAAATTAAAAAAGATAAAGGAGAAATATGAGTAAATTAAAATTAAAAATTATAGTTCTGTTATTTATAATTGGTACAACTCTTTCTTTTTCAAAAGAAAAAAGTGACAAAGTGAACAATGCAGATACAAATATGGAGCATCTGGACGAATCAACGCAAGAAATTATAGATGACAGTTCAAAAATAGATGAAGAAATTATAGACGACCAAGAAAATAAAAGTACGAATGAAAATTTGAAATACAGTCAGAGAAATGACGGAATAATAGATGTAAATTCGTTAAAACACGAAGAAAATTCTGAATATCGTGTAAAAGATGGGAAAAATGTAAAAATACTTATGAAAACGAAAAACAACGATGTTTATTCAGTGGAAGTAATTTATAAAAATGGAAAAAAAATGATGCGTGGAATTGGAAATTATGGTGGAAACGAAACATTTTTAGCAGAAGTTCCAGACACGATTAAAGATTATTTTTTTGAAATAACTGACGCCAAGACAAAATATTTTATGGGAAGAAATTTAACAAAAAATAGAAGTTCGGTAATTCCATTTGAATATACAAATTCAAAAAAATTGACACAAATTCCAGATTGGGCAAAAGGTTCTGTTGGTTACCAAATTTACATTGATTCATTTAGAAATGGAGATGTTGACAACGATGCGATCTTTAATGAATTTGGAACTGATGACTTTTCTGCACCAACTGGAGAAATTCGTTCGGGAACTACAAAAAGAGAATTACTTTTAGCTGAATGGGGAGATGGAAGCAAACCGCAATTTTCATTAAATGAATGGAACAGTAATTATGAAGAAAAAAATGAGTGGGAAGAAAGTGCGTTAAATGAAGTGCAAAATTACACCCGTTATTATGGTGGAGATTTAAAAGGTGTTGAAGAAAAACTAGATTATTTGAAAAATTTAGGAGTGGAATATATAATTTTATCTTCACCTTTTTATTCGTTGTCAAATCATAAATATGATACGATTTATTTTAATCATGTAGATCCATATTTTGGAGTTATTGAGCAGACTGGGACAATAAAGGCGCTTGATATAAAAGCACCTGTTCACAATGTCAATGGTGACAAAGAATTAAATTTATTAGTTTTTAATCCGACAACTGATAAAAATTTGCTTGGGGAAGATTTGAGAAATATAAATAGCTGGGTTTGGACTGATTCTGACTTGGTTCTTGCAAGTCTTGTAAAAAAGGCGCATCAGAAAGGGTTAAAAGTTGTTTTGGAAGTTGCGCCAGATGTGACTTCGGGAGCTTTTTTTGCAAGAGAAAATAAAGAGTTTAAAGATTGGTATTTAAAAGATACAGTGCTTGATTTGAGCAACAAAGAAGTTCAAAATTATTTTGAAAATTCGATGAAAAAATGGATTTTAGGACCAGACCAAACTTTTAAGAAAAATATTTATGATGATGGAATTGATGGAATTAGATATGTATATTATGACGATAGAAATAAAGAATATATAGCTGATATCACGGAAAATTTAAAGCAGTATAAGCCAGATTTATTAATAACTGGAGAGTTTTCTAATAGTTTTACAAAAGATATAGATGATGGAGTTTATGACAGTGGAGCGGATTATAATATTATAAATAATATAATTAAATACACCGTAAATACAAATCCTAATTATCGTATAAATGGAGTAGAATTTGCTTCAAAATTAAATGAAATTTATAATAGATATTCATCTGACAGATTTAATATGACGCAGCTTTTTATAGGTTCACTGGACACAGATAGAATTTTTAGTGGAATGATAAACACAAACCGTGTTTATGACAGAAATAATCAGTCAAATCAGTATTTAAACATAAGACCTGATTTATATGATGGAACTGCAATAAGTAAATTAAAAAGAGTGGTTTCGATGCAAATGATGTTACCTGCAACTCCTATTATTTATTATGGAGATGAAAAGGGAATGTGGGGAGCGGATTCTCCTAGAAATAGAAAACCTATGTTATGGGATGATTACGAACCATATGATAATGAAACTGATGATATAAGTAAATATAAAAAAGTACTTAGAAGTTTGCCAGATTCAGTGGAAGTAAATGAAGTGCAAAAATTTATTTCTTATCCAGTTACAAGCAACAAAGAAATTGAAAATCATTATAGAAGTTTACTAAAAATAAGAAAAGAGCACAAAAATTTGTTTAAAAATGGAAAACTTAGAATATTAGAAGTTTATAGTGATGGGAAGACGAAAGGTAGAGTTGATGCTGAAATTGCAGCATATTTAGCTGATCAGACAAGAAGAGCAAAATTATATCAAGGTCGTGACTACACACCACCAAAACCAAATACGGATTTTATTTCCTATGAAATTTCCTTAGGAAATGAATCAATCATAGTTTTGGTAAACAACAGCACCGACAGTTATCCACTAAACTTAAATGTTCCAAAAATGTTTGGATTTTATAAAAATCAATTAAATCCAAAAGAAAATTATGCAATTTCTGAGAGAAAAATACAAGTGGATGTAAAACCTTATGAAGTAAAAATTCTTTACAGCAATGCTAAAAATATGTTTGATTCATTTAGAAAAAATAAAAAATAAAAAAATATAATTAATAGAAGTTCTTTTTTAGGACTTTTATTTTTTTAATTTATTTATAAAAAAAATATTTTTAGAAAAAATTTTAACAAATAAAAAAATTGGCTCTTGTTTTATACAAAAGTCAATTTTTTATAAATTAATTAAATTAAATATTTAATTTAGAAAAATTATTAAATATCAAGTTTAATTCTTTGAATATCAGCACCGACAGCGTTTAATTTAGCTTCTAGTCTATCGTATCCACGATCAATGTGATAAACTCTGTTTACGATAGTTTCCCCTTCAGCAGCAAGTCCAGCAAGTACAAGTGCAGCTCCAGCTCTTAAATCTGAAGACATAACAGCGGCACCAGTTAATGAAACACCTCCATTTATAACGGCAATTCCTCTTTTTATCATAATGTCAGCACCCATTCTGTTAAATTCTGGCACATGCATAAATCTGTTTTCAAATACAGTCTCTTCCATTGTGCTAGTTCCATTTACCAATGTTTGAAGTAACATCATTTGTGGCTGCATATCTGTTGGAAATCCTGGATGTGGAAGAGTTTTAACATTACAAGGTTTTAGTTCTTTTAAATTTCCTTCCACAGTTAAAATGTTTCCTTCTTCTTTAAATTTAACTCCCATTTTTTCAAGGTCAGATTTGAAAGCTCCTAAATCGTCAAGTCTAGCGTCTTGAATTTTTAAATCTCCTTCAGTGATTAAAGAAGCAATTACATAAGTTCCAGCTTCAATTCTATCTGGCATAATTGAATATTCAACGGCATGTAAATCTTTTACTCCTTCAATTTCGATTCTAGTAGTTCCAAGTCCTTTAATTTTAGCTCCCATTTTTGTTAAAAAGTTTCCTAAATCTACTATTTCAGGCTCTCTTGCAGCGTTTGAAATGATAGTTTTTCCTGGAATTTTTACTGCAGCCATCATAATGTTTTGAGTTGCACCAACGCTTGGAAAACCTAATGGAATTTCTGCTCCTTTTAAATTATCTGATTTTGCATGGACATATCCATGAATTCTAGTAATTTCCGCACCCAAAAGCTCAAATCCTTTTAAATGCAAGTCAACAGGTCTTGAACCAATTGCACATCCTCCAGGAAGTGAAACAACTGTTTCATCAAGATTGGCAATCATAGGTCCCATTACTAAAAATGAAGCTCTCATTTGCTTTACAATTTCATAGCTGGCTTCGTTTCTTACAAATCCTTCATTAACTATTTTGTAAGTAGTTTCATCCAATTTTTCAGTTTTCATTCCCAAATCTTCTAAAAGTTTCATTGTAACTCTAATATCTCTTAAATTTGGTACATTTTTTAAAATATACTCACCTTCTGCAACAAGTGTTCCAATAAGGATTGGAAGAGCTGCATTTTTAGCTCCGCTCACTTTTATAGTTCCATTCAAACTATTTTTTCCTTTTATTTTAAATCCATCAACCACGCTTTTTTCCTCCTAATTTTTGACATATTGGACATTTTGAACCGAATAATTTGTCCAAAAATCCCATTTCTTTATAATTTTTCGTGTAATTTGGCAATTCTTGCCGAACTATATCTAAATGAAATTCACAAATACATTTTTCCATTGATTTATAATAAATTTCCGGTAAATTTTTCTGCTTTATAACTTCCAATTTAGGTTGTACTAAAATATTGTCATTTTCACCGTGTTCAATTGCATCTTTAGCTGCGACGACAAGAGCGACATCTCCTGAGTATTCTAAACTGTCAATCATTTTGTATGACATTCCTTTTTTCTTAGCAATTTCAATATATTTTTTTATATTGACAAAATCAGCTTGGTGAGAAATTAATAGCTTGTAGGCATTTTTGTCTTCCATAGCTTTTTCGATTTCATAATAAATACCTTTTTCGTTAACTTCATCAAATGTCAAAGCCTTTATCACTCTTTCTTTGTATTCTCCCAAATATAAACTACATTCAATTTTTGCATTATGCGCTCTATCTGCAACTTTTTCTACATCTCTCATAAAATCTGTATCATTGTATTTCATTTTTTTCTCCAATTCATCTAAATAAAATAACTCAAAATCAAGTTATTTTTTTATCAAAATAAAAAAATCTAAAAATATTCAGACTTTTAACTTATTTTTACATTATACTACTTTTTTTGATAATTCTCAACTATAATTTGAAAAAAATTTTTTAGTGCAAATTACTTGATTTTTATTGAAAAAAATGATAGTATATTATGTGAATTATGATATTCATAGTAATTGCAAATTTAAAAAGAAAAAAAATAGTTTAGCCAAACAATGGATATTCGGCGCTATGTCTTTTTAAAATTGTTTGACTGCATATTAAGCAAAAATATAAATTTTGTCGAAAGGAGTGAAGAAATGGCAAATTCTAAAGCATCTAAAAAAAGAGTATTTATAGGAGAAAGAAATGCACTTAGAAACCAAGCAATTAAAAGTAGAACAAGAACTTTTGTAAAAAAAGTTGTAAAAGCTGTGGAAGCTAAAAATGTCGACGAAGCTAAATCAGCATTACAAGCAGCTTATAAAGAACTAGACAAAGCTGTAACTAAAGGTGTAATCAAAAAAAATACTGCTTCAAGAAAAAAATCAAGACTTGCATTAAAAGTCAACAAATTAGCTAACTAATTATTATTAGTTTAAAAAAAAATTTTTTTTAAATTATACTTTGATAATAAACTTAAAAAATTTGAGTATAAAAATTACTTTATATAAAACTGTACCAGAATTCTTGAGAAATATAAGATTAAAGGTACGGTTTTTTTCTAATCTTTATTTAGTTTTAAAATAATAAAAATAAAGTTGAGGTGAAAAAAAAGATGAAAGTTATAATTTTGAAAAATAGAGAAGAAATAGGAAATTGGACTGCTTATAAAATAGCAAAAAGAATTTTAAAATTCAGTCCAACAAAGGAAAAGCCTTTTGTACTAGGACTTCCAACTGGAGCGACACCTCTTAAAACTTATAAAAAGTTAATAGAATTAAATGAAAAGAAAATAATTTCATTTCAAAATGTGATAACTTTTAATATGGACGAATATGTTGGATTAAGTGCAAATCATAAAAATAGTTATCATTATTTTATGAATGAAAATTTTTTTAAATATATTGATATAAAAAAAGAAAATATTAATATTTTGGACGGAATGGCACAAGATGTGGAAAAAGAATGCCGAGAATATGAAGAAAAAATAAAAAAAGTCGGAGGAATTAATTTATTTTTAGGTGGAGTTGGTGAAGATGGTCACATAGCCTTTAATGAGCCAGGTTCTTCGCTTTCTTCCAGAACTAGAAAAAAAGATTTGACTTATGACACAATTTTGGCAAATTCTAGATTTTTTGAAAATGATGTAAAAAAAGTTCCAAATGCTGCACTTACAATTGGAGTTGGCACATTAACTGACTCTGATGAAGTTATAATACTTGCAGATGGGTATAAAAAATCAAGAGCAGTTTATCATGGAATAGAAGGTGGAGTAAATCATCTTTGGACAATTTCAGCATTGCAGTTGCATAAAAATTCTGTATTAGTTATCGATGAAGAGGCGGCTTCTGATATAAAAGTGAAAACTTATAGGTATTTTAAAGAAATCGGAAAAGAAAGTTCCAATTTGAAAAGATGTGAAGATGAAATAATAAAATTGTCAAAAAATAGTTAAAAATAAAAAATATTTCTCCCGGATTTTAGAGAAATATTTTTTTTGAAATTTTTTATTCATAATTTTGAGTTTTTTCTTCAATAAATTTAAGAAGTTCTTCTCGTCCAGTATTTTTTAGTGACGAATAAAAAAATACATCTTCGTTGTCAAAGACAAGTTTTTTCTTAATTTCTTTTAACTGCTTAAATTTTTCGTTATTCGACAATTTATCAGATTTTGTAAAAATTATATAATATTCTATTTCAAAGTGTTCCAGCCACTTTAACATCTCCATATCTTCATTTGACGGAATTCTTCTCAAATCCAAAAGTAAAAACACAATTTTTTTTCTATCTGAAGTTAAATAATCTTCTATAATTTTTCCCCAATTTTTTTTAACAGCTTGAGGAACTTTTGCAAATCCGTAACCAGGCAAATCGACAAAATGAATTTTATCATTTATCAAAAAATAGTTAATTAATTGTGTTCTTCCAGGAGTCTTACTTGTTCTGGCAAGGTTTTTCCGCTTTGTCAAAGAATTTATCAACGAAGATTTTCCAACATTTGAGCGTCCAATGAAAGAAAATTCTGTAAAATTGTTGGATTTTGGATATTCATTTGAGTAGACAGCGGATTTTATAAATTCAGCTTTTTTTATTTCCATTTTTCTCCTTTCTTTAATTATTTATAAAAATTTATTATTTTTTTTTATTAATAATTATTATATCCTGAACCTCCCACAACTAAAGTCGCAGGGTTCTAAAATCTCTAAAAATATTTAAAAATTTTCTAAGAAGTTTGATAGCTTTACACTACCCTTATTCTTTTAGGCATGTCCAGCTCACCTCTATTGTATAGGACGCTTAAGTCCACAACTTTACTTTTTCTTAAAATATTTAATGCTCCATTACAATCTGCATTTATGAGTTTACCTGCACTTGTTTGATATAGTCCTCTTTTTATTCTTTTTCCACTGAATATATATTCTTTTTGATTTTCTTTATCATATATTGGAATTTCATCTCCATCAAAGAAACTTGCTTTTGATGTATAACTCTCTTCTTGCAGTTTAAATTCTATTCCGTATAGTTTACATAGGTATATTAATTTATCTCTTAATTTTCCATATGGTATACTTACAAAGTTTTGATTATTTATACTTCCAATATTTGATTTTCTTTGAAAATCTTCATTATATCCTAAAATTATTTTTCCTATATCATTATTAAGACAATAATTTACAATTATTCTTGCTGCTTTTGAAAGATAATCTTCTATACGATTATTTCTCTTTCTAGCTATTCTCTTTTGCCTTAATGTTGTGCGGGAGGTCTTTTGCTTATCTTTTATACTTTGTAATTTTGCATTTATCTTATTATAGTATTGATTAATTGACTTTAATTTTCTACCATCTATTATGAATGATGCTCCATTATTAGTTACACAAGTACATAGATTGTCTATGCCTAAATCAATTCCTAGTGCATTGTTTTCATTTAATTCCCTTTGAACTTCTTCTACCTCATAAGTATATTGAATTTCAAAGTACCTAGAATATTGTTTTGGTATTATTCTAATTTCTTTTATCTTCTTGTCTTTTAATACTGGTGGTAACTTAATTTTAACTTCCTGATGAATTTTCTTAAACGAATTTGAATAAGGAACTCTCAGAATATCATCTTTTAATCTAACAAAACCTATAACAAGAGTAGTAAATCCATCTTTAGCAAGATATTTAGGTAATTTTATTTTTTTATTATCGTATTGACCATTTTTAGCAAGTTTTAAAAGTCCAAAAAATGATTTGAAACTTCCGTCTACTTCTTTTAGAATTTGTTGAGCCATATTAGAATTTAACTTCTTATAGTTCTCACTGTTTTTAAGCATTTTATAGTTTTCGTTATAACTTAAATACTTTTTATTTTTAAAATAGTATTGTCTAACATTATATATAGCTTGATTCTTTAAATTTTTAGCTATATGGCACAAATATTTTAAATTTCTAAACTCCTTTTTACTAAGATGTTTTACCTGTTGTTTTAAAGTTAAATACATAGATATCACCTCCTTTTCATCAGAGATATTATACTATATATCCTACATTTTATCTATTAAAAAGTAATATTTTTTAAATATTTTTAAAGTTTTTAAAACCCCGCAGCAGCGGGAAGCGTCGTTCACATAAGTACGCTAACTACTTATGCAGTTCTCTCATGAACTTCTTGTTATCTCTAACAAGCACAGACTATATCTTATC